>JAZDHK010000029.1:0-64413 GCA_043806035.1 archaeon
CAGTACGTGTCTGTAGAAAGGACGTTCCCTGTTGTCATGGAAGGTGTTGCGGGCGGAGCACTTTTTGGCCTTGAAACGATCAGGGCAGAGCTCGTCCACCCCGATGTCAGCGTCATAGGTATCATGAACAAGGCAGCAGGACTTCCTGTGCACGACCGCATCAGTACTGCGCAGAACACGAATCTTGAACTCTACAAAACCTTGCAGCATGGCGGTAACGTCATCGAAGGATATGGCCTGTCGTTCTGCGCGTATTATGCAATGCATTGGCTTTTTCCGAGAAGCAGCGAGAAGCTCAAGTGCTGGACGAGTTTCTTGTTCAGCAGTGCATTCATTGCATCATACGAGTCAGGCTTGCTGACAGGAAAAACTCCTGATTACTGGGATATTCCTGCGGGTGTCGTGGGGAGCCTGCTCTATCTGGGCGTGCATTCTTTTTTTCGAAAAAAACAAAAACTTTAAATAATATCTACTTTTTAGTCATAACTGTTTGTTGGGGTGAATCATGAAACCGCTTATTTCTGCACTGATGATTGCTGCAGCAGCGTATGCTGGGGACAGTCTTCCCACGCTCAACGCGGCAATAACAAAACAGTGGAACCAAGAGGCGGACAGCGTACTTGCCGAGTACGACGGTAAATATGATGTGCTTGTTCAGCAAGCGAGGAAGGTTTTTGGCGAGGACATAACGGATCGTGTGCTTACAAAGCAGGAACGCAAGCGTGTCCTCGACATCTACGACAGAGCGGCTGTTGCCTTGGCAAACAGGAATGAAGCTGCAGAGGTGTATGGACGCAAGGCGAGAGACGCAAAGGGCTCTGATGTCAACCTGGCCCAGCTGCTCCATGCCTGCAGGCTCGGCTCCCAGTTCAAGTATGCCGCCGAAGTTGCGATGAAGCAGGCATATCGCGTCGATATCGACGTCAAATGAACATTTTTTTCTTTTCCTTGTCTTCTTAATCAGAAACTTTAAAAAAACAACCAATAGTACTTCAAAAGAAGGTGATAGCATGGCAGTCATTGGTTTTCAATTCACGAAAATGAGCGTTGAACGCAAGAATGTCCCAACAGGGAATATCAACATCAACAACAACATCTCTATCGTCGAAGTCAAAGAAGAGCAGGTGGCCATGGCTACGAATGCCTTGCGCATGACCTTCGCCTTCAGCTCACGATACGACCCTGATTTTGGGGTAATAGACCTTGAGGGATTTCTCATCTACGTCCCTGAAGGCAGCTCCAAGGACATCCTGAAGTCGTGGAAGAAGGACAAGAGCCTCCTCAAGGACGTACGCAAAGAGGTCATGAACGCAGCCCTTGCCCGGTGCAATGTCGAAGCCATCCTCATGGCACGAGAGCTCGGCCTGCCCAGCCCCGTACCCATGCCTACCCTCGAGCCGAAGAAGTGACACTTTTGCTTCATAAAGCACGACTATTTAAATAGCGGCCGTTTTCGAAACCTTTAAATTCTGCCTCCAGGTAGCCGTATGCTAAGGTGGTTGTCATGGAAGTCAGGCTCAAAGTCGCGGAAGCGATGCAGGAAGACGTCAACAAAGGCATTGTGCGAATCGATGCGAGTTCTATGAAGGAGATGGGCGTCCGTCCTGGAGACATCGTCGACTTATGGGGAGAGAAAGGAGGCAGGCACACCGTAGCCATCGCTGACAGAGCCTTCCCTGGAGACTATGGCCTGAACATCATCCGCATGGACGGCCTCATCAGGCGAAACGCCAAAGCCGCCATCGACGACATCGTCGTCGTCAAGAAAGCGGACGTCAAAGAAGCCAAAAAAGTCGTCATCGCGCCAGCACGAGAAGGCATCGTCATCCGCGCAAACCCCATCATTTTCAAGAACGGCCTGCTCGGACGGGCAGTGGTCAAAGGAGATGTTGTCTCCTTGGGCGGAGCGAGAAGCAGACGCACGAGCTTGAGCAGCAGCCCCTTCTTTGACGACATCTTCAACATGCTGTCAGCAGAGCAAGGTTTCGGCTTTGGTCTGGGAGACCTGAAATTTATTGTCACGGATACTGCGCCAAAGGATGCCGTCATCATCGTGAATGACACCCAGGTCGTGTTCAAGCAGGAAGCTGAAGAGATCAAAGAGGACGAGGAAGTCCCCGACATCTCATATGAAGACATTGGTGGGCTAGGAGACGAGCTCAAGCAGATCAGGGAGATGGTAGAGCTGCCGCTCAAGCACCCAGAAGTATTTGAGAGATTAGGTATTGAGCCGCCAAAAGGCGTGCTCTTGCACGGTCCTCCGGGTACGGGAAAGACCTTGCTAGCAAAGGCAGTGGCAAATGAAACAAACTCTAACTTCATCCTCATCAACGGCCCTGAGATCATGAGCAAGTATTACGGTCAGTCAGAGGAAAACCTGAGAAAGAAGTTCGAGGAGGCGGAGAAGAACGCTCCCAGCATTATCTTCATCGATGAGATAGACGCCATAGCTTCTAAGAGAGAGGAAACGCACGGAGAGGTAGAGAAGCGAGTCGTTGCTCAGCTCCTTGCCATCATGGACGGCCTGAAGAGCAGGGGAAAAGTCGTGGTTATTGCGGCAACGAACATTCCCTCATCGTTGGATCCTGCGTTGCGAAGACCAGGTAGATTCGACAGAGAGATAGAGATCGGTGTCCCCAAGAAGGAGGGCAGGCTCGAAATCCTTAAAATCCACACGAGAAACATGCCCCTCTCGCATGTAAACCTTATGGCAGAAGTCAATTATTTCGAGAGGAAATTCAAGGAGAACTTCAGCAAGCGCCACCAGCAGAAAGAGACGTGGGAGAGCGACCTGAAATCTGCCGAGAAGCAGAAGAAGGAATACGATGCAGAGCTCAAGCAGCTCAAGAAAGACCCTGACCAGGATGAAATGAACCGGCTCAAGGCAGAAATCCTCAAAGTCCAGAACAGAATAACCAAGCTCCACACCAGTCTCATCGAGTACAAGAAGAGCATGGACTTGTTGGAGAAGCACGAGCCGCTGCTCAGCCACAAAGCTGACTTACATGATTTCGTAGAGTACTTGCAGAAGGAACGGCTGGGCACGCAGGCAAAGCTCGATACGAAAACAAGAGAGAAATTCGAGGCATTGCGCAAAGACTTGTCCGAGGCAGGTTTCCTCACCCCTGAATACAATGTGGAGATAGATCTTGAATCCGTCAAGTTCATGATAACCGAGATAGCAGAAGTCACCCATGGCTTTGTGGGAGCTGACCTTGCAGCGCTCGCCAAGGAAGCAGCAATCATCGTCTTGAGAAGGGTCCTTCCCGAGATCGACCTCAAAAATGAGGAAAGAATCCCTGAAGACAAGCTGGCAGGCCTCCGCATCAGGAAGGAAGATTTCATCGAAGCCCTCAAAACAGTAAGGCCCAGTGCCATGCGTGAAGTGCTCATCGACATCCCCAACGTGAAGTGGGAAGACATAGGCGGATTGGATGATGTGAGCCAAGAGCTCAAGGAAGCGGTGGAGTGGCCACTCAAGAACAGGCATGCATTTGCACGATTGGGCGTCAAGCCACCAAAGGGAGTCCTGCTCTACGGTCCTCCGGGTACGGGAAAGACTTTACTAGCAAAGGCAGTGGCGCATGAATCCCAGGCAAACTTCATCCTCGTCAACGGCCCTGAAATGCTCAGCAAGTGGGTGGGCGAATCAGAAAAAGGCATACGGAAAGTCTTCCAGAAGGCACGACAGACCTCCCCCACGATTATCTTCTTCGACGAGATAGACAGCATAGCACCGCAGCGAAGTGTCAGTTCAGACAATCACGTCTCGGAGCGCGTCGTCAACCAGCTTTTGACGGAGATGGACGGATTGCAGGACCTGCAAAATATTGTCATCGTCGCGGCAACGAACAGACCGGACATACTTGACACGGCACTGCTCAGGCCGGGCAGGTTCGACAGGATAGCGTACGTGCACCCTCCCAACAAGGAAGCTCGAAAGAAAATCTTTGAGATTCACACGCGAAACATGCCCCTCGCGGAAGAGAAGAGCAAGAAGAAGTCAGAGGGATTCCTTGCCAAGCTCGCCGAGAAGACCGACGGCTATGTAGGATCAGATATAGAGAACGTCTGCAAGGAAGCGGCCATCTTCGCCCTGCGTGAGAACATCGAAGCCAAGGAAGTCACCATGGACCACTTCATGCACGCTATCGAAAAAGTCAGGCCTTCAGTCACCAAGGACATCGAAAAGGCATACGAGGACTTGCAGGACAACTTCACCGCCGCAAAAGGCAGAGAATTGCGGGATGCGAAGCCGAGCTATTTCGGCTAATTATTTAGTATGTTTTACCTGTTTGGGTAAGAATGGCGTCGTCTGTGCTTTTTCTTAACGCAAAAGGAGTTGTTAGTATTTTCTTTTCGAAGGATAATTCTGATATGCTTCTTCTCATTTCTTCTGCCCTGTACTGAGGACTGTTTCTGTATACTTGCAGTAACGTCTCCGTTGCTAATCTTAATGCCTCTATTTCTTGTGCCAATTTTTCATCAGCTGTTCTCATGTCGGGTTTGCTTTCTTGCATGATCTTTTCTGCAAGATTCTCAGGGAGCAAGCCCAGTTGTCTGAGCTCTGCGATGCTCTTTTCGTAATCGATACCGTAATCAGTCAATATTGCAGGATTAGGCAACTTCCACGACAGGAATGCTTCCTGCTCTGCAGGTCCTCTTCCTGCACCGATATGTCTATCGATTGAGTCATACCATACATTTCTTTTTTTATTTTTTCCTGAGTCGTCAGGAATGAAATGGAGAAGTTGTTTACCTCCCTTGTAGAGTACATTATTGGTGGGGTGAGGGCCATACAATCCTTCCCAGACCTTGCCTTTGAAAGAAGTTCCTTCATTAGGATATATTCGGTCGAACCAACACGGTGAATCCGTCACATCTCCTCGTGTGTTGATATTCTCAATGCCTATGCAGACGACGCTCGGCTTTTCGATTGTGGAAAGGTGTTGTGCAATCTTGGCTTTTTCTTCTTCAGGAATGTATTCATCTGCATCAAGGGACATGACGAAAGGAGTCTTGACTTTTCTTTTTGCGGCATTTCTTGCCTGTGCGAATCCTTTGAATGGCCCGTCAAAGACGTGAAGGTGAGGATATTCCCCCTGCAAATGCTCGAGAATCTGTCTTGTTCCATCGGTCGAGCCTGTATCCATGACAACTGCGTTGCTAAAGAGTGGAAGGTGGTGCTTGAGCATCGTATAGATGCCGCCTGCAGGATTTATGAGCTCATCGCGAACGATCATGCACAGAGTCACGTCATCCCAGTTCATGTTATTCGGTTCTTGTTTTTTCCGAAACATACTCTTATTTGGTAGTTCAAGTATTTAAATCTTTCTACTTTGTAGTCACTTTATAGTGATAACATTACTTTGTTGTGAGATCACGTACGTATTGAAGATACGTCATTTTATGGAAAATCATAAATACTACTGAAAAACAGGAAACGTATGCAAGCAGGAGACAGAATCCAGCTCCAGTATCACGACGAGATGCTAGACGGCGTCCTCATGCCAAGCACCGACGAACACATTATAGTCTTAAAGTTAGACAATGGGTACAACATCGGCCTCAAGAAGAGAGATGTAGCCAGCATGACCGTGCTCGGCAAGGCACCGACAGAAAAGCAGACCTTTCCCAATCAGGAACGCACTGATTTGCCTGTCGTGAGCATTCTGCACACTGGCGGCACGATAGCCAGCAAAGTGGACTACACGACGGGGGGCGTCTCCTCAAGATTCTCTCCTGAAGAATTGCTCGAACTCTTCCCTGAGCTGGGCAGCATCGCTTCTATTCGGTCACGGCTTATAGCAAACATGTGGAGCCAAGACCTCAGGTTCGGACACTACAACAAACTCGCAGAAGAAGTAAAGAAAGAACTTGCAGAGGGAGTGCAGGGCATCATCATCACGCACGGCACGGACACCATGCACTACACGGCAGCAGCGCTCTCGTTCATCCTCGAAAACATACCTGTTCCTGTCGTCCTCGTCGGCAGCCAGCGCAGCTCGGACAGGGGCAGCAGTGATGCAGGCATGAACCTCCTCAACGCCGTCTTTTTCGCAGCCCACGCAAACTTCTCTGGTGTGGTCATCTGCATGCATCATAGCAGCAACGACGACGGCTGTGCCATACTGCCCGGCACGAAAACCAAGAAGATGCACTCGAGCAGAAGGGACGCATTCAAGGCCATCAATGCCCAGCCCGTAGCGTTCGTCAATCATGGTACAAAAACCATAACGTTCAACAGCACACACTACCTGCAACGCCATGACGGAAAAATCAACCTGAAGCTCATAGATGGCAACATCAAAGTCGGCGTGCTCAAGCAGCACACGCACATGCACGCGGAAGAATTCCTCTTCTACAAAGACTACGACGGACTGGTCATCGAAAGCACGGGCCTCGGCAATCTTCCCATCACTGCCTTCGACGAGTTAACCAAAGAACACGAGCACATCATGCTAGCCTTGCAAAAACTCATCCACCAAGGCGTCATCATCGTTCTTAGTCCAGAGACCATCTTCGGCAGATTGAACCTCAACGTGTACGAGAACGCGAGACGGCAACAGCAAGCAGGGATTCTCGGGCACAACAACGACATGACGACAGAAACGACGTTCATCAAACTCGCCTGGCTGCTCAGCAATTACGACAAGCAACAAGCCAAAGACCTCCTGCTCAAGAACCTGCGAGGAGAGCTTGCCGAGCGGACATCCTACACGGATGACTTCTTGCAAGACGACGCATCATGAATCTGGACAAGCTCGGCATCAGGTGTGGCCTGGAAATCCACCAGCAGATCGAAGGGAAAAAATTGTTCTGCGACTGCCCGACCATCATCCGCGACGATTCTCCTGATAAGACAGTCTTGAGGAGATTGCGCGTCTCCGCAGGAGAGATGGGAGAACTCGATGCGGCGGCAAAGCACGAAGCACGAAAGGACAAGACATTCCTTTATGAAGTGTACGACGACACTACCTGTCTTGTTGAGCTTGACGAAGAGCCGCCGCACGCACTGAACGAAGACGCACTCAACCTCGTGCTCGAATTCAGCGCCATGGTGCATGCAAAACTTCTCGACCAAGTGCACGTCATGCGCAAGACCATCGTCAACGGCTCCAACACCTCTGCATTCCAACGAACGGCACTCGTCGCAAGAAATGGTCACATGCTCGTGCAGGGACAGAAGATAAGCCTGCCCACCATCTGCCTCGAGGAAGACGCCGCACGAACCATACGCACGACCACCACAGAAACCACGTATCGTCTTGATCGCTTAGGCATACCGCTCATCGAGATAGCCACAGGGCCTGACATGACCACTCCTGCAGCATGCCTTGCCGTCGCCAAAGAAATAGGCATGTATTTGCGTAGCACGGGAAAAGTGAAGCGCGGACTAGGAACGATTAGGCAGGACGTGAACGTCTCCATCAAAGGAGGCTGCAGGGTCGAGATCAAAGGTGCGCAAGAGCTCAGGATTATCGACAAGCTTGTCGAATACGAGGCACTGCGCCAGCATAACCTTTTGGAATTGTTTAAGGTACTCAAGAAGAAAAAGGCACACGTCCATGACATCCAGGACGTCACGCACATCTTCTCGGCAACGGCGGCGAAAGTCATCAAGGCAGCTCTCGACAAGCAGGGCGTCGTGCTCGGCATGAACCTGTCAGGATTTAAAGAATTCCTCGGTAGGGAAATCCAGCCCGGCAGACGGCTCGGCACGGAATACAGCGACCATGCCAAACGCATGGGTGCAGGAGGGCTCTTCCACGGGGACGAGCTGCCTAAGTACGGCATCACGCAAGAGGAAGTCGATCTGCTCAGGACGGCGTTGCAGTGCGGAAAGGAAGACAGTTTCATCATCATCGCAGACACCTTGCCCATCGCGAGAAGAGCGATTACTGCCGTGCATGACCGTGCGGCGATTCTGGAATTGCAGCAGGAAGTGAGGAATGCGAACCCTGACGGCACGTCATCGTTCTTGAGGCCGATGAGCGGCGGCAGCAGGATGTATCCCGAAACAGACATACCTCCTTTCTTCCCCAAAGCACGCCGCGTCTCAGTCGAGCTATGGACGCAGAAGCAGGAACGGTACGTGAAGCAGTACGGCCTTGCCAAGGACTTGGCACGAGACCTCATCTCCGCAGAAGTCGATATGGACTTCCTACAAAAAACATTCTCCCAGCTCAAGCCTGCATTCATGGGTGATGTCATCACCTCTTCCGCCCAAGAACTCTCTATGCGAAATGTCGACGACAACACAGTCTCCTCTTTGTTGTGGAGTGGGCAGTCCTGTCCTCCGCTTTTTGCCGAAGCGCTCAAGGCATCGAATGAGGGGAGTATTCCACAAGAAAAAGCTGCAGTATTCGATTTTTTGGCAAAACGCCTGCGTGGCGAAGAGATAACCTTTGTCGACATAGCCGATGACGAGATCATGATTGCATTAAAAAAATTGTTGGCAGAAAAACCAGACCTTTCAAAGCAGGCACTCATGGGATTGGCCATGCAGCAATTCCGAGGAAAGGTGTCTGGAAAGAAGATAGCGGAATTGCTCAGTACGCTGCACGACAAAAAAAAGAAGTGACGCTGCCTGCACCGCATCAGGGTATTTGCAGTCTTTTTTTTAACGACACCATGACTTCTGCTCTCGGCAGGTTCTTGTCGAAGAAGAACGTCTGCAGTCCTGCTTTTTTTGCATTGTCAATATCCATCTCTTCACTATCCCCGATATGCAGCATTTCCCCTGGTTGTACGTGCAGCATGCGTGCAATCTTAAGATAGAGCTCGACTGGTTTTCCGGCAATGCCAAAATCATCAATGGAAGAATACACTGCACTGAAGTATTTCCTGTTCTCTCCAAGTTCTCTGTTGATGAACTCTTTTTCCGTCGAGGAGGTCACGATCACTGTCGTTTTTCCCTGCAATTCTTTCAGGAGCGCGATGCTGTCGGGAAAGAACAGCGGTGTATGCTTCATTCTCTTCTCGATGCCGCTCAGCGATTCTTGCTGCAAGGCGGACAGCCAATAGTTCAAGGAATAATAGCGATAATCATATACTCCCCACTCCGCAAATTGTTTTTTGAGAACATCTTTTGCCTCTTCGCAGGTCATACCGTGCACGACTGCATACAGTATGGGGAGCGTCTCCTGCCAGAACTCATCAGAGAATGCGGAATCGGACAGTGTTCCCTGCAAGTCAAAACTTATGACCTTTATCATCGTATTTTCTTCTCTTTGATGTGCACGAGCGAGAATACATCGTACTTGCCTAGGTGCTCACGGCCTCTCAAGTAGTCGAGCTCAATGACGAACGCGCACCCAGCAACGCGAGCTCCCGTCTCCTCGACAAGCGCAATTGCCGCCTTTGTCGCCCCAGGCCCTGCCAGGATATCATAGACGATCAGCACCTCGTCTCCTTTGTTGAACGCATCCTTCTTTAGGGCATATTCGCCTGTGCCGTACTCCTTCTCGAACGTTCTGGAAAGAACATCCCTGGGAATGAGATTTGGTTTTCTGATTAGGCACAGAGGCACGTGCATGGCGAACGACAATGCAGCACCGATAGTGAACCCTTTCGCTTCTATCGCGGCAATCTTCGTAATCGCTTTGCCCGCATAGTGGTTTTGTATGTCCGCTATTGCCTGCTTGTACACTGTAGGATGTTCGAGCAATGGCGTGAAATCCCAAAAAATGACATCTTTCTTAGGAAATCCATCGAATGACGCAATATATTTTTTGTATGGGTTCATGTCACTCATCCTCTACCAATATTGCTCGTGCAGGTGCAGCATCAATGCCCGTCACTTTAATAGGCAAGCAGATGAACTGGTACTCTTTCGCTTCTGCCTCGCGCAATCGCAGATTATCTATCAGGATGATGTCTTTCGCCATGAACAGCCGATGGATGTCTGTGCTCCCCGCACGCTCAAATGACTGATAATCATACCCCAAGACAGTAATTCCTTTACTGATCAGATAGTTCGCCCCGCCAGGACTTAATGCTACATGATGAGGATTGTACTTCTCTAGAGGATCATACGAATTTTTTGTTTTCAGCAAGAGCATTGATTGTGAGATGGTCTGCTTGCTCAATTCCTTCTCCGTGATGTACTCATCGACGTTAGTCAGGTCGAGCACCTGGCATGTCCCCATCAGTCGGTCGAGGGGGACTTGATCTGACGTCCACTTATCAGTGAACAAATAGTACGGCGCATCGATGTGCGTTCCTGCATGCGCCCCAAACTCCAGCCAGGTGAAATTACATGGCGCCTGTGGCATTCTCGCAAGGGGTTTGAGTTTCGGCTGTGCATCGTCAACCCACACAATCGTCTTTTCATTCAGCTCCATGGAAATATCGATAATGCGGTTCATGCGTTTCCCTCCACTATTTTTTCTATTGCAGCGAGCCACTGTTCTCGCCGAGCCATGCACGCTTGTGCTGCCATGCACAGCAATGCAGGCCTGCACGCAACATACTGTTCTTGAAGACAATCCCATTCAGGAATGCGCATCATCTTTTCCGTTGTCTTCTCCAATGCATTCCAGAAATCAAAATGATTCTCTCGCGGCATCGGCGACCAGACAGGACCGTACATCTCTGCCAATTGGAACAAGAATTCGTGGTAGCGTTTCTTGCCGTGCGTCTTCTTTTCGAACAGGGTCAGCAAATGACGAACGACATGGTCTTCCTGAAGATACGCTCGCACCTCTTTGCTGGTCGTGTTGTCCTGCAACGCCTCGGTCAGCTTGTTCTCATGTATTGCTGTTCGGAGTGTTCGTATGAACTGCTCCGCATCGCCAGCCGCCTCTCCCGCAAATGCAGCGTTCACGGATTCAAGAGGTACACGCACGTATTCTTCATCGTCAATAAAATAATAATGCCCTATCAGGTCAACCCTATTCTCAAAAGGATACGCGCCCGAATCAAAACATGCGCGCTCAGTATCTAGGTCATGGAGTGCGAACGCTATTTTTTCGTATTGCTTTGTGTCATGCACGTAGATGAAGTACGTCCCGATCGTATACGTGGGATTTTTTGCAAAAAAGGAAACGTACGTCATTGCGCTGTGCAGCGTTGTCCCTGAATTGATGTACTCATCGAAGTACAGGAATGGTCTGTTGAATATCTTGCTTATGGTCGTCCCTTCAAGAATGGTTGCGATCAGGGAACGAACGGCATGATGTGCGTGCCTATCTCCGTTCGTGAACAGTTCGTGCACCGTGAATTCTTCTTTGGAAAAGGGAGGAATGTGCGTGCAGGCCATGTGCAACAGTTCGGAACGCGTCTTGTTCTCTAACTGCTCATGATTTCGCCATTCCTCCCGGTCACTACACTGTTCTAGTATGCGCCGAATGTGCGCTGCAGTCATCCGCTCGTTTCGTTCAGCAGTGGTCAAGTAATACATGAGCAACGGGTACATGCTTTGCATCGGTTCTCTGGGAACTTTGAGCGGAAACCAGGCAATATCCAATCCTCGTTGCTGTGCCAATAGCTTACAGATGTGAATGAGCGGGCTTGCCCCGGTCTCGGACACGACGACGTGCCTGAATCCAGAAGCGACAATTGCATCAACGCATCTCCTCGCCAAGGTAACCTGGCCGTGTAGTGAGAGAAAATGGAATTTGGCATGGTGAATGGGGTGTACGAACTGACTGATGTTATCCACCTTTCCAAAAATTGTTTCTTGCTGCTTCATGGTGTGAACGATTTTGCCGCTCCAATAAACGCACGCATCTTCTGCTCGTCCTTCCTGTCTTTTTTCAGGTATGCTGCGGAGTACGTGCTGACTCCTGTCGAGACATCGACGCCGTGCGGCTGTGTCTTGCGCATGGCCTCTGCCACATTCTCTGGAGTGAGCCCTCCTGCAATGAACACGGGTCTTTTTGAAAGATCAATGAGTTTTTTGCATAGATCCCAGTTATTGGTAATTCCTGTTCCTCCAACATATCCTTGGAAGCGCGTGTCAAGAAGAATGAAATCGCAGAACGGCTCATACCCTTGCAATGAGGCGATGCTCTTTTTTCCATCGACGACAACCGTCTTTATGATCTTCTTCTTCGTTCGTGACCGCAATTGCCTGAGCTTCTCAACACCGATATCTTCAGACACCTGTATGCCTGTCGCATTGACGTACTCTGTCAAGGCAAGGATGTCCTCGATTTCAGTTAAGTGCGTGACGACATAACTATCGACGTTCTTCGGAAATGTTTTTATGATCTCCCTGACCGTTTGGGCATGCGGCTCGACCTCAACAGGCAGCACCTTGCCCCCCATGACGAAACCGATCGCTGTCGCACCACAGGCGATCGCTTGCATAGCATCAATGCCGTTGCTTATCCCGCAAATTTTTATCAACATAGTCGTTCACCTCGCAGTATGTCAATAAGTTCATGAGCGCAATCTCTTGGTTTCTTTCCAGAAGTATCGAGCACGTATTTCGGGCAAGTGAGCTCAGCGAATATCTCTCTGTACTTTGCCTCTCTTCGCACTTGTCGTTCAGGATGCAGCACCAGGCTTGAACGGTAGTCGTCTTCCACGAACTTCGACAATCGCTGTGTCACTTCGCCGATGTCCGCAGTGACGTGTACGTAGACATCTGGTTTTAAGAACAACGGATCTAACATTTTCCTGAATAGTCTATTGTGTGTCCATTCGCAATCAGGGAAGAATGAATCGATGGTCTGCACATACCTGTCCTGCACCACCGTCTTCCCTTTTCGTAATTGCGGTGTTATGCGCAGGGCAGTTTGTACTGCCAAATCAAGATAGTACGTGCCCGAGTGTGGGTATGTATTGATGATGTACTGCCAGAGAGAATCCTTGACAAAACCTTTGCTGTACACGATATCCGTATCCGGCTTGTCGAGTATGTGCGTGGCCTCTTTCACGGTTGTCGTCTTGCCGACACCACTTATGCCCTCAATAATCACGAATGTTCCTTTCATGCATATCATTTGTGCACGTACGTTTGACGCAGCACCCTCTCATTTTTAGGCTGATTGAATCCTTTGCTGATCAGTTCTGATGGAAGAGACAGCACCTGTCCCAGATTTTCCAGACCTGCTTTTGTCGGCTGCAGCAAATTGCCGATTGATGATATGATCCTGCAGCAGTCGTCACGTTCGTGAGCAATCGCAGAAACGATGTTGATGTCAGGATGTGCACGCCTACATTGTGCGACAACGTCCAGGTATTCTCGGGCAGACACTGAGAATTCATCCGCACAAGGTGTGCTGTGGCCTCCTGCTGTGAAATGAGATAATTTCCAAGAAACAACCTTGCCTTTCAGCAGGTTGCCTATCTCGGGCAGGTTCTGCATGTTCTTTCTTGTCACAATTGTGTTTATCTTGATGCCGATATGCGGATAGGTGCTCGTGATCAATGCTAGCAGGTCCAGCACCAGCTGCTGATGGTTCTTGCTCAACGGTGTCGGACGCAAGGCGTTGTGTATCGTCGCATCTGCCGAATCCAGAGGAAGCCCGATAAAATCGACAAGAGGAGCAATGCCTGGCAGCTGCTGCTCTACTAAAATACCGTTCGTCGTCAGGATGGTGATGATGCCTAGCTGTTTTGCATGCGTGAGAAGCTCGACAATGTCCTGTCTCATCAGCGGCTCTCCGCCCGTGAAGTTGATAGCTTCCAGACCCTGTTCTTTGAACAGTGCAATGCACTTTTTTGCGTCAGCAGTGCTCATCTCCTGAGATTGCGTTCTCCAGTCAGAGAAGCAAAATGGGCAGTTCATGTTGCATCTGCCCGAAACCTCGAACGTGATGTATCTGATGCTCATCTTTCCCTCTTGATTACCGCGTTGATCTCTGCCTGCAGCCTGCGTATGTCTTCTTCAAACGTGACGCAGTTCCCATTGATGTCGAGATGGTCGAATTCCGTGCTGCGTTGTTCCGCCTCTTGTGACCCTGCCAACGTCACCGCTCCAAGTGACTTCACGCGAGTGAGGGCGTATCCGTTGTTCTCTAAATGCTGCATCTTCAATGGGTTATTCGTCAGGAAGACGATATCTCTGCTGATGTGCAAGTAGTCCAGGATGACAAATGCAAGCTTGTATCCTGCATTGTCGTCTTCTCGGCGAGGATCCGGCCTGAGCCCGATGGCCTTGAATCCGCCGAGCATGGTTGTTTTGTGTATTTGTTCCGACGAATATTCTCCGCGGTGGCGCATCGCCGCCCGCGTGTAGAGATCGAAGGAGAACTCATCTTGCGAATACCCGCTCCCCATGCCGTTCTGCGTGTCAAGATGCATCAGCACAAACCCTATTTTTCCTTTCTGCTTGAACGTGTGCTTCCCTCTCGAATACATCACCTGGTTTTGGACCCAGGCTTCGAATTCGGATCCTGTCGTCGACTGAGGAGGGCGTATCGTGTTGAAATGCGCGGCAAGTTCCCGCATGCTGTCCCACTGGTATGCGCAATTGCATCGCTGCGAGCCAAACAGGAACGATGGTGAGCAGGCAGATTCGCTCCTGAAAATCACTTTTCCATCATACACGTCACCCACTAATCCCACGTTCACGTATTCTACACCTAAGCCGGGGAAGTACACGCAGCAGCCGATGTGTCTTGTCATATACGGTGTGTTTGTTCTTGGTGACAGTGAAAAAAGCGTCGCCCCTTTGTTGCTGATGATCAGCGCACCCGTCTCTTTGTGGATGCCAATCTCGTAGATGGACTGTAAGTCATACTTTGCCTTAGCGTTCTCCAGGACCGCCCCGAAATGGCGCATGACCTCGTCGAAGAGCTTTTTGTCAGTGATCATGACGGTCTTGTCTGGCGACTTGTCTTTTTCTGCCAACGCCAAGAGCTTTGTATAGATTCTCTTTTTCGATGCAATCCTCTTCGAGAATGCATCCATGCCGCTGAGTACTTTCTGAGTTATGGTCTTGCTCATGTTCATCACTCCCTAATGGCAGAGCGTTGTTCTGCGATTGGTTTTCGTTGTATACATCTTTCGTTCGACCGTACAAAATCCTGAATGATAGTGCAGTGGTCAAAAACGAATTCTTGCAGGTATTTGTCCAGCCGCGCTATAGTACATAAGACCACTTTCGTTTTATTGCGCTCATGCTTTGGCAGGCCGTGGGCAATGCCAAAAAACACGGTTGAGACTTTTTGCCCTCGTGGATCGCGTCCAGGATTGGAATACGTCCTGAACTGCCCGTCTATGCTCAGGGTTAAGCCTGTTTCTTCTTTGAACTCTCGCACGGCACACTGCTCAAGACTCTCTCCTTCCTTGAGCCTTCCTCCCGGCAAGGCAAGTCCTCGAGGTGTGGTCAGTCGCTCAATGAGTACAAGCTTGCCTTGGTGAAAGGCAATGACATCCGCGCAACATTCAATGGTCATGCTGTTCTCTCCACTTCACGTATTTTTCACGTGAATAAAGGGTGGAAAGTAGCTGTTATTTATATAGTTTACGTTTTTTTAACGTTAAGATGACGTTTTGAATACGTAAAATTTATAAATTCTGGGGCAGTCTGAACTGGCAATCATGGAAAAGTATGAGAAAGCAAGAATTGCCGTCGATGCCGTGCTCTTCACCATACGTGATAAATCGCTCAACGTACTTCTCCACACGAGAGAAAAAGAGCCATTCAAGAACAAGAAAGAACTTCCTGGAGGATTATTGCAGGACAATGAGACTGCCGAGCACACCCTAAAAAGAAAACTGAACAACATCATGGGAAAGGAAGACATATTCCTCCAGCAATTCTTCACCTTCACCGAACCCAAACGAGATCCGAGAGAACGGACGGTCTCCATAGGATTCATCGCACTCGTTCCTGCCGAAAGCACGACGCATGTGCAGCACTGGTTCGACTGCAAGCACTTGCCTGCACTCGCATTTGACCACAAACGCATCATTGAGTGCGCACAAGCCTATCTTAAGGAGAACATAAGCGCGCTGGTCGTACGACAGTTCATGCCCGATGTATTCCCCTTGAACAAGTTGCAAGACGTGTATGAGCTCATCGAAGAAAAAACATATGATAACAGAAACTTCAGAAAAAAAATGATCATCTCGGGCATGGTCAAAGAAACGGCAGAGATGGAAACAAACGTCTCACACCGGCCTGCGAAGCTCTACGCTTTCACGAGCACCCGTTGAACATGTTCTATTCACTGACTCAGGATCAGGTGCGCTAGCAGCCTTACCCCGCAACCAGTCCCACCTGCAGGGCAGTACTCATTTCCTTTGTCCGTCCAGGCAGGGCCTGCAATGTCCAGGTGCGCCCAAGCACTGCCTTCCGTGAACTGTTCAAGGAACGCTGCCGCAGTTATGGCGCCTGCACCCGGATGGTCCTTTCCTGTATTCCGCACATCAGCAGTGTCGCTCTCGACGAGCTCCCGATACTTGTCGGATAAGGGAAGCTGCCATGCGTCCTCATCCGTCTCCCTCGCCGAGGCGAGTATGTTGTTGATGAGTGCCTCGTCATTGCCCATGACGCCTATCGTGGTTTTCCCTAACGCAACGATGCATGCTCCCGTCAGTGTCGCAATGTCGATGATGCTGTCAGGAGCGTATTTTTTTGCCGTGTAGCTGAGTGCATCAGCAAGGATGACCCGTCCTTCAGCGTCAGTATTGCATATTTCGATGGTCTTCTTATTGTGTGCGATGATGATGTCTCTTGGCTTGTATGCCCTCTCCCCAAGCAGGTTCTCGCACGCAGCGATGACGCCTATCACGCGCACGTTTGGTTTTGTCTGCACAAGCGCACGCATCACGCCAAGGACGGTGGCAGCACCGTGCATGTCGCTCTTCATCGTGTCCATGTTTTCCGTGCTCTTTATGTCCAGACCTCCAGCGTCAAACGTAATGCCCTTGCCCACGAGCGCAATGGTCCTTTTCGGCTTTGCAGGAGCATATAGTATCGTGATGAGTTTAGGCTCTTGCGCGGATCCTGCACTGACTGCCAGGATGCCGTTCATGCCGAGTTTCTGTAATTGTTCCCTGCCAAGGACGGTGACGTCCAGTGGCAGAGCTTTCGCCTCCGCTGCGAGCAGGGAAGGTGTGCACACGCCCGCTGGCTCATTCACGAGGTCACGCACATAGATAACATTTTCAGCCAGAATGTGTGCATGGTCTATCACTGAGGTAATATTTTTTGTCGTGCCCAAATAGCAGGTGTCTGGAAAGAATTTCTTCTCTTGCGCACTCTTCTTGTACTTGTCGAACGCGTACAAAGAGAACAATGCTCCTTCCGCAAACGCTCGTGCAGACTCTTCTTCTGGGAAAGGCAGCGCCGTCAACGGCACGTAATACGTCTTTTCCTTGAGCGCTCTCACCACGCCCGTAATTACTCCCGCTATTCTCCTGATGTGTTCGGTGGTGCATTTCTTTTTTTCTCCCATGCCAACAAGATACGTTCGCTGATTTTCCAACGCATAGATTTCCTTGAAGGATCCCGAACATTTTTCCTTAAGCTTCTTGTCAAGCGGCAAGAGGTAGTGGGGAAACGGCTCGTCCTTGAATACCAACAAGAATGAGACTGCTGCCTTGCTGTTGTGCTGTCCAAGAATCTTCATGCTTCACCTCGCAAATAGCCCAGAAGCTTTGCGCTCCAGAGCATGCCTTCATCTGCATAATAGAACGGGGTGTTATACGGCGTTCCATCTGCATTGAATACCTCAAGAAAGTTCTGGTTGTGTTCGACGAGCTTCGTGATGGCAGTGAGTTGCTGTGCAAATCTCTTCTTGTCGAATGTGTGCAGGACGTCCAGGTAGCACAGGCCCAAATGCCCCCACACGGTATCTCCCTCATAATTGTGCGCGAAGAGGTTCGTCGCGAGAATATCATGATGCTTCTGCCCTGTCGTGTATTTCAGCAGGAACGGCGAGTCTAATCTTTCCTTCGCCAGGCGAGCAATCACTTTTTTTGCCAATGCCCTGTCATTGATGATGCCACACCAGAACGGAAAAACGTTAGCATCTCCTGACACGATGGATTTTTTTGTTCGGTCTTCAAAAAAATATTCGCCGTTCCAAAATTCCTTGAGTATGTGCTCTTTTGTCGTCGTGAACGGATGCCTGAGTCCAAGTATTGTGCAGTCCTGGTTGAGCATGGCCAGCATGCAGTTGTCATAGCATGCACTCGCTCTCCTGATGCTGTCGTTGATGGAGCTCAGGAAGACATCGTCCCTGATCAAGCAATCCCGAACAAGCACGGCATACTCCTTAATCTGTCCTTCCAAGAATGCACTATGCTGCTTGACGAGTTTTTTTGCCTTGCTCATGCGCAGTGCGTGGATGAGAAAGGCCAGACTGTCTATGCCCTTGCGCGGATAATCGAACGGCACACCATCTGGTGTGATTGCCGTCGTGATCTTGTTTGCAGCAGAAAAGTGCAGCAGTGCATACTCCAACGTGGCATGGACTTGTTTGGCATATCCTCGCTTGAGTAGGCTTTCGCAGCACATGCCGAAATCTCGTGCATAGAATTGGCAGAAGTGACCTGTGCTCGTCCTGAAATAGTGCTGTTTTGTATCATAGCAATCTCTGATGATTGCCGTGCAGATGCGCTTTGCATTTCCTGGATATCGCTTCCAGCCCTTCCTGCGAACCCGTGCGGCGCGGGCGAACATGCGCCAACCCTCACCCAGTATCATTTTTCGGTAATCCTCCTGATGTATTCCGCACGTTCCTCTTTCCTCTCGACTGCCGTGTTCTTGAAGGTGATGCCATAGATGAGCATGAACGCCACACCTATCATGGAGATGAAGATGTCCTTTGCCCTGATGATCAGCGAAACGCCTATGCCTGTATCTGCACTGTTTCTCAGCAGGGAGAATGCGGATACCTGTCCTGCCTCAAGGCTGCCCAACGCCATCGGCAAAGGAAGCAGGTATGCGAATCCTACAAAGCTCACGATGAGGAAAATGACGCTGATGTTTGCCGTGATGCCGAACATTTGCAACAAAAAGTAGTACTCCAAAAACATGGCAACCCACGTCAAGAAGGAAATGGCAAGGGTTATTAAAAAATGGATTCTGTCCTTCTTGTAGAACTTGATGATGTAAAATTCAAAATCAAGTATTTTTTGTTCGTACTGCTCGAACCGTTTGAACTTATGCAGGCCAAAAAATCTGAACATGCGGTGAAACACAGTCTTGCCCCGCAACACCTGCCGGAAGAAGAAGAAAATGAATACGAGCAGCAGGAATCCGGTGAGGAGCAATACGGTTTTTGTCCTCCAATCAGAGGGGATGACGGCAAATCCGACGATGATGCCGATGAAGAAAAAAATACCAGAGGTGCTGAGCTCTACGGTCCTATCGATAAAGATGCTGGAGAGCGATTGGGTGAACGAAATATGCTCCTTTCGCATGGCCGCAGCTTGGAACGGCTCTCCTCCCACTCTTGGCCCCGGCGTGAGATAGCTCATGGCATTGCCGATGAGACGGTAGGCGAAGAGGCGATGGAAAGGAATGTGCACGTGTTGGCTTCTCAGTACCACGTCCCACCTGAACACGCCGAGGGTGACGATGACGAGGACAGCAAGAAGGTATTTGACCACTAATTCCAAGGAGACGTTGGTCATGCTCATGAATGCATTCACGAGACTGTACTTGCTCAGGAGAAAAACGAGTACGATAACGCTAAAGCTGACGCTCAGGATGAGACTCTTGTGTTTCTTCCAGGACAGCATAATGAGACAGCGAGTTTGTCCTTTAAATGCTTTTTCCCCATCATTGTTTGCTGTCATGTTCTCTTTTTTCCTAACATTTTTAAATGCCGTGTGCAGGCATCATGGAACGGGCACAGAAGGGATGCCCTTGTCTTGTACGGGTGAAGTTGATGCACGATGTCATGATTATTCTTTGCATAACCATTCTTGGACCGTTCATCGGTTCAGCCATTGGTGTCTTCTTGCCTATGTCCAAGCGACGCATGTATGACTTCCTTGCATTCGCGGGAGGCATCATGATCGCAATATCATTCAAGCTCATCATGGATGCAGCAATCACGAACACGCTCTACTGGGTCGTGCCCGGAGTTCTCTGTGGGGCGCTGCTGATGTACATTGTTGATGCAGTACTGCCCCATGTCCATCCCGACGTTCGTGCCTCTCAAGAATGTTCGACGCTGAAACGGACGGCAGTCTTTCTCATCATAGGCATAGGCATACACAACCTCCCCGAAGGCATGGCCATCGCGCTCAGCCAAACGTCCCTTTTTGCAGATGCACTCGCCGTTGCCATTGCCATTGCCGTGCATGACATTCCTGAAGGCATTTGCACCTCAGCACCCTATTATCACTGCACGGGAAAGCGTGCAAAGGCATTTTGGATATCCTCGCTGACTGCCGTGCCCACCCTGCTCGGCTTTGCTTTCGTGTACTTTTTTCTCCACGCTCTCTCTGCGCAAATGCTGAGCTTTTTGCTCGCCAGCACCGCGGGAGTCATGCTCTACATGGCATTCGATGAGCTCGTTCCTAGCGCTCTTGCCGTGCACGCAGATACGAAAAGAACAACCCTTGCCGTGCTTGCAGGTGTGGTGTTCGTGTTCGTGCTCGGATTATTCTGAAAAGAAACAGTAACCAAGAGAGTAAAGCGCACCCGCGGGGATTCGAACCCCGGATCTCCACATTAGGAGTGTGGTGCCCTATCCAAGCTAGGCTACGGGTGCAGAATTGTGCAAGCAAAGGAGCATTTTTAAACTTTATCACAATACTCCCGACATGAACGACCTCAAGACCGTTCCCGAAGACTTTATTGTCGAAGAATTGCCCAACCTTCCTTTCGCGGAAGAGGGCAGCTATGCCGTGCTCAAGCTCACCAAGACAGGCCTGACGACAGAAGATGCGCTGGAAAAACTAACACGACTGCTGCACAAATCCCGCAGCGACTTCAGCGCGGCAGGAAACAAGGACAAGCACGCCACGACAACACAATATGTCAGCGTCAAACACGTTCAGAGAAACACCATAGAAAACGCAATGACCAAACTCGTGCCAGACAAACTCACTTTTTCCCTTGCCGGATTTCTCGACAGACCGCTTAGTACAGGCATGCTTGCCGCAAACAGATTCACCGTCAGCATCCGCAACTGTACTGGCATATCGTCATTGCCGTTCATGATCAACTATTTTGATGACCAACGATTTTCAAAAGACAATGTCGCTATCGGCATGCTCCTGCTCAAAAAAAAATTCAAGGAAGCAGTACAACACATCTCCTGGCATGAGGTGCAATCCTATCTTATCATGCATCCGACCGATGCAGTGGGTGCTCTCCAAAAAATTCCACCGCGAATACTCACCATGTACGTCCATGCAGTCCAGAGCCTGCTCTGGAATGAGGTCGTCAGCAGCATCATCGAGAAGAGCAAACACAGAAGCATACACTACTCGCAAGGCAGCCTCGCCATCCCCCTTGAAGTAATTGGTGACAGAAGCATACCTCTCGTCGGCATAGGCACGGATGTGACACTCTACACTGGCGTTCTGGAAAAGCACAATCTCGTGCAGGGAGACTTCCTCATCAGGCAACTGCCTCACCTCACTAGCACAGGCGGAGAAAGGCAGCTCCTTGCAGAAGTGAAAGACTTCACTGCTCGTTGGGAGGGCAGCACCTGCATTCTCTCCTTCACGCTTCCGAAGGGCAGCTATGCCACCATGCTCATCAAGCAACTGCTCACATAGATGCATGATTTTCCAAACAAAAACTACTTAAATACTGTGTACTCTCAACAGAATATGGAGCATCTCTGGCAACTCATCATCCTGTTCTTCGTCATCTTCGACCCAGTCATGAGTTTCGCCCTGTTCTTTACTGCAACGAAACCCCTTGCGGCAAAGCACAGGAACAAAACTGCCGTGTATGCCATACTCGTTGCAGGCGCGCTTAGTTATTTGGTGCTGTTCTTCGGAGAAGGCCTGCTGCAGCTCTTCAACACACCGCTCTCTGATTTCAAAATAGCGGGAGGCATCATCCTAGGCATTCTCGGTATAAAGATGGTGCTCGGTCAGGCAATCATAGAGCCTGATGACCAAAAACGCACGAGTTATGCCGTTGCTGTCGTCATAGGAACACCGCTCATCACCGGGCCTGCAGCAATAACTGCCATCATCATCGCCGTGCATGACTTCGGCATGGCCGTGACCGGTGTGGCTATAGGCATCATCCTCATCTTCACCCTGCTACTGTTCCTCTTCTCATCATTGATCAGGAAACACATAGGATATACGTTCATTCAAATAATCAGCACCATTCTCGGGCTCATCACGGTCGCGTGGGGCGTGACGTTCGTGCGTGCGGGTCTGGGCATTTGACTTCTGTCGTGATTGCAGCTAACACAAACCATTTATACGAGTAGGCACTCCTGCTTTTTGGTGATAGCATGAGAACCATAGTCATGAGTGTCTGCCTTTTTATCATCGTTTTCGTGGTAGCGTGTGCCCCCCAACCACTTCCCGGGCAGGGAACGTATGCGGCAACGGAGACATTTGATCCGGCTGCAACGATTGCCACACACCACTTCTCCTCAGAAGCGGACTTCAAAGCATTTGCAAAAAAATATCAGAACAACCAGGCAGTGCGCGGATATGGCGGCGTCTTTATGGAGACGCTCGCCATGACAGATGCTGTCCCGAAAGCAATAGCTATGGACCAGGCAAGCGAGGCATCTGCAGGGAATGGCGCTATCGATTATTCCGGCACGAACAACCAAGTGCAGAACGTTGACGAAGCAGACATCCTCAAGACAGACGGATCATACATCTATACGGTAACGGGCAGCACAGTATTCATCGTCAAGGCATATCCTGGCGAAGATGCTGAAGTTGTGTCGACGCTCACGTATGACAGCAGTCCGCAAGGACTCTTCATCAAGGGCAACTTTCTTGCCGTTTTTGGCTATTACAACGACCTCGACTTCTTCAAGAAAGTCAACTTCAGGCCGAGACAAGGCATGACCTTCTTCAATATCTATGATGTCAGCGACAAGGAAAATCCAAAACTGGTCAAGGAATACAAGTTTGAGGGAAGCTACTTCCAGAGCAGGATGACCGATGACTGGGTGTATCTCGTGGTCATGAGCAGTCCCGAATACAGGGAATTCCCCACACCTGTGCTCTTTGATGGCCTCAACAGGAAGAACCTACCCATCGAGAGCATAGCCTATTTCCCCATTCCGTACCAGAACCCGGAATTGGCGACCATCCACGCCATCAAACTGGACGGCAGTGATGCACTCGAGAGCGAAAGCCTTGCCGTCGAGGGGAGCCAGGCCATGTACATGTCAGCAGAAAACATCTACCTCACCTACACGGAATACATCAACCAATGGGAGATAGAGCAAAAAGTCACCATGGATGTCATGGAAAAATATCTTACTGACGCGGACAAGGAACTCATAGACAAAATCAAGAATACGGATGATGACGTGCTCTCTTCGTGGGAGAAGCAGAGCAAGATCTACAGCATCATCACCTCCTACAGCGCATATCTTGACGAGCAAGAGCAGGAAGCCGTGCAAGAAGAAATTGCCAAGAAGACTAAAGCAATACTCGACGATTATGACTATCTCGAGTACACGATCATCAACAAGGTGCACGTCAGCGATGGCAGCATCAGTGTGGATGCGAATGGCAAAGTACCCGGGCATATCAGCAACCAGTTCAGCATGGACGAATATGACGGAATTTTCAGAATTGCCACGACGCTCAGCGAACGCTGGCAGCCATGGATCAACGGCATGACTGAACAGCAACGTGTGCAGAGCAGCAACAACGTGTACACGCTCGACAGCAATCTCAACGTGCTCGACTCCATAACTGGCATAGCAGAAGGGGAACAGATCTACAGCACGAGATTCATGGGAGAGAAACTCTACATGGTCACGTTCAGGCAAGTGGATCCCTTCTTTGTCATTGACTTGAGCAATCCCAAACGCATTCAGTTGCTTGGCGAGCTCAAGATCCCTGGATTCAGCAGGTACTTGCACCCGTATGATGAGAACACTATCATCGGCATAGGACGGGACACGTCAGAAACGGGACGGATGCAAGGGCTCAAGATCAGCCTCTTTGACGTGAGCGATTTCTCCCATCCTCGTGAGATAGCAAAGTTCGTCACAGAAGAAAAATACGCGCAGAGCACGGCGGAGTACGAGCACAAGGCATTCCTCTTCAGCAAGGAGAAGAATCTCTTAGTCATTCCCGCATACAGCTATGCCTATGCTCGAGATGCGACAGACGCATACAACGGCGCGATGGTATTCACCATAACAAAGAACGACATCGAGATGCGCGGCATCATCGACCACAGCGCAGGCCAGCCAAGCTACAGTGCCATGGTGGAGCGGAGCTTGTACATCAACGACTTGCTCTACACCAAAAGCCCAGGACTGCTGCGCATCAATGAGCTGGACACGCTCAAGAGCGTTAAAAGAGTGGATCTTAAGACGTCAGGGAAATATGTTATTTACTAATTTTTTTTCTTTTTTTTGCATTTGCCTCTACTCAGCGGCATCTTCAGAATATTTATAAACTGATGTGATTATCTGTAAATAGGGTGGTTGTATGAAGATACTGCGAGAGTTCAAGGAATTTCTGAAGGAGTACAAAGTGATAGGCCTGGCCATAGCCTTCATCATCGGCATTGCCGCAACCGCATTAGTGCAGAGCCTCGTGAACGACATCATCATGCCCCTTATCACACCCTTCATTCCCGGCGGAGCGTGGCGGGAAGCAAAGCTTGCGCTCGGCCCAATCAGCATGAGCATCGGCAGCTTCGCAGGAGCGCTGCTCAACTTCATCATCATGGCATTGGTCGTCTTCTTCATCGCCAAATACGCGCTGAAGGAAGAGAAGGTGGCGAAGAAATAAGGAGCTTCATCAATTTTTTATTCGATTATTCTTTTCCCTTCATCGCACGTTCGCATAGATGGTCTTTCCTGAACCTCTTCGTGGTCCACCTCTGTCCCGCAGTGCGTGCCCATTTCTCCGAGGCCCTCGAGAGAATCCACTCCGTCCTTGTGGCCGTTCCTGGCGATGGAACATCACCCTCTCTGTCCGAGGAGGCTGCTCTCGCTTGATAGTGAGGCTCCTGTCTCGCAAGACCTGGTCGAAGTTCTGGTAATCACGATCGGACAGCAAGGTTACCGCCTCGCCGCTCTCTCCCGCCCGTGCCGTCCTGCCGACGCGATGGATGTACTCATCAGACGTCTTGGGAACATCATAATTGTATACGTGGGAGATGTTCTTGATGTCAAGCCCTCTTGCCGCTACATCTGTTGCGACAAGGATGCGTATTTGCTCATGCTTAAGCTTGTCCAACACCTCGAGCCGCTGCTTCTGGGAAAGCCCGCCATGGATGGGCAGTGCCTTGATGCCTTGCTTCTTCAGGTTATTGGCTACAAGGTCGACTTCTCGTCGTGTCGCGCAGAAGACCAGGGCAAGCCCTGATGTCTTGTGCTTGAGGAGATGCACGAGCAGCGAAAACTTCTCGTGCGAGGGAATCTCATAATAGGTCTGCTTGAGCTTTGATCTATCTACGTAACTTTCGCTCTTGATGTGCACAGGATTACGCAAGTGGGTCTCGGCAAGCTTCACTATACTATAGGGGAGCGTTGCCGAAAAGAGCATGGTCTGCCTGTCCTTCGGTATGCCGTGGATGATGCGCCGTACGTCGTCGATGAAGCCCATCTCGAACATCTTGTCTGCTTCGTCGAGGACGAGAAAGCGCACCCACGCGAGTTGCAGCGTTCCTCGCTCCAGATGGTCAAGGATTCTGCCTGGCGTGCCTACGACGACGTCTGCGCGTTTCAACGCGTCAATCTGCGGGCTTATGCCGACGCCGCCATAGATGCTGGCAATCTTGAGCTTGGTGTGCTTGGCGAAGCTCTTGAGGGCATCAGCGACCTGCACGCACAATTCTCTCGTTGGCGTGAGGATGAGCGCTTGCACGCTCCGTCCCGGCGTGATCTTCTCGATGAGCGGAATGCCGAATGCTGCAGTCTTTCCTGAGCCCGTCGCTGACTGGCCGAAGATGTCCTTTCCCTGCATGATTTCGGGAATGCATTTTTCCTGTATGGATGTCCATTCTTCAAAGCCGAGATCGTGCAATGCGCGTTGTGTCGTTTCCTGTAATTGGGTGTGCATTATTTTGCTTTTTTGTTCTTCTGTTGTCATGTTCTCCCTTATTTTCCTAAGTGTTCAGTACTCCTTTATAAATGTACGATATTTTTGAGGGGCAATTGCCTGTTTTATCAGTGATGCAGCAGGTGTTGTGCTGTCCGAACCGATAATTTGTAACTACTTTTTAGTGACTCTATTAGTAAGATTTATAAGTGAAGGCGTGTTTCTTCGTACATGCCAAAACAATTACCTGTGTGTAAGCCATTCACGCAAGATCTTGTCATGGCCATGACGAAAGGTAACCTCGTCTTCCTCAACCAGATCTATGCGGGCATGCAAGAAACACCACTGGATACGTTCTCTCCCTACCTGAACAGGACGGATTTCTTCCCCTTCTGGATAATTACAAGACTCGAGAGGTATCTTGCCAGTCTCGGCAGAGACAGCGAACTCCTCGAGATAATCAAAACAGAACCTATTATTACTTGGTTCAAGGCAGCCAACAAGTTTGCCCAAGACATACGAGTGCGAGGAGAATCCGTGAATCTCTTTCAGTACTTCAATGCAGTTGGCAACGATGCTGACTTCAAGGAAACACTGGCAAGCATGAGACTCTACAATCCACGGACGCTCGAGCAGCGACTGAACCTCGTTCCTCTAGCACATGTCGAAAAACTGCAAGAGCAGCTACTCTCTCCTCCCTTAGAATATATCAGCACGCCTGAATTCCAGCAAAGGACACCGAACGGCATATACAACGAAAAACTTGTCCAGCTACCCTGGCTGCCTGGCACGAAAAAAGGAAAAGCACGAGCATACGTCAAAATTATCACGAACCAACTCAAAGACTATCCTCGAGAGTATGCGCTGCCTATGTTCCTAACAGCGAGCAGATTTTCTTGAAGATCTCCTCGATGCTCGGTGAGCCATCGACTTTGTAGTATTTTGCCTTGCTCTTTAGCAAGCTCATGACTGGCCTGTTGTTCTTGTGATAGTCAGCAAGCCGCTTCTTGATGGCATCAGGATAGTCATCGGCACGCTGGATAAGCTTTCCGCCACAGCTGTCGCACACGCCTTCCTTTTTCGGCTTCAAGGTGACGGTGTTGAAGTTCATCCCGCACTTCTCGCACACTCTTCTCGTTGAGAGTCGCTCTACAGCTTGCCCGTCGGTGAGAGTAAGCTCGATAATCTTGTCTATCTGTAGTGTGCTGGTGATGAATTCCGTCTGGTCCTTCGTTCGCGGATACCCGTCAAAGAGAATGTTCTGCTTCTTCAGGTCAAGAATCTTCTTCTCCATGACTTCATTCATGAGCGTATCCGGAATAAGATTGCCTTTGTTGATGATGTTGGAAATCTCCTGACCGAGCACTGTCTTCTTGGCCATCTCCTCTCGCAAGACATCTCCCGCGCTGACGTGGGTAAGGAGATACTTCTTTGCAATAAGCTCTGCCTGTGTCCCTTTTCCTGACCCTTGTGGTCCTGCTATTACGATATTCATGGTCTCACCCGAAATACGTCTCTGCTTCCTTATGTTTTTTTTCTGTGTTCCAGCCCTCTTTGACATGCTTGAGCAGCTTGAGGATCTGTTCTTTCAGCTTAGGCCATTCTGCACTGCATTGCTTGATGGTGGTGGCTTGCCCTTCAGGATGGCCTTGCAATTCCTTTTCCAGGCAGAGCCGATGATAGTACATGAGCTCTCTATAGAGCGTGAGCGCTTGCTTCTTCTCGAATTCGTCTAGCGTGTCCGCTTCCTGCAGGCTGTGCAAATTCTCTGGCTGGACAAGCTCCTCGCAGAATCTCGTCCAGAACTCAATCTTCTCCATGGTCTTCTTGAGGATCTGCCTGAGCACGTCGCTGTTCTCCTCGAGCTTGCCAATCTCGAACTGCTCGTTCAGCACGTTCCAGTCCGGCAGACGATACGTCTTCTTGAAGTCAGCAAAGGACATGTCCTGAGCGCGGGGAGGACTGTTTATATAGTTTGTTGAAAATAAAAGATTGAAATTAGTAGTTCTCTCTTCAATACTTCACTTTCACCGGTTCGCCATACCAGACGTGCTGAAGACCTTTTCGTACCTGCCTCGCATTGACGATACCGATGACGTGATTCTCGATTAATCTATCATCGATTGAGCCTGGTCTGTGGGTAACGCACGCCTGTCCGTCTATGTATACTGACTCGAGTCGCGTATCTTTACTCTTCTCGAGTTCATCTTTGCATCCAGTATAGACGATGAATTTCTCTGCATACATCTTCCTCGCTTCCCGAACGAGTTCTTTTTTGTTCTGTAACTGCTTCTTCAATCGAAGGATGCTCTCTTGGCTGTCCCACAACTCAAACGCGATATCAGCTATGTTTCTATCTTCATAACGGTTGATTTTCATGTTCTCACCATCTTTTTTTCTCAGAAACACGTCGTTTCTGATACTACTCAATAATAACTAAACTATATCAATATTTGTTCTCTCAAAAAAGACTATAATGGAAACCCATATAAACCCAGAAGAAGGAAGAAGACTGTGGACACGTCCATTTTCGAAGAGCTCGGTCTAACCAATTCAGAAGTGAAGACGTACATGGCATTGCTGGACCTGGGTAGCAGTACGGCAGGACCTCTTCTTGAAAAATCAGGCCTGCAAAACAGCGTCGTGCACAGAGCCCTGAACACGCTCATAGAGAAAGGACTCATCAATTATGTACTCGAGGGCAAGCGAAAGATCTATCAAGCAACAGACCCAGAACAATTCTACAACTACATCGACGACAAGAAGAAGAAATTCCAGGACATCCTTCCTGAACTCAAGCAACGACAGCAACTTGCACTACAGCACAAGCCCGAAACGGCGTCTATCTATAAAGGCAAACGGGGCATCATGGAAGTCTACCAGAAGCTCGTTAGCCTCAAGGCAAAGGAATACAACACCTTCGGCGGAGGAGAGCAAACAGTGAACTGTATGGGCATGCATTTCTGGCTCAACATTCACAAGAGAAGGGTCGAGAACAAATTGCCTGCACGTCAGGTGTGGGATGAAACCGTAAGAAAGCCAGGCGCTGATATATTAAAGAATCCGATGACGTCAGTCCGTTTTCTTGCTCACGAGATGGCTTCCTTCCAAGAAACCGTCATCGTTGGCGATCATGTTGCCATCACTGTCTTTACTGACACGCCTTACAGCTTCCTCATAATCGACCAACAAGTAGCTGATTCTTACAGGAAATACTTCGAGCTGCTCTGGAAACTGGCGAAGCCGTGATTCTTTGCGAACATTTAACCACTATTTGTCATACAAATGTAATACAAATAAACAACAAATGTCATAATCGAAACATATTTAAAGGAGAAGAATCATGAATTGTCATACAAACAGATTACAAGTAACTTCAAGTAACAACAGCGACAGAATATCTGTTCCCGCAAGGGAAACAGCGACGACATGCCAGCAAAAAAGACAGAGCCTACAGAAGTATTAAACGTCAGGCTGCCCGCGAAAATCATCAGCGTTCTCGACGTTCTTGTAGAGAAGGGAATCTACAACAGCAGAAGCGAAGCAGTCAGAGAATTTCTCAGACAGCACATCCTTGAACGGAGGGCTCCATGAGCGACGCCCTCGTCTCCGTACGCCTTCCCAGCAGCCTCGTCAGAGAACTCAAAACTCTCGCTGAAAAAGACCACTATCTGGACTTGAGCGAATGCGTCAGATCCATTATCCGGACAAAAACGCTACGGACTGCAGACCCCTATGCCTCTGAATTGCGAGAAGTCAAAGAGGAAATAAAAAGCAGACTTTCTGAAAAAGCAGAACTCGTCAAGCAAGAAGCCAAAAAAGAGAAAGTCACCCAAGACCTACGAAAAGTGCTCGAGCAGCTGGAGGACCTCCCATGAGAAAACTCCTCGCACTTCTCCTGCTGCTCGCACTCCTGCCCGCAGCCCTGGCAACAACCATCAATGTTACCTCCTTCACATACACGTTCAATGCGACACAAGCATTCTCGACGAGCGAAACCGTTCTCGTCACGAGCCAGGCAAACGACACCATAACGCTTGCCTTTGATGAATGGCTGACGGGCGATGACCTGCTGAACTTCTCCAACGAAACAGGGCTCACCTTACAGATCAGTGTCGACGTTCCAGCACAACCAACTGCAGGAAACTGGACAAAGGCTGCAACACTGCTCATCCGGCACCAGGACAACACCACAGAAAATCTCTCCCTGACATTCACCTGCATCGCCGTATTCCCTGATCTTGATGGAGACGGATTCACTGCAGACATCGACTGCAACGACACCAATCCTGAGGTCAGGCCGAATGCAACAGAACTCATCTTTAACGGCATTGATGATGATTGCAATGCAGAAACGTTGGACAACCCAGAATTCAGTGTCGAGACAGATAAGCACGACTACAGCATAGGCGAAGAGGCAAGCATGCGTATCACTGCGCCAGAACAAACAAGCGTCAGCATCACCATTTGCCCACAAGGTAATGGCTGGGTGAGCTGCTACGGCCCCTATCTGTACACTGGCTCCTTCCCGCGAATAGAACCGATGCACACGACGAACAAAACAGGCACGTACATCCTGGAAGCGACCTTGCGGTATTTCAACGGCACGCACAATCGCACGAGAACGTACAACACGAGCTATCTTGTCAGCAACTCCCTCCAGATAGAAGTTGCAGGCGACCGCACCATCCGTGAGAATCAACAGACAAATCTTACTGCGGCAGCAGCAGGAGGCATCAGTCCCTACACGTACACGTGGAAGCTCAGTACGGGAACCATCCGCAATGACCGTAGCGTCAACGTCAGCTATGACACTGAAGGAACGTACGCGCAAATTATCACCGTCACTGATGCTGCAGGCAACACCCTGAACGAGACAGTGAACGTTGTCGTGCGGAAATACGTGAACATCACCATACAAGTGAAGGACAAGGACACGGCCTCTCCTTTGAACCTTGCGACGGTGAAACTCGATGATGAGGAAGAAATCACAGATGATGATGGTAGGGCAGTCTTTGAAGTAAGAAAAGGAACGTATTACCTCAGAGTCACTGCTGAGGACTACGCAACGTTCACGCAGGACATCCTCTTCAACACCTCACAGACATTCACAGTAAACTTAACTGTGCTTGATACGACCGATCCAAGCATAGACCCACTCACGCCAGCGAATCAGAACTTCAAGGACACGGTCGTCCTGCGCTTCAGAGCATATGACACGAGCCCGCTGAACTGTACGCTCTATCTTGGTAACAGATCAGACTCCTGGCTGGCCAGGCAGCAAAGCATAGCAAATATCACCACCAGCATAGAACGATCATTCACACTTACACTCCCTCCTGGACAATATTTCTGGCGTGTTGACTGCATCGACGCACGGAACAACCAAGGAAGCATGCAAACCTCATCATTCATCGTCGATGCGAACGAAGAGCAACTCATCGGCGAGCCTGTTCCGAACGACAGCATGAGCCGCCTCGAACAGGCCATAGAGCAGCTGGACAGCCTCAACCTAGACAGCAGGCAAGCTGCAGAGGCACTCCAACTCAAGGATGTCATCGACACTGCAATAACGCAGATTCAACGCAACCTACGAGACATCAACACCTTGGACTACAGGAGAGACCTCACATCAGACGAGAAAGAGCAGCAAAAAGAACTCTTACGACAAAGCACACTCAATATCACCACGCAAACGCCCATCAGCATAGATATTACGCGTGTTGATCGGTATGTCAAGTACGTGAAGGACGAGGAGCTGCAAGCATTCCTCGATGATTACGCGACGGTGCAAGGGACGATTGATAATGCCCTGTTCTTCTCAGCAACGAAGAACATACAGGATTTCATCACCGTCTCCACAACCGTCTATGTCGGAGAAGTGACGCTCATGGATAATTCCCGACAGCCCATAACCGTCATTGAAAAGACCCTCACGTACAAGAATGCGAGTGATTCCTGGCTCATTTTCGAGTACCTTCCCAAGAATGTCGCAGCAAGCGTGCAAGCGCTCTCCATAACTCAAGAGCATGTCGTCATCAAAGAAGATCCGATACTGCAGTTCGGCCAAGTGGACAAAATAGTCTACAGCATCAACGAACAGCTTGATTCCGAGCAGGCAATGACCATCAACACCATACTCTTCAATCCAAAACCGACACGCTTCACCCAAAAAGTAACTGCCTTCAGCATATTGGGCGTGGCTGCAGGCAGTTTCGACATAAAGACGGCACTCATCATTCTCATCGTGCTTCTCCTCTGCACGTACGGCTTCTACGCTATCGAAGGAGGGGAGAAAGTCAAGGCAGTCTACTATTACGTCTTCAAGGACAAGAAACTACAGTACCTCAAAGTACTCATCAATGATGTATACGATTATCTCGGTGAAAGCGATGACATCCGTGCAGGCCTGGTGTATCGGGAAATCAGGCTTGCCTACGAACAATTGAGCCAGCACAGCAAGCAAATCATCTATGAAGAGGGAAAAACGGTCGGTGGAAAGCTGAACGCACGCTATGCTGAAGAACTCATGGAACGCGTGCAGCACCTCCGCTCAATACACAACTCTCGTGCTGGCGAAGAACAGCAAAAACTGCAGGAAGCACTTAACATGCTCGATGAAGAGGACAGGAAGAAACTGGAAAAACAACGAGAGGAGATGAAGGCATGAACAGAACTCTTGCTGACATTCCGGGAAAGCAGGACAAAAAAGAGCTCGTGCTCTACATTGCGCTCATCCTCGTCATCGGCATGCTTGCCCTCTCCGGGCTGTATATCGTCGGTAAATTCATCGGCATGGCATTCCATGCGGGTCAGGCAGGATACATTTATCAGATCAACATCCTGCAAAAACAGCAGTCAGCATACTGGATGGGCGTGTACGGCGTAGCCGTACGCGTGCCCGACTACACCAACGAAATTTATTATCCAGCATCTGGCGGTGGCATGCTTGAAGCAAATCTTTTATTTGAATGCCTGCAACCGGGCATAGAGCATGAGGTGTACGCCAGCCAAGTTCCCAGTTCAAGTATCGATTGGGCAACATTGCAGCCTGCGACAACTACTGATGTTGATGACTATGTAGAACTCTCGGCCTCTGCCGCCGCCTCGGGAACGTCAACATTTCAGATAACGCAATCCTACCAAGTAGGATCTACAACGTACAATGCACCAGCGACCTTCACGTACAAGGAAGGCGAGCTCACTCCCGCAACCTTCGATCTTGGTGTGCTCAAAGACGGGAATGGCAATCTGGTTTTTGTCACGCACATCATGAACTTCACCTCAGGATTCAACGGACGACTGTACAATTATCAGCTCATGATCCCTGTTCGGTTCAATACAACACCAACCTATTACTTTTTTACAGACAGGAATGATGTCTGTCCGGAAGGAGAAGGGCAAGGGGCGAGTTTCGGCAGAGTCTATGGCAACGTCACCACCAACGCAGGTATACCCGTAGAAGGGGTCATTGTTGAAGTCGCCGGCTACACCACTCTCACGGATGCAAATGGATTCTATAACCTCTCGACACGAGAAGGAGAGCACAACATCTATGCAATAAAGACCGGTTACAATGTCTACAAGAACAATGTAACGGTGATTGCAGGCAATGAGACAGAGCACAACATCATCATGGTCCTCAATGCAGTCCCTAACCCGAACACGGGACCCGGGCAGAATGATAATACTGACGTCAATCCTGACATCGGACCGAGTGAAGAGGACCAGACAGAATCCAATACTGACGTCGGCCCTGGTGAGGCGCCTCTCGTCCCTATCCTCGAGCAGCCCAAACTCATCGAGGGCAAAGACTACATCATCAGCGTCAAGGAAATAAACAGGAAGCTGCTCGTCGGCAACTTCCTCCAGGAAATCATCAGCTTCTACAGCTTCAAAAAAACACAAGCAACCCTCACCTTTTCCGTTTCTGGTGATGTTGCAGACCTCATCAAACTAGACAAGTCAGGACTTGTCCTCAACCCCAATGCAAACGACCAACTTACGCTCACCATCTTTGGCAAAGGCGAACCGAAATTGTACACGGGAAATTTGACCATCGACGGAGACATCAACGAGACCATCCCTATAACAATCGACTTACTCAGCCCAGACCGGCTTCCCGTAGAGGCGTTGCTCATCAGGCTCGATCCTGTCAAGAGAACCATGTTCCCAGGAGACACGTTCAAGTTCGAAACCAACCTCCAAAATCTCCTCTCCGATCAGGAATATCCTGTTGCACTCAGCTTCACTGCGCAGGATGCCGCTGGAGACAAGACCATATGGACGGACCAGGCGAATGTCTACATCAAGACAAGTTTCAGCATCATCAAAGGATTCAAAATTCCAGAGAACACTCCTCCTGGAGATTACGTCATCAGGGTGTCTGCGCACTATCTGGGATTGAGCGGAGGGTCCAGCACGGCATTCATCATTTCCCTGCCGTTCTACCAATACATGGTGTTCGGCCTGCTGCCGCTCTGGAAGATAGCGCTTATTCTTGCAGGCATGCTCCTCATCATCGGCATACTCTTGTATGTGAAGAGGAATATTGAAAGCAAGAAAAAATATCATCTCACGGTCGAATATGGTGAATTGCCGCAGCCAGGACCTAAGACCATCTTCGTCGGCAAGATTGCGGAGACCGATCACAAGGCGTATTTTCAGCTCAACAATTTCAAGACGCACACGATTACGGCGGGAGCGACGGGCGGAGGAAAATCCTTTGCCGCACAAGGTCTTGTTGAGGAAGCACTCTTGAAAAACGTCTGCGTCTTCGTCTTCGACCCAACTGCGCAATGGTCGGGCATGCTGCGAAAATGCACGGACAAAGGCATCCTTGCATTGTATCCTCCGTTCGGCATGAAACCGACGCAAGCCAAGGCATTCAACGGCAACATCAGGCAAATAACCAACCCGCTCGAGAAGGTGAACATTCACAAATATTTGAAGCCAGGGGAAATCCAAATTTTTGCCTGCAACAAGATGGACCCTAAAGACATAGACATTTTTGTGGCGAACACCATAAAAGAAGTGTTCCACTCCAACTTCGACGAAAGCCAAGATCTCAGGCTGCTGCTCGTCTACGATGAAGTGCATCGACTGCTGCCAAAATTCGGCGGCTCGGGCGAGGGATTCCTGCAAATTGAGCGTGGCTGTAGAGAGTTCAGAAAATGGGGCGTAGGCATACTGCTCATCTCGCAAGTGCTCGCAGATTTCGTCGGACAGATCAAGGCGAACATCAATACAGAAATCCAGATGAGGACGAGGGATGAAGGTGACCTGGAAAGAATCAGGGTCAAATACGGTGAGGGCGTCCTGCAGAGCCTCGTGAAGGCGAGCGTGGGAACGGGCATGGTAGAAAATCCTGCCTACAACAGAGGCAGGCCGTACTTCATCAGTTTCAGACCCATCCTGCACAGCGTCCAACGACTGAGTGATGAAGAACTGGAGAAGTACAACAAGTATAATGAAATCATCGACGACCTGTACTACCAGCTCGACCAGCTCGAACAGGAAAAGCTCGATGTCTTCGACCTGCGACTGGAACTCAAACTTTCTCTGGACAAGGTGAAGTCAGGAAATTTCAACATGGTCGATATTTACTTAGAAGGACTCACGCCACGAATAGAAACACAATGGAAGAAAATAGGGAAGACGCCAAAAAAGTACACAGTAGAACTGGTGAGCGCAGCAGAAATTCAGGAAGAGCTCAAGAAGGCGCAGGCAGAACGTGCAAAATTCGAGGCAGAGCAGAAGAAGAACGACGTGCAGCAACAGCAAGAGACTGTCCAAAAGAAAAGGTTGCTCTTCGACAAGACGCTCGACTTCAAGCAGGCGTTGAATTTCAAGAACGGCACGACCGTGCTGAGCCTGCAGGAACTCCTTGACGTCCTGCCCAACATCAGCCCAAGCATCTACGTCCAGCATGTCAGCCAGAATAAGCACGATGTTGCGGACTGGGTGGAGAAGAACTTCAGCGCCACGCTCGGACAGAGTATCAGGGCAGTCAAAAAGAATGAAGAGATTGTCAAGCTGCTGCAAGATGCAAAAGACAAGAAGATGGAAGAGGAATCACCAACATCTCCTGCGCCAGTAGCAATCACTTCTCAAGATTTGAAAGCAGAGGAGATGAAGGCGTTCCAGGAAATGGCTCAACCCGTCAGCCAAACTCCTGAAAAACAACAAACAGCTGATGTACCTGCAGCTCCGGATGTACCTGCAGTGCAACAGCAGGAAGCGGCAACAGCAACGTCACCTGCAGCCAACGTGCAAGAGCCTGTTCCTGTACAGGCATCCGTACAGGAAACACCCACTGTGCAAGCTGACGTACAAGAATCTGCTTCTGTACAGACATCCGTGCAGGCACCGATAATACAAGCTGGCGTGCAAGAGCCTACATCCGTGCAAGAAACACCTGCAGTGCAAGCTAGCGTGCAGGAACTTGCTTCTGTGCAGACACCTGTGCAGCAAGCTCCTGAAACTGCACCTCAAGAAACTGTTTCTCCAGTACAAGCAGTTGCACCACCTGCATCACCACAGACGGGCACCGTGCAGGAGCAAACACCATCAGCACCTCCTGTGCAGCAGGAGGTTGTTGCCGTTCCACCTGCAAGCATGCCTGCTTTAGCTCTTGCAGAATCGCAGCAAGCACAGAAGTCTCCACCTCTTCCATCTCCTGTTCAAGAGCCAGTTGTAGAGACAGTACAACAAATACCCCTCCCGCAAGTCAGCACACAAGAACTGCAAGCAACTACGCCTGCAACGCCACCTGCTGAAGAATCTGTGCCACCAGCAACGACAGAAATCACAACTCCAATCCAAGCAAAGGTTGAGACAACGCAACTTTCCCCTGTACAGGAGGTGGCAACAGCTCCACCAGATATAGCTGTGCCCACATCGCCCATACAATCGGAGCAGCAAGCAGCGCCAGTCCAAGAACACCAGATCGTGACACCGCAGATTGCAACGACCGCCGAACAGCAAACCACTCCCGTCGTTCAAGAAACAACACCGCAACAAGAAGAGTCAGGAACATCATCTGTGGCGCAAGCTCCTGTACCACCTGTACAACAAGATTCCGTGCAAACACCTGCGCCCTCTTCTCAAGCACAGACATCACAGACATTGGAGACGATAACCAAATCAGCATCCTATCACGTGAGTACAAAGGCCATCCCTGAAGACAAGTACTTCTATGCACGGGACGGAAAGGCCATGAAGACCATCACTGACTTAAAGGAAGAGCTCACGGTGATGCCTGACGATGAATTCAACCACCACGTCACGCAAGACAGAAACGATTTTGCCAACTGGATACGTGACGTGTTTGAGGACAGAGAACTCGGAGACCAACTCCTGAGAGCACACAGTAGGACGGACATGCGAAACATACTGGTCGCATACGGGTATTGACGATGGAACTTGCAACCGCAGACAAAGCGTTCATGACCGCACGAGGAGAACCCATCAGGAGCATCATCGAGCTGCGCTATGCCCTGCTCGTCATGAGCGATGACATCTTCAGCAAGCACGTCACTGCAGAGAAGAATGACTTCTCAGTCTGGATACGGGATGTCTTCCATCGTAACGACATCGCCGATGCTGTACAAAAACAGACGACACGACAAGGCATCATCTCCATACTTGAAACCTATGCCAATCAGGCAAATGCCATCAAAGAGTTCGGTGTTGAGCAGCAGACACCAGATGACCTTTCTATGCAGGCAGAGAAGCTCAAGGAACGCATCAACGACATCAAAGAACAGTCCACGCAGATAAAAACAATCATGGGCAATGATAGCTACGCCGTCAGAGTGATGCGCACCCAAGCCCGATTCAAAGGCCTCAGGGAAAAAATAACTGCAGCACGAAAAGCAGGCCATGATTTGTTCGTTGTTGAGATGCAATGCCAGCAGATAAAGCCAAAATTCCTCTACCTAGAATATGGCGTCCATGAGGAAGAGCTCGGAAAGATCAACCAACTGCTCGACAAGCTCGAAGCAGAGATTGCAGAGGCCACTGCAGAACCAATATTCGATATCAGAAAAGAAATGCGCGCAGCGCTAGGCATACCTGAGAAGGAGGAATAGCAGAGAACTAATCATCACGTATAGTAAACTATATGAAGAGAACAGCATAAAAGAGAAAAGAGGTGGGTGATGTTCTTTTTCAAGAAGAAGAAAGCGCCTGAGGAGGCAGCAACAGAAGAAGTTCCTGCAGCTGAAGGCGAGCAGAAAAGCTCCGGCGTCTCGGGGAGCGTGGAAGTAGAGCTGACCAAAATCAAGAGCCAACTCGAGGCCATGAATGAAGTGCGGAGAAGCAATTCTGAGCGATTCTCAAGAATCTCTGAGCAGATCGGCGAACTGCGCGGCATGATCGTGGATACGAACAAGACCATGACCTCTGTCGAGATATCCGCGACGAAGGCGATCGATCTCGTGAATGCAGTCCATCCCGACCAGCTCATGGTAGAAGTCAGAAAGTCAGAAGGGAAGGTGGAGGCGCTCAAAGCAAGCATCGAAGCAAACGAGGCCATCATGCAGGACATCATGAAGGAAATGAAAGAGATGCGCAGACTCATGAACTTCTACAAGGGAACGGACCAAGTGGTCAAGCTCAACGATGATGTGAAGAAAGAACTGTTCGATATCAAAAAGACAGAAGCAATCGTCAGCAGCCACGCAGACCGGGTCGACACTATTTTCCTTGAGGTGGAAAAGAAATTCACCGAATTCAACAAGTTCAACGACACCGTGAAAGACCTCGGAAGGCAGATGGAGAAACTCAATGGTGACTTCGACAAGATCAGGGTAAGTACGGATCAGAAGGAGGACAAGAAGGAATTTGTAGGCCTGCTCACAAAATTCAACAATTTCGAGAAGCATACTACAAACATTCTCAAGCTGCTCGATGTGAGAGGAAAAGCAATTGAGACCGAGCTGCGTGAGAATTTCAGGAGGCTGGCCATCGAAGCAAGCACGAAACTCAATGTCGATCTCGATCCCGAAAAGATACAGTCAGCAACGCAGAAAGAACTCGGCACTGCTCCCGCACCCGCCCCGTCTGACGAGCAGAAGGAGCAGCCTGCTCCTGAGAAGAAACCGTCAAAACTGAACATCAAATCCTTGTTCGGCAAGAAAGATGAGACAAAACCTGAAGAGCAAAAGTCTCAATGAAGGAACGTTGCGGTGAAGTACGCGTTGGAGATGCATTGGCATGCACCTTCGACGTACGTGATTTTGCTGCAGTCTGTCCTCTGGAATTGTTCAGCAAGCGCGTTCACCGTGTACACTAAATCTCTTGTTTTGTACGCTTTTTTCCCTTCAGGCGTTATGTGCAAGCGGGTGATGCCGAGCGGGCTGACGATGTTATACGTGAGAAACGTATTCGGGGCGCTGATGCTCATATCGATGGCATCAAGAATATTCAGTGCAGTGGGGAGCGCTGCGCTAACCGTATCTTGAGCCGTCGCGAGCGGGGTTGCATTGATAACATAGACGTGGACTGTGTCTTCTTTTCTGGACTGCGCAATGAATTGCAGGTAGTCGTAGCCTGCAAAATATTCTCTGATGCCCAGTTCTTGCCATTCCTGTTTTTCAGGAAGGTACATGAATGTTTCATTCTTGTTCGGCCGGACAGCAGCTCTGATGTCTGCCAGGCCATCCTGCTCTGATTTCTTTGCCACTTGGATGTGTTTACTGTCAGTATTGAGGTGCAGTGTTTCTACTGTTTCCGTGTGTGCACGATATGGTCGCTTGTAGCGCAGGACAGGATCTTGTGCTGCTGCTAATGTGACTAATCCGAGTGTGATGAGCAGTGCGGTTTTCATGTGTTCGGGAATACAACCCCCTTTATAAATATTCACTTTTCAGTGACAACATTTTACTGATAATTTCGGTATGCGTTTCAGCAAAATACGTGGCAAGTTATCCGTAATCTTTTTAAATGCCTTTTCTGGCAATCGTATCGGGGGTTACATACGTGGGTGAGTCACTGAGGATGCCTACTCGCTTGCTGCAGCAAGGCATCGTTGGCATTTTTTGTGGGCATCTTCATCTTTCTTTAGATGGTAGAAAGCAGGATATCATTCCTTTCTTCTTTTTCATATTATATCTTTTTTATTATAATGTTGGCGTGGTCTGTTCAAAGATGTGTCTCTTTTGTGAACGTAACTCTATTTGTGTGTTCAAAGTGAAAAAAACAAAATATTTAAAAAGAATTACTATGATATAAGTATGTATCTATAAAGATATAATGGTGAATGGTGCTGGCAATTACACAAAACCGTATAGGAGAACAGTGAGGACAGTGAAATAGGAAGGGTGGGGGAAGAGTGACGACAAGGATAGAACAGGACATCGTGCATGTTTTTGCGAGAGACCTGACGCGGAGCTACAGCATCCATCAACTTTCGAAAGAACTCCACAAGCAATACCCCTCAATCCACAGGACAGCAACGAGGATGATTCGCGAGGGCATCCTCACCAAAAACGTTATCGGCAGAAGTTTTCTGTGCAGCCTCAACTTCCATGAACCGCAAGCGGCACTGCTTTTTGCCCAAGCAGAACTGCAGCAACGAAACGCATTCTTTTCCGCAAGAGAAAACAAGAATAGCAACCTGCTCAAGACGCTAAACCTGCTTACCAAGCAACTACCCATCAAACTCATCCTTCACGTGCATAACAGCTACTACGTGGTTGTCCCTGAAGAGACGAAGCGCCAACTACACTTCCTGCCGAACACCGTCGTCCTGCTCACCCGTGAAGAATTCCAGACAAAACTGCTCAACGATACTGCACTGCTCAAAGAGAAGACGGTCATATATTCATTTGAAAGCTATGCCGAAATGATAGCAGATGTACAGGACCAGATTAGGGTCAAGTGGCTCTTGGAGGGAAAACATGCGTAAACTCGCATTGTTTCTCATCCTCCTGGCCTGCCTGCCTTGGACAGCAGGGTTCATACTCAATGTGACGAACGAAAGCGTGCCGCTCCAGCCGTTCACTATGGAATTGCTTGGAGACATTCCCGCTGATGCCTACCTCACCATAACCTTGCCTGATGGCACGCTGCTCAAGAACAACAAACTGCAGCCAACCATGGAGTTCATCCCGCAGCAAGAAGGGAAATATCTCGTGCAACTGCTCAGCCCAGAACGGCAGGAACTATCAGAAGCGACCATCAGGGTACGCAGTGATGGGAAAAACAACACACAATATAGAACAAATGCTAGTGCGCAAGTGAACAATACGGCAATGGTCATGACCGCAAATGAAACAGCAGATGACAACCTGACTGACGTCGCAAACGCATCACGTGACGTAATAACTATCTCCAACTACCCTTACCTTGTCGGGTGGCCCATGACCATACTCCTCCCTGAAGGGACAGACGTGCTCGACATCCAGACACCGACATCGCAAGCAAGATATTTGGGAGCAGTCACTGAGCCTGTAGCATTCGTCCCTCGAGAGCAAGGCAACTATACCATCATCGCCTCAAGAAACGGAGAGACGTTCGCCAAAACATTCATCGTTGAGGAACAGCAGCCCATACCACGAAGCAGTATCTTCATCGGCGACAAGGAGGCGCTGCCTGTCGACATGACATTCTATGCCAGTTCGGGAAAGACCGAACTCGTCTTATCTCTGAAAGAGCAACCGATACGCATGCACTTCTTTAACCTCACCCAGCAAGAACGATACGTCATCAAGTTCAAACAAGTGCAGAAATTCACGACGATTGAAAACAAGCAAGTGCAAGCACTCTACGCCATCGACCCCTCGGCACTGAACTTCAGCTCAGCAACGCTCACCATCCGCGCCAGAGGAACAGCAGTATGGAAGTGCAAAGAATGGGATTTCGACCAGGACACGTGCGAAGGCAGCTGGCAGCAGCTCCTCAACCTCACGCCAGGACAAGATTACACGCTCAACCTCACGCCCGAGGATCCTGGATTTGCAGAGACAGGACTTGCCACCATCAACGCAAAAAAACCAATATACCATCCTGGAGAAACCGCGGAGTTGTTCATGGTGGTGCTCGACCAGCAAGGCTACCTCGTTCCCGATGCCCAATTGACACTCGCCATAACCGACCCTGACGGCAACATCACATCTGACACGCCGATAACGAACATCAGCAGAGGCATTTATGCGAGCAACTACACCACGCAAGGTGAGGGAACGTATTGGCTGGCAGTGACTGCAGTCAGCGATAGCGTGAATTATACCATGTACTCCTCGTTCCTCGTCAATGCATCCTTTCCTTTTGACATCATCAGAGAAACCCCCCTTACCATCGATCCGTGGACGGAGAATCTCACCAGCACAATAACCGTCTATGCAGAACGGGAAGAGGAATTCTCCCTGACAGAAACATTCTCCGCAAACATGACCGTCCTCGACGCAGGGGGTGCTGTCCAGAGTAGCGTTGCAGACAGAACGCAACTCACGTGGCAGCTCATCAACGGATCCAGCGTGCACTACACCCTCCTCCCTCCTCTTGAAACTCCTGCACTTTACGACTTCCAAGCGCATATCACTTCATCATCAGGAACGTACACTGAGGCACGGCCGTGGTTCTTGGCTGTTGATCCTCAGTTCGCCAGCACTGGTGGATATGATGTTGAGCTTGCAGCGCTCGACAACAGAACGATCGTTGTCGCATGGATTGACAGCGGAACGGGAGGCAATGCTACATTCGCCGTCTACGACACGAACGGCACACAGCTGGTCAAACAAGTGCTTGATACTACAGGAGATGCCCAGAGCAGAATATCCGTCGAGGCGATCAACAGCACGCATTTCATCATCCAACAAATCGATGGACCGGGCACGAATAATGCAGCATTCTATATCTACCGGAGGGATGGGGGTGTCGTGCAGGGCAGGACGGCGCTTAATGCCAACGTCGGCACGAACAATGACGTGGCGACCTGTGAGCTAGGGGACGTGTTCTCTACGCTTTACATCAATGATCAGAACAATCAAGCGGACTTCCAGATGTTCTTGAATGACGGCACACAGACGGTAGCCCAGACCGCAGCCATAGGCAACGTGAATCCCGGTGCGAGAGAGCAGAACCTTGTAGACTGCGCCGTCATCAACAGCACACGCTGGGTGTATGCAGCGTTCAACGACCAAACAAACCGCATCAATATTGCATTGAGAAGTGAAGATGGCACGAGCATCATCGCGGCAACAAATGTCGACAATTCAGTGGGCGAGACTGCCCAAGTTGCGGCAACTGGCCTGCGGAACAACAGTTTCGCCCTTGCCTACTATCACTCCACTGCTCAGAGCATAAACCTCACGGTAATCAACACGGCAAGCGACACATTCGACACCACGTGGACAACAGGTGTTGACGATGATGCTGGCGGTGATGGTTGGTTGAGCCTTGCAGAGATCGAAGACAACGGGAAGAGCTACATCGCCCTGGTGTGGCAGGACGCAACGGACAACGCCATCAAAGCGACCGTATACGCCAGCGATGGCATGCTACTCACCCCTACCTTTGTCGTTGCAACGCAGAGCGCCACAAGAAAGCTCATTGACATTGTCGGCTACTCCTCACATGCAAGCATGGGCCTCTGTCCAGGAACGTTCATCGTCGTCTATGCCAATGCGACTGAAGAAGCAGTCTTTGACAGGTTCTTCATCAATGGCAATGCCTGGAATGGCAGTTGTGAATACACACCACCCCTTGCTGCATATACTGGCCAAACTCCTCCCAATCATCAGGCGACGAGCAACACCTCATTTATCGTCAATGTTAGCATCAACGAGTCAGACTTGTGGAAAGCTACATGGTTATGGAATGGAGCAGCATATGCACTGTTCGACACGACGCTTCTCGCCAAGTACAATTTCAACAACGTCAGCGCAATCGGCGATACTGCCTCTTTGGCTGTCGACGTGAGCAGCAATGGCGCGAATGCGACCGTCACCAATGCGAACTGGACCGCAAGCGGCAAGCACGGCGGAGCGTACACGTTTGCCGATGCTGGCTACCTCATGGCCAACATCTCTTATGCTCCCCTCTTTACTATAGGTGCATGGGTGAAGGCATCTGTCGGCAGCCCTGCTGACTATCAGACGGTGTTGAATAAGGAATTTTCCTCATCGAATAGAAACTTCTGGTTGGGGTTGTGGACGGATGGCAAGGCGCGGTTGCAGTTCAGTTCTTCGAGTTCTGTGACGGATTGCGATGCTGCAGGCAGCACGGACTTGCGTGATGGAAGATGGCACTACCTTGCCGGCGTGTACGATGGTGCGAACTGCATACTGTACGTCGATGGAGTTGTCAAAGCGACGGACGCCGTGACAGCGACCCCGCAAGGAGTTGATGCCAATCTGAGCATAGGTTACGCCATCGGCGATGCTGGTAGAGGCCTTGTGGGCAGCATTGATGAAGTCACGATCTTCAACACCTCCATGAATACGAGCGCAGTCCAAGAGTTGGGCATGAGCAACCTCTACAAATATGCTCAGGACAAGTGGAATTTCACCATCAACCAATCAGCGCTGAAAACGGGCATCAACACCTACCAACTACTCTCAACAGACATAACGGGCAGCATGAACAGAACAGGCCTGCGGGACATCAAATACTACAAATACGGACTGCTCGATGATGAACCTGCCATCGACCTCGACACGACTGCACTGGATAGCACTACTGTTGTGGTCGCATGGATTGACGGAGGAAATTATGATGCCAACTTCCAGGTATGGTCCACAACAGGAATGGTGCTGGTGAACGAGACCAAAGTAGACACAACAGGCAACAGCGAAAGCAGAATAGCGGTGACAGCAATAAACAGCACGCACTTCGCAATAGAGCTCTCTGACGGGTATGATAATGCCACTACACTCTATATATACAATCGCTCAGGGCAGAATGTAGTAGACAGAACCATCTTAAACGCGAACGTGGGAACGTACACGGATACTGCACTCTGTGAACTCACGGATTCGCTTGCCGTTCTTTATGCGAACGACAATGATAACGATGCAGACATGCAAATGTACTGGAACGACGGCACCCAACGAACCATAGAGACGCCCGTCGACGGTAACATGGGACCTGAGGCACTGCAGCAGAATCTCGTGGATTGCGCGTCGCTGAATAGTGACCTCTGGGTCTATTTCTGGTTCGACGATGCCAGCAATTATGTGGATATTGCCGCACTGAACGGGGATGGCACAATCGTCCGCGGGGCCACCGCGGTCGACACTACTGCCGGAGAGACTGCACAAGTCGCCACTATGGGTGTCAAGAATGACGTTTTCGGCCTGCTCTACTACGACTCATCAACGTCAGAGATACTCTTCGGCATCCGCAACGTCACAGCGACGGTATTCCAGACCATGCTTGCCAACACTGTCATCGACGCTGATGCGGGAGCAGACAGCCGCGTGAGCATGACTGAAGTGGAAAACACGCTTGGAGAAAGCTACTTCGTTACGGCATGGGTCGACAGTGCAGACAATACCATCAAAGCAGCAATCTATGATAGCAACGGCTTGCAAATCACTGCCCCCTTCGTCGCAGTTTCTGACGTGTCCACGGTTAACATCATCGACCTTGTCGGCACGGCATCATTAATCAACACAGGATTGTGCACGGAAAAATTCGGCCTCGCCTATGTCAACGGCAGCTATGCCACGGTCTTCAAGACGTTCAACTTGGACGGCAGTGTGTGGAATGGTGTCTGCGACAAGACGCCCGCGAACATGACGTTCACCAGTCCAACACTTCCCGATAATTCGTCAACAGCGCAGCCTTTCATTGCCTTCAACCTCACTATCACTGAACCAGACCTGCGAGATATCGTGCTAGAATGGAACAGGACATCGTATACGCTCTTAGGTCTTACTACCCTGCTCTACTTCAATTTTGATAACATCTCCGCTCTTGAAGAATCGGACACGGTCGTCAAGGACATGAGCACGAACAATTTCACGGCCACAACAAATGCAACGCTTGTCGCAGGAAAGTACGGCAAGGCATTCTGGTTCAACGACTCGCAAGCAGTCATCCTTGAAAACAATGCCGTGCTTGACATAACTCAATTTACCATAGCCTCGTGGATAAAGGCAGATGTTGGTGGACCTGCAGACTATCAGACCATCATCAGCAAAGAGGCATACGTCTCAGGTGATCAGGACAGGAATTTTTGGTTGGGGTTGTGGACGGATGGCAAGGCGCGATTGCAGTTCAGTTCTTCGAGTTCTGTGACGGATTGTGATGCTGCAGGTAGTGTGGATTTGCGTGATGGGCAGTGGCATTATCTTGTGGGTGTGTACGATGGTGCGGACTGCACGCTGTATGTCGATGGCATGCTTGATGCCACTGATCCGGTCAGTGCAGCCCCTGAAGGCAGTGGTTACAATGTCAGCATCGGTGCTGAGCTCGGCCAGTCAGGCAGAGGATTTGTCGGCAGCATCGACGAAGTGCGCGTCTCGAGAAGCGCAGCGCCTCCAGAGCTGGTGCAGCAGTTCTTCATCAGCAACCTCAACAAAGTCAACATGGAGAACTGGACGTTGTTCGCGAACGAGACGAACCTCACGCCCCAAAACTATAATTATATCGTGCGTGCAGTGGACACGTACGGCACGACAGGAGTGGCAAACAGATCTGCCAGCTACTACCGTTCGTACTTTGATGATTACGGCTTTGTCGATGTAAGTATGACTGCACTTGACAGCACGACAGTTGTTGTTGCATGGATTGATGAAGAGCTTGATGATGCATCCTTTAAAATCATGAGCACGACAGGCGCACAACTGATAGGGGAGGTCGATATAGACACGGACGGCACTGCACTCAACCGAATAGCAGTGACGCCCATAGATGCCAACAAGTTCGCCATACTGCTCATCGACAACAGCACCGTCTCCTTCTTCATCTACAATCGGACAGGAGGAAAAGTGGTGGACAGGACACTCATCGATGCGAGTGTGGACATATACACGGATGCTGCGGCATGTGAACTCGGCACAACGCTTGCCCTGCTCTATGCGAACGATAATGATAACGATGCTGACTTCCAAATGTACTGGAACGATGGTGCGCAACGAACGGGAGAAAATTTTGTTGACGGCGGTATGAATCCTGAAGACGTACAGCAGAATCTCATCGACTGCGCAGCACTGGGCGCAACACGGTGGATATATGCGTGGTTTGATGATGGCAGCAACGTCGTCAGCATGGCCGCCCGTGATGAGACAGGCACTGCTGTCGTCGGGCAGACGAATGTGGATGGTGCTGTGGGAGAGACTGCGCACGTTGCTGCTGCTGCATTGCGCGACAACCGTTTCGCCTATGCCTTCTATGACAGCACGACATCAGCGCTCTCCTTCACCGTCAGGAATCTAACTGGGGCTGCATTCGGTAACACGCGCGCAAACACGGTCATCGACGCAAACACGGGCGTTGATTCCAGAGTCAGCGTTGCCGAAATAGAGAGTTCGGGCAGTAGCTACTTTGTCGTCACTTGGCTCAACTACAACGACTCCACCATCAAGGCAGCAGTCTTCAACGCGACAGGAGGACAAGTCACCGCTCCCTTCAACATCACCACGAAAACGAACACTTCATTGCCGTTGTTCTCCGTCGTAGGCTACGACTCACTCCTCGGTTTCGGCTTGTGTGATGAGCGGTTCATGATTGCGTACACGAACGATACGGGACAGGCAACGCTCGCAGGCTATCTCATCGACGGTAGGCAATGGGATGGCATCTGTGATAGAACTCCTCCTGTAATAGCCTTCGTCAGCCCAACGCCTCCTGACAAGTCGTCCACCACGAACGACTATGTCGTTGTTAATGTCAGCATCAACGATTCTGCACTAGGAAATGTCGCCTGGACATGGGATGACCTACAATTTGTCATCTATAATGACAGCACTACCCTTCTCATAAACCTGGATAACGTATCAGCACTGGGAGAGTCAGACAGTGTTGTCGTGGACAGCAGCATCTACGCCAAGACGGGAAGTGCCACCAACAAAACCATCCCTGCCGACTGTAAACGCAATGCGTGTGCAGCATTTGCCGCAAATGGCCTCATCAATTTCAGCAGCGACACTACCAACACTTTACGTGATAACTTCACGATCAGCATGTGGATTAACGATGCAGCAGCAGCACAGGACGTGCAGCTCGACAAGGGAACGTATGCCATCCGCGATGACTACACGGGTGGAGACTGCTCAAACCCAGGCAGGTGGCAGTTCTTCGTCAACAGGTCAGGAACACCTATCTGTGTAGAGGACACTGCAGCACACCCACAAAATGTGTGGCAGCACATCGTGGCAGTCAAGAACAGCACGAGCATCAACCTCTACGTTGATGGAACGCTTAAGGCAACCACATCAGCATCTGGACTCATCAATGAGAACGCACTGTCCCTCTTGCTTGCAGCAGGCCATGATGGAAGCCACTTCAACGGTAGCATCGACGAAATAGCGATATACAACAGGGCATTGAATGCTTCAGAAGTGCAGCAGCTCAGCATGACCTTCCTTACCAGGTACGGCTTCAGCAGCAACATCAGCAGATGGCTGCTGTACAGCAACACCACCAATCTCAGCCTTGGCATGCACACGTATTTCGTCGACGTGACTGATGTCAGTTACAATCCCGCATCAACTGGGAATAGGACGATTAGTAGGTACAACACGACCTTTGTCGACGACACGCCCTTCATCGATGTGGACAGTACTGCGTTGGATAATGTGACGGTAGTTGTGGCATGGATAGACGCGGACTCCTTGCAAGCAAGCTTCCAAGTGAGAAACACGAACAAGACAGTCATTGTGGGGGAGATCGATGTTGACCTGAACGTCACGACAACGAGCAGGATATCCGTAACCGCGATTAACAGCACGCACTTTGTTGTCGTCGTGAATGATGGCGTCGACCAGGCACTTGACTTTTACATCTATCACCGCAATGGAACGCTGATCTATACGTCACGGATAAGCGCGAACATAGGCACGAACACGGACACGGCTGTGTGCGAGCTCGGAGACAGGTTCGTCATCACGTACGCCAATGGCGCTAACTTACAGTATGACACTCAGATATACTGGAACAACGGCACGCGAATAACCGCACAGACCGCTCTTGACGGCAACATGCTGCCAGAAGACACCCTGCAGAATCTGGGAGATTGTGCAGTCATTTCCTCAACACGCTGGATAGGGAATTGGTATGATGATTCTGTCGATGACGTCTACGTAAGCCTCCGTAATGAAGTGGGCACTGCCGTGCTGGGAACGGGATCCATTGATTCTGATGTTGGTGATACAGGACAGGTGGCCACGACAGGCATGCGCAACAACACCTTCGTCGTTGTCTTCTACGACGCCACCGCGGACACCGCTTATTTTGAAATCAGGGATGTGACGGGTGACTCGAGCTATGCACTGATAGCAGACAATACTATCGTAAACACGCAAGTGGGTGGCCAGAGCAGAGTCAGTGTCGCAGAGTTAGACATGGACGGCAAGAGCTATTTCGTCATGACCTGGTGGAATTCCCAGAACGGAACGCTGCTCGCGAGCGTCTTCAACCAGACAGGATTCCAGATAACACCTCCCTTTGTTGTCGATGACATGCCCTCAGCCTATCCCCTCCTGGATGTTGTGGCAGATGACAGTCATCTCAACCTCGGCCTGTGCAACGGCACATTCGCAATAGCGTACACAAACGCGTCCAGCCAGGCAGTACTGAAGACGTATTTCGTCAACGGCACACCCTGGCACGGCTATTGCGACTTTGCAGGGCCAGACGTCACTCTCGATAGACCACCAACAAATGGAACTATTACGACGCTACAGTACATGGTCAATGCAACCGTCTCTGATGTCAGTCCTGTCGTGAATGTGAGTTTCTGGTTCAGACCGGACAACACCTCCTCCTGGCAGCTAGCCTGCGTCGCCACGCCTTCAGGAGGGAAGGCAAACTGCACCTGGGACCTTAATGGATTGACGGAAAGCTCAACGTATGAAATCATGGCGTACGGCGAAGACATCGCCGGCAATATCGGACCGAACAGCACGCACTACAACATTACGGTAAGCCTGGGCTTGCCCATCCTCAATAATATGCAGTGCTACAAGAGTGGTTCCTGGCAGTCATGCACCAATGTCGTCTACGACAACACCTTGGCTGGTGTCAGGGTGAACTGCACGAGTGAAGTGGCGACGATAAGCAACGTCACCTTCAACCTCACGAACATCCCTGATGCAGCACTTTACTTCATGAATACGACGACAAATTACACGGGAGGATACTTGACATTGTGGTTGAGCAGAACCATAAATGATTCGGGGCCGTTCACGCTCACCGCCCTTTGTGAGGACAACCAATCTGGGACGAGGAGCTCCTCGACAACATGGCTTGTCCCGTGGGGGACATTGACAGGAACATTGCTCGACCCAACAAGCCCTCTTGATGTAGTCCAAAACACGACGTTCAACTTCTCAGCAAGAGTCTCCTGCACGGGCGGCGAATGCGGAACGGCGAATGCGACGCTCGACCCGGACATAGGCTGGTGGAACAGGAACTGGAGCTACAGACAGAACGTCACCATTGTCAGCGTCGCCAACACGACGCTGCTTGAGTTTCCCATCTTCCTGTCCGTGGCAAAAGATCCGTTCATGAGTGCCAACTATTCTGACTTACGATTCTTGGACGGGAGCTGCGGCAACACATCAGCACTGCTCGCATTCGAGATCGAGAATTATACAGACAGCGACGCCAGCATATGGGTAAGAGTCAATGTGAGTCTTGGCAATAATAGCATCTGCATGTATTACGGCAATGACAACGTATCTGCTGCCGATGACAGGACAGGGACGTGGAACAGCAACTACGCCCTCGTCTACCATATGAACTACACGGGAGAGGACTCGACGAGCAATGCTCGAGACAGAGTCGCGAATGTCGGCGTTCCCACAAACGTCAGCGGCTATCTTGGTTATGGCCTCTCTTTCGATGGTAGAAATGATGCGTGGAGCGAGGCGAACCTTCCCTATTGGGAAACGGCGTTCAGCACGAGAACGTTTGAGGTGGTCTTCGAAACGGGCCTGGACATCAACACGAGACAGGTGCTCTTTGCAGAGGGCAGCACGACAAATGGCGTCATGCTCTACCTGTTGAACGGACAACTCTATGCGCGCTGGTGGTCGGAAACGTACGGGTGGACGGGGCACTACTTCAACACGAGCGTCAACAGCAACACAAAATACCACTCCATCCTGGAATACAGGTATCCAGGAGTCATCGGGATTGATAATTTCACCTTCTACCTGAACGGACAAGTGATAGGAACAAATCAGACATCAGCAAACATCGGAGCGCACACGGCAAACGGAGGCATTGCATACACGGGAAGCAGCAATAAAGACTTCCACGACCTCACTGGTGCGGGCTACTATTTCGCGGGCACTATGTACGAATTCAGGGCATTGGACACCACCGTTGGAAAAGAATACGCAAACCAGAGCTATCAGCAGCTCATCAACTACAACCAACACATCTTCTTCTCCAACCCAGAACCCCAGTCGAAAGGGACAATACCTATGCTTGCAGGAGATCCCTTCTATACGACGACGCAAAACCCGCAGGATAGCATATTCACACCCTGCCTGGACATCCTGCCGGGCAACACGTGCGATGTCTCCTGGATCGTCAACGCAACAGGTCCCATCAGTACCGTGTGGGAATTCTTCGTCATCCAGGAACCTAACTACTATGCAGGGTGGTACAATGCCAGCATTTCAAATAGGGTCAACATCACCATCGTCGACAAGCTCAGGCCAAAAGTGCAGAGCATCTCCTGCCAGAGGAACAGCACGACATGGGTGGGCTGCAGTGCCATAGTGTATGGAAACAACATCACTGCCGTGCGTGCGAACTGCACGTATTCCGGCGGCGAACCTATCGTAAACGCAACCTTCACTCTGCGCAACGTAAACGACAACAACACCTACTTCAGCAATACAACCTTTGACAACACGACTGCATATTGGCTGTTGAACATAAGCCAGCTCATCCTGGACGGTGGCAATTTCTCCATCGAAGTAAATTGCAGCGCAGATGCGCCAGGAGCCATGGGCTGGAATTGGACAAACTGGACCATACCATTTGGAAAACTGCTCGGCAACTGGTACACGCCAACAACGAACGTCAACGTCACACAACACAGGTTCAGCACGTACATACTCAACATCTCCTGCTCTGAAGGAGAATGTGGCAACATTACTGCAGAGCTCGATCCACCGACAGCGTTCGTGCTTGCAAGCATGAACTTCGAGACGCCCTCTGACTTCGCCAATTATGATACTGACTGCCCAACAAGCACAACCTGTGTCACCAGCACGCCCTGGGATGAGTTCGATAATTGCCTTGCCGGCAATGGAGGGTATGGCATTTGTTCGAGCAGCAATGCATCTGCTGTCGGCTCGAGAGGCCTCGAATGCAGAGCCTGTGACAGGAATGATGCGTCTAATGCAGGTGGAGTGTACATCTATGTCAACAGCACGCCTTGTGGAGGCTATCCTTGCCAGTCGCTCAACCTGAGCTTCTACCAGGTCGTCGAAGGATTAGATAATGTGAACGAAGGCAGCGCAGTCCTAGTAAACGATACCGATGGCACATTGCGAATAGCCGCAAGCTGCATAGACACCGATCCCTACTGCGACTGCAACAGCATCGCTGGATGCTCGCGAGCGAACATGGGCACATATGCGCAATTCGTCACGGTAGACCTCTGCCAAGTCTTAGGCATATCCTGCAATGAACCGCTCACCATACGATTCACCAGCTACACTACAACAAACAATCTTGACGGGTCAGACTATCTAGCGTGGGACAACATCAGCCTCACCGGATACGTGAATAAAGGCACCATTCCTATGGTTGATTCCACTCCGTTCTACACGACAGACCTGAATCCCATCAATGCGACGAATCTCACTTGCCTTGCGAACATGCAATCAGGAAACTGGTGTCTCGTCAGCTGGAATGTCAACGCCACAGGACCACTATACAGCATCCATGACCTCTTCGGCATATTCAACAGCACGTACCCAATTACGAACATCACACGAAGCATCCGTGTCAACATCACAGGAAATTATCCACCTATCGTCTCATCAATCACACTTTTGCCCACTCTGCCGGTATCAACAGATAATCTTAACTGCTCATTCAAGGTAACCGATGCCAACTTCTTCGACAATCTGAGCGCGAACATCACGTTCTACGTCAATGGCACGTATTTCAACAGCACCCTCATGAACGTCACCAGAAATATTATGTATTCTCTGTTCATCAACAACACCGAAACCTCTCCGGGAGACGTGTGGATGTGTGGCGTCACTCCCTATGACCAGTATCTGTGGGGCAACCAGACGAACAGCAGCAACGTCTCCGTCCTGATAAGCCAACCGCCATTCATTACTACCATACAATGCCAGGAGAAGAGTACATGGCAGAGTTGCAGCGGTGTGCAATACAATGAAGTCCTCCAGGGCGTGCGAGCAAACTGCACTGATGTCGATGGATTTGTGCGAAACGTCACGTTCTCGCTCTTCAATGTGGAGGACAACATCACCTTCTTTACCAGCACGACCATGACGAAGACCGCAGGCTACTACACGATAGGCAGCCTCAACATCAACTTCTCCAACTCGGGAAGATACAATCTTAGCGTGCTCTGCTATGATGATGCGGACATCGGCGTCTCGAACATCTCCAACTGGACCTTGCCCTGGGGAATGTTCAATGTCTCCTGGATACAGCCGACGACAAATATCACCATGCGCCAGAACCAGACAGGAAATTTCTCAGTGCTCGTCACCTGCCTGCAAGGTGAGTGCAATAATGCAACCGTCGTTCTCGATCCCATGCAGGCGTATCCGTACGCGTATATGGACTTCGAACCAGGCACAGATTTCAAGGTCTTTGATGGCGCATGCCCCACTTCTGCGTATACGTGCAGTGACTCCTCTCCCTGGGATGATTTTGATGACTGTCAGGAGAGTGCAACGCCGTACAGCATGTGCGTATCTACGGGTGTGAACAGCGGCAGCACGGGTGCGCGAGGTCTTGAATGTAGAGGCTGCGACAGAGCCGATGTGGGCAATGATGGAGGATTACACATTAACATCACTCCGCGATTCTGCAACGGCTACGTGTGCAGCAGCATCAACGTGTCCTATTATCAAGGCACGTATGGCCTGACACTGGCAACGCATGGCAGTGCAGTCTGGGTGCGGGATGCGGACAGTATATGGCGGCTCGTCAGCAACTGCATGAATGGTGACACGTGTGAGAGCACGACGCTCAACACCATGGGCAGCGATGCAAAATATGTCATGACCGACCTCTGCACGATATCAGGAATTGACTGTTCAGAAGAGCTTGAATTATTCTTTACCAGCAACAACACCGTCAACCATGGTTGGGGACAGTACTTCGGCTGGGACAAGATCAACATCACCGGCTATGGTGAAAAAGGAATTATTCCCATGGGTAGCGGCACGCCATTTTATACCCTGCAGGCGAATCCAGCATACCCTGCAAACTATTCATGCCTCACGAACATGAGCCTTGGACAGAACTGCACCGTCTACTGGATCGTGAATGCGACAGGCGAACTCGGCCTGACTCATGAAGTATTTGCCTATGCCAATAGCTCAGTCTATCCCTCGTACATTCCACAGAACCAGTCAAAACACATCTATGTGACAATAACAGGCAATGTGCTGCCGTCTGTCGTCGATGCAATTGTTTTCCCTATCGCTCCTCTGAACGACTCTGATCTGTACTGCAACTTCACCATCACGGACACGAACTATTTTGACAGTTTAGGTGCGAACGTCACCTGGTACAGGAACAACGTTTCCTTCTCAACCGTACAAGTTGCTGCGCTCATCAATCAAGTGACCAGTGTCAACCTCACGGCAGACAATACTGAAGTCGGGGAGTACTGGCATTGTGGTGTGAAGCCTTTCGATGAGACAGGATATGGCAACCAGACGAACAGCACGGCACGGCTCATCCTTCTCTATCCACCGCCAAGCGTCGATGTCATCGAATGCAGTGTCTCGGATGAATGGGGACCTTGCAGTAGAGCCATCTACTATACGAACATCAGCCAGGTCAGAGCAAACTGCAGCAGTGCCTTTGCCCTCACGAACGTCACGTTCAATCTGACCAATAGTCCGGACAATACCACCTATTTCAGCAACACCACCACCGATTTTGTTGATGTCTATTTCGTCCTTGATAATGACGATGTGAACATCACCGATTCAGGACAATTCACGCTTAACGTGCAATGCATGGATGAAATGAATCAGACGGCAACGAAGAATGTGAACTGGACTGTTCCCTGGGGCAATCTCACCGGAGAGCTCTTGAGCCCTGCTACAGCCACATCTGTCCAATACCTTGACTTTTTCACATTCATTGTGAGAGTTAGCTGTTCTGGAGGAGAATGCGGTGATGTCAACGCAACACTCGACCCCTACAATGGGACAGTGCTCTATGACTTCCTTACTGGCTACACGACAGACAAGTGGCCTTACCAAGTGATCAGCAATAACAGACCACCAGAGAGCAATCCCGTCAGCAGGGTCTTACTTAGCCAGGCACAAACTGCACTTATCAATGCAACGGACAATAATCGATGGGCAACGGGAAATCCTGGCGCGAACAGATACATCAGTCTCGACATGGTCATGGATCTCAATGAATCAAAGAGCGAGATAACCCAGCTCAAGTTCACGTTCGAAGGACAGCCGAACAATAATGCCAACATGAGCATCTACATCTACAATTTCAACACCAACCAATGGAATCTGGCGACGTGGCAGTTCTATACTGCGGACACGGATGCGGTCATGACCGCAACCACTACAAACATTGCAGATTACGTGAACCAGACGAGCACGGTGCGCTGGCTCGTCACGCAGAACAGGACAGCAGACATCATGCGTGTCGACTACGTCAGCCTGAACGTTACGTATCAGAAGAACAAAGGAATCATCAGCAACATTACAGGAAGCATTCCTTTCTACACCACTGATCCCAATCCTAATGATTACACGAACATCTCCTGCCTTGCCAATCTCACTGCAGGGGAGAGCTGCAGAGTGACTTGGAACGTCAACGCCACAGGACCCATAGGCAGCGTGCACGAATTCTTCGCCTACTTCAACGCTACGACGTACTCTTCTGTCAACGCAAGCCAAACGCCAAAAGTGAACATCACCATCTACGATGCGGCAAGCGTCCCTCCCACCGTAATATTGCTCAGCCCAGCCAACTTGAGCTATACGAATCAGGCGACGCTCAACTTCACCTGTGCAGTCAGTGACAATTATGTGGTAGAAAATGCAACGTTGTATGCAGATTTCAACGGTACCTTCCAGGCGAACGAGTCTCGGGGGATAGGTGTAGCAGAAGCGAATGTGAGCTTCAACAAGACACTCGCCGATGGCACGTACGTGTGGAATTGTCTCGCGTATGACAACCAAGGCAATCCCGCATGGGCATACGAGAACTGGACGGTGCACATAGACACGCAGCCACCGTTCATTAACCTATCCGCACCAGAGAACCTCAGCAACGTCAGCGATGACGATGTCTACTTCAATTTCACCATCACGGATGAACTGTCGGAAAACTTCACATGTAACCTCACTGAAGACGGCGGCGTCAAATATCTGTACTGGAATGTCTCCAATGATACGTTCACGAGCTGGAACGTCTCCGGGAACATGCTCGGCCAGCACGAATGGTTCGTCTCCTGCATAGACCTCGCAGGCAACTATGCAGAGAGTGACACGCTGCTCTTCAACGTCCTCGACTTCCCGCCGAGCGTCTATCTCATCACGCAAGAGAATGCCAGCTTCAACATCCCCAATGTCAGCCTCTATTATAATGCGACGGATCTTATCGGTGTTATCCTTGCACGCCTTTTGCTCGATGGTGAGCTGAACGATACGCAGAACAATCCTCTGAATGGTGTTGCTGTGGCATTCAATGTCTCGGGCCTCACCGAGGGTTGGCATAATTGGACGGTGAACGTCTCGGACATCAGCAGCCTCTCCGATCAAGCAGCGCTACAGCAGTTCCTCATCGACCTCAGCATGCCCAGCATCCTGCTCAACAGTCCTCCTGATGCGAATGTCACTAACGAAAGCCAGGTAATTGTCAACTTCACGGCATCGGACAATTATGCAGACATTCTGCTCTGCAACCTCACCGTCAATGACAACATCCAGACAACAGACATCATTGCATACAACACCCAGCCAACGACGACGAACATGACGAGTCTGTGGGATGGCAGCAATTACTGGAATGTCACCTGCAGCGATGATGCAGGGAACGTGAACGTCTCCGAAACAAGAGTCATCAACGTCAGTCAACCTCCTGTCGTGGTGCTCGACAGTCCTGCGGATAATCAGTCACAGCGCCTGTCCGCATTGCTTCTCTACTACACACCAACAGACAACACCAACATCAGCTCCTGTTCGCTCTATCTCGATGGTCAATGGAACCAGACCGAATGGGTCATACTGAACGGCGTGCAGCATAGTTTCTTCGTCGACAATCTCATCGAGGCAACGTACGAATGGAATGTGACGTGTAACGACACCATCAACCTCACTGGGTATTCCGAGACAAGAAGATTCACCGTTGATCGGACAGGACCCATCATCACGCTCATAAGCCCGGGATTGGGCGATACGTGGTACGGCAAGATGACGAATTTCACATTCAACGCGACGGACAATGTCGGCAAGAACATAACCTGCAATCTCACCGTCGATGATACGCTGCAGCTCTACAATCAAACAATCGACAACGGGTCTACCGTGACGTTCAATACGACGATAACGAATGAAGGCACGCACTACTGGAACGTCTCCTGTACCGATCCTGTGGGGAATAGCAACACCAGTGAGACGTGGTGGTATCAGAGCTTCAACCCACCATCAGTAACGCTCGTCCAACCCACGCCGAATGCGCTCTACAATGCCAGCACGACCATCTTCCTCTACATCCCCTCTGACGAGAATCTCACGCTCGCCATATTGGTCATTGATGGAGTGAACAACGAGACGAACACGTCGCTTATATCTGATGTCGAGAACAGCTTCACCGTCTCTTTGCCTGATGGTGTCCATACCTGGACGGTCAATGTTACGGACAACAACAGCCTCTCTACCATCCCTGCAGCGGTGACCTTCACTATCGACACAACTCCTCCTGATATTGTCATGAATACCCCTTTGCAGGATGATGTTCTGACGTGGAACAACGTCCTGTTCAGCTTTAACGTCAGCGATGTGCTGAGCAGCGCCATGCTTTGCACCATTACCATTAATGACGCTCCGGTCTTCGAGAACATCCCTGCAAGCAATGGCAGCACTATCACCCGATACAAGAACTTCACGGACGGTAACTATAACTGGTCGGTGCTGTGCAAGGACTCGGCGAACAACACCCACCAGCACGAGCTTGTTAATTTCAGTGTGGAGGCACCCCCCACTATCACGCTTAACTCCCCGACAGACAATGCGCGACTGAAGACAACGACGCCGACATTCGATTATACGCCATCGGACTTTTTTGGCATCACGAACTGCACGCTCTACATCAACGGTACTGAGAACGGCACGAACAGCAGCATCACGCCTAACGTCCCCAACTACTTCACGCGGACGCTCCTCGAAGGGGACTATTATTGGACGGTCATCTGCATCGATGCATACGATGACAATCCAGGAACGGCACCTGCTGAGAACTTCACCCTCGATATCTCTGGGCCAAGCATCGTACTCGACCAGCCAGACCCGGACACAACGTTTAATCAGGATTTCGTCTTCTTCAACTGGACCGCAACAGACTATTCTGTGCTGATCACGTGCAATCTCAGCATCGATGGAGCGGTGAACGTATCAGGACTGAATGCAGTAAGCCCTGCACTGCTCAACACCACGGTCTTCTCATTCCCTGCCGGCAATCACACGTGGAATGTGACGTGTTGGGATGATCTGATGAACGTCCAGCAATCTGAGAACAGGACATTCACCATCAACAACCCTGACCTGATCATCAATGCGTCAGCAATCTCTTTCAACGAGACGAACCCGAGAGAGAATGCGACACTCACCATCTCTGCGAACGTCAGCAACATCGGCGGCACGAATGCGCAGGATGTCCTTGTGCAGTTTTTCGATAACGGCGTGCAGATCAGCAACAGCACGAACAACATTACCTATAATTCGAGCAAGGTCTTCACTGCACTCTGGAACATCACCCGAGAATTCCACGACATCACTGTCGTCATTGATCCCCTTGATACCATCACTGAGCTTGACGAGGACAACAATAATGCGACAACCAACATGACGTTGCTCATCTCCGAAATCCTCGATCCCCAGAATGATACGTGGATGAACCAGCTGAGCACGGCATTCACGGTCCGCATCGCTGACTTCACTGGAACACTGCTCGACTACACTGCATACATTGATGGCAACAGCAACGAATCAGGAACGGCAAACGATAATGAGAGTTTCATCCTCAACCTCGACTTCTTTGAAGGGACGCACATCGTGACGGTAGAAGCACGTGATGGGTTGTCGAGACGAAGGAATGCAACCCCACTCACCATACACGTCGATGTCACGCCGCCATCACCGAACATCACCTTGCCCAACATGAGCTGGTTCAACACCACCACGCCGAACATTACCTTTATCGTCAGAGATAATGCAGACCTGAGCATCAACTATACGTTCTACCTGAACGATACTATCATCGATGCAAACGTCACCGCGAACAACACGCCAAACTATGTTATCCTACCCTCAAGACCTGAAGGGGCGTACGTGCTCATCCTCGAAGCGATTGACGAAGCAGGCAATGCCGCAAACACAACACCTTTCACCTACTTCATAGATACTACTCCTCCTGATATCGTTCTCGACAAGCCAGATCAGGGAGCGAATTTCAGCACGAGAAATGTCACGCTGAACTTCACCCTCACGGACAACCTTGCACCGAACGCCACGTATGCTCTCATCCTTGACACGGGAGAGGTTGCGCAAGGGACTATAGACGTCCCTGCACTCCTCGAGTACAATGCGACCGACCTGGTTGAAGGTGTGCACTTCTGGAACGTCACTGCCCGTGATGCCGCGAACAATTCGAACAGTTCAGTGACACGAGACTTCGGCGTGTACATCGCACCCATCATCACGCTGATCTCACCGCCTAACGATTCTTGGACGAACAATGCTACGGTCACGTTCTTCTTCAACCTCACGGAAGAGACAGGACTGGAGAATTGCAGTGTCATGATTGAGGGAGGCAGCATCGCCACCAAACAAGGTGACGAATTGAACACGATCGGAACGAATAACATCACAGCAGTTCTCCCCGATGGGCAGCAGAACTGGTCCATCCGGTGCTATGATAACACGAGCATGTACGTCATGGCTTCGTCAGAGGAAAGGACGCTCAATGTCGACACAAGCCCTCCTGAAGCAGCATTCATCACACTAAACGAATCATGGTATAATGCAACTCCCGTCAACATCAGCTTCACCCTGAGTGATGATCAGGCATTGCAGCTCAACTACACCATCTATGTTGCAGGACAGGTGAATGCAACAGGACAGGTGGACAATGCAACACCCTCATGGGATCTGCTCTCCTTGGCAGAAGGCTACCATGCGCTCATCTTGGAGGCGACTGACTGGGCATTGAACAGGTACAACACGACACCCTTGCTCGTCATCGTCGACCTCAACGCCCCGAACATCACACTCCACGAACCACTGCCAGGCAACATGACCGATAATGAGAATGTCACCTTCAACTTTACAATCACTGATGCCATTGTCGAGAACATCTCGTGCAGCCTCCTTGTATCAGGGAATGACAGCATCAACCTCACCGTCACGAATAACACTGTCAGCAACTACACGTTCTACAACCTCTCTGCAGGACTGCATTATTGGAACGTGACGTGCTGGGACTATGTCAACAACACGCAAACATCATCAACGAGAAATTTCACCATTCCCCGACCTGACCTTGAAGTGAATGCGGCATTCATCACCACCAACAATACTTGGCCGAAGGAGAACGAGACCATCATGATAAATGCGACCGTGCGGAACATAGGCAATACTGCAGCAGGCGCGTTCATCGTCCAATTCTTCAGAACACACCCGAACAACAGCATGCAAATAGGAGACAATGTAACAATAGACAGCCTCGCGCCGGGAGAGAACGTGACGCTGAACATCACCTACACGACTATTCTCGGCATCAATGACATCTATGTCCTTGCAGATGCACCGCTGCCAACTGGACAAGTCGTGGAAGAGAATGAAAGCAATAACCTCAACCATAAGATCATCGATGTCAGCAGCTGGAACTTCATCTCCGGCAACACGTCAGGTCTCATTGCCCTGACCAATCTTGGCAATGACACTATCTTTACGTGGAATGTTGAGAACATCACGGGCAGCATCATCTATGTCATAGACGCGGATAGCGCCATCCATTGGACGAACCTCACCGCTCTCGGAAGAAGGACGAATGGAGTAAGCAACGTCGCTGATTTCCTGACTCTTGACAGCATACTCGATCTTACGAACAACTCTGACAGCATAAACAAGACCTATACGAGTGCAGGACTGCCTTTGTTGGAGAGGAACATGACTTTGTATGATAAGACTGTGCTGAACATTCCGCAGGCGAACAGCACGAACACCAGCGATTTCTTGACGGGCATCCTCTGGGACGCGGGGGATGGCGGTGTTGCCTACACGGGAGCGCAGGATGTGGTATTCGTCACCACACTCAATGATACGGATACGAATGACTTCGAGATACGCGTACCCGCGACACTGCGCAGCTACACGGGCAGTACAGACCAAGTCGACTTTTTCGTGGAGCTACGATGAAAGCATACGTGTTTATACTATCCTTGCTGTTTTCTCCACTAGTGCTCGCGCTCAATGTGCAGTATGACTTCTCCAATACCCTGCTCATCAGCACGACAGCAGCCGAGGCGCGCATAGACATTCTTTTCAACACCGACCTGTACCGCTATGTCGGCGCGTCAGCAAATCTTTCCTTCATTCCACAACAAGATGGGCTGTACACCATCATCAGCTATGACGAGCAAGGGCAGGAACTTGAGAGAAAAACAGTGACCATCGATCAGGGATCGTTAGCGACACCCACTGTGAACACGGACAAGCAGTACTATCGTATTGGCGAGAGCGTTAGCATCACCGCAACGCAGGGGACGTATCTGTATATTGCCGTTGATGGCGAACGTGTCAGGCATGACTACCAGCCAACGCTCACCTTTGCTCCGGAAAAAACAGGAACGTACCAGCTCATGCTCTACGACGATGATGTGCTGCTCGCAACAACAACATTCGCCGTGCTCCCCTTCCTGCCGAAACAAACAGCAACAACGGAAAATCCCGTCATCACCTTTCCTATCGGCGCGAGAAACATCTCCTTCAAAAAACCATTCTCAGGATCGTTCAGAACAGACACATTGCTCGACGTCCCCTATCTGGTCATGGACAAGACAACCATCCAGCCAGGACTCTACGAGATAACTTATGACGATGATTTAGGCGAGCACACCCTGCTTTTTTCATGGGGGCTGCTCAGCATCAACACAAAAAAATCAGCGTATCGCCCGGGAGAACGCATCGAAGTGTACGTAGTTGCGCTCGACAGTGCAGGCAAACCCCTCGAGAACGCACCACTCCAACTGTCGGCTGTTGCCCCGAGCGGCAATCGCGCATTCTTCTTCACAGAAGACCAGACACTCCTTCCAGTTAGTCCTGGCATCTATCTTGCGAACTTCACCACCTGGGAGGAAGGCACGTTCTTCATCAACGCCACAAGCTCCCTGCCCGAAAGCGACATTTCTGCAGAAACAACATTCCTCGTCACTACTGACTTGCCTTTTGAGATCATCCGCGAAGTTCCCTTCATGATAGACCCGTGGACTGCACCCTTCATGAACATTTTTTCAGTACAGGACAACATAGGTGCAGACCAATACACGCTGACGGAAACACTTCCAGAACAGATAACCATCCTTTCCACGAATGCAGAACTGACGACGACAGACGGCAAGACAGTTCTTTCTTGGGACAGCAACATTGCCCAACCCTATTATGTTGCCACGACACCCCTTATCAGCCCATTCCTCTACCAACTCGGTCCGGCGACAATCATTGCAGAAAACGTGACGTATGCGGAATCACGACCCTGGTCGTTGGCAGTGGATCCGCAGACGCATTTCAAGATGGAAATAAAAACAATAGGCAATGCAGGCACGACCTGGCAGCATGTCAACTTCACCAACACCTTCCTTACTCCAGTACCTATAGTTGCAGCAGTGCCAGCAGTGGGCTGGGCTACCAATGACCCTCCTTTCGGAGTGAACGTGAGAAATCTCACTGCGACAGGTGTTGATGTTCGAATCTCTATCCCTGATCGGCAGTTCGGCGTTGGTGTCATGCCTGCAGATAATACTATATATCTTGCTGTTGTCGAGGAAGGCTTCTGGAATAGTGCGAGCAGCAACATCAACTTCACCATCGAGGCAAGAAGTCTTACGTCATCATCACGACCCACGTATACATTATATGATGCAGCCATGCTCGGCACGTATTCGACATCAGTCAACCTGAATTCTTCGTGGGGATCAACATCAAGGACATTCCAACTGAGTGCAGCACTCGATGCAAATGATACATGGATCGCTACGGCATTGTTCGGCAGTACCTCCCGAGGAAACCCTCCATCGCAAACGCAGACAACAGGCATACTTGCATCAACCAGCGCAGCGCAAGTGACTACAGAATATCTTCATGAACAAGAAGCCCTCTACATGATCGTCATCCAGACGGGAACATTCAACTTCTACGATATCAAGTTTAACACGTTCAGGACTAGTGATAGCATTGATGAGTACACTGCAGGGGATGCACCGGCACACGGTCTCGGGCAGACGCCTGCATGGGGTGTGCTCTCCCAGGTAGCACAGGACCAAAACGAAGGAGGGTGGGCGAACTGGCGCAAGTCACCATTCCTTGCAGGCACGGTCTTGCCGTACATCCAGGAAGACAGGTACACGGACAGTGAGGTTTTACTCTCAAGCGAAAATGTCGACATCTTCCTCGCCAACCTCTCCTCGTGGTCATACGCGGACCAGTCATCAATGACAGCAGC
>JAZDHK010000030.1:0-29308 GCA_043806035.1 archaeon
GATCCTGCCTCTTATTACATCAAATGAAAAAAATTTCTGGCCATAATGAGCTACCGCCGCGGCCTTCGCCTGGCGATGCGCCTTTGGTTTTTCTATCAATTTCAACAACTGTTTTTCCGGAGTGACCGGTGTCGCTTGTGCCATATTTTCTTAGTCACCTGTATAATTTCAGTCTTAATTAGATTTGGTAAAATTAATTTTAGTGTAGAGTATCCGACGTTAGCCTGTTTACTAATTTCATTCATACTCCATGCTTCTCTATCATTTTCTATTAAGTAATCAATAACTCTATTAATGGGCGAATCCCCCAAAACAAGAAGGAAGGATGGCTTAGTTTCAAGCATCACTTCAGACATAAAATACACCTTCCATTTATTTAATAAATCACGTGTGCTCCAAATCAGTGCACTAAATCTTTTATTTCACGATATTTTTTCAGGTTGAGTGCTAATGCCCCTTTGGATTTTTTGATCCAGACAATCAGACCAAGCCTCACTAGTTTTTCCACCGATGTTCTAATTTTGTTCCTTTCGTGTGGTTTCCAACCACAATGCGCCAATGTCGTCAACCGCATATGGTGCGGTTTTCGTGAGTTTATTACTCGTCTCGAAAAAAGTTTTTCGAGAACTGCTTTATCGACCGTATCGATGTTTTCCATGCCACGTCATTCCTCCTTTCTTTCATCGAACACCCCCAGCAGTTCAACTACAAATTCTGTATAACAACAAATATATAAAACTTTCTATTTTTAGCTGAGAATGGCTATAAATTATCAATATTTTATTTCCTCTTCCACATCCTGAACGCTTCCATGAACTCTTCTAGCTCGACGTTCTGCTCTTCCTCAAAGACGGATTTCATCGACTTATGTACTTCCTTCGGGTCGTTGTGTATGTAGACTTGGGTACTTTTGAAGTCGAGGTGTCGGGCTAGTTTCTGCGTATGTATGGGATTCTTCGTCTTGGCATAAACCCGAGTTATGAAATAATGACGCAGGCTGTGCGTCGTTAAGCGGTGCAGTTTTCGTTGCGCTCTGTCTGGGTCTGTCTCTTGGCTTGTCCCGTAGGTGTCAGCTATTCCTATCTTCTCCGTCGTTTCTCTGAACTCCTTTCTGAGCCAGTGAGGACTTATGCACTTCCTGTCCTTTTGACAGCTAAAGAAGACATAACCGTCGCTGTCTGCTATCTTTTGCCTGTTCCGTTCCACCCATTCGTAGAGGTCTGCCCGTATCTTGTCGTGGATATAGAGTGCATCTAACGTCCTTGCCTTCTCTGTCCGTATGTATATTATATTACGTTGTGGGTCGATATCTTCCATTTTCATGTCCACAACTTCGCCCACTCGCAAGCCCAGAAATGCCATAGCTCTGAACGCCAATAGAGCCTTTTTGTTCGCACAATTCGCAAAGAACAGGTCTAGCTCCTTCTGAGAGAAAGCCTTGCTTAACGTGCCATATTTGGGCTTTCCCGACCTGCCATACTTTCTTCTAGCCACATCCGAAAGAGTTTTTATCGCTTCTTCCAGCTCATGCTTAGTCAGGGAGTACACGTCCCGTCTGGGCGTATCTGAACCCAACAAAGCGGACATTCCACCGTCTATAACGTTACTCCCGTCGACCAAAGAAAAGAATGGGGATGCAGGGATTTGAACCCTGATTCTGCGGTATCTTCATCCTTCACGGATATATACTAACACTTCTCTCATCGGCCGAAGCCTCGACGCTCCAGTTGCTGGAGCCGCATGTCCTAGCCTGGTTAGACTACATCCCCATGCAACGTCTGAGAATCGAGGGGCAGTTTAAAAATATTCCTATGAGAGGAAGCAATGAAATACTCTGGCGTGCAGACAAACAAAAGTCAATTAGAACCGGGTAGATACTTCTTCTCAAGCAGCCCATTCACGGTCTCGACGGGGTAGAGCTTGCCGAAAGGGACGGTGATGCAGTCGCTGACGTGCCTCGCATGATGGGCATGATACGGGAAGTAATGCTGCTTGCCCAATTTCTCTTCTTCATGCAAGAGCACATCGAGATTACGCAGTTCTTTCGTTCGCCGCTGCATAAGCTGCATTGCTTCGTCAGGATTCATCGTACGCGCAGCAGCCACAACAGGTAGATGCTGAGCAGGATGATCATGAACAGAGAAAGGTTTGTCCATTCACAATACGCGGTAATTCGCTGTAGGAACGTTGGAGAGGGCACCTCTACCACTTCTAGGAGGAAATCCGTGCTGGACGTGCTTTCGGACACGACGTCCGTTGCCGTGAACGTAATGGTCTGTTTACCGTGCCAATTCCTTTCGGGGATAAGTTTTGCCGCATCCCTGTCTATGCTTGCCGTGATGTGGTCAGTCGCTGACGAAGAATACGTGAGCCTGCTGTTTTCTGGGCTGTAGAAGTAGTCGTTTAGAGATAGCGTCTTGTACTGGTTCTCATACCAGGCAATGTGCAGGGAGTCTGTTTCTGGAAGGGAAGGATACTGTAGATGAATCTTGACCATGAATATTGCCAAGAATGCGGACAACAGCACAAAGACGACAAGCACTATCCAGAACGTCTTGAAGTACAGCCTATTCTCCTTCTTGAACTTCTTCGTCAGCCTGATTTTTTTCATGGTGCATAAGCGCAGCACGAACAGGCAGGCGATGACGAGCAAGAGCACGTTGAAGAGCATGCAAGGATGCAGGACAAGATACTGGTATGCACGAATAAGGAAGGGTTGACGCGCAAGCCTCACTTTTACGGGCAGGTCATAGCTGTATGCATCGCTCTGGGCGTGTACCTTGACATCATACATGCCTTCTGTGCCATTGGGAGAGAAGAAGAGCAATACCTCTTTTTCCTCGTTAGGGCTGAGCGTTATCGTTGTTTCGTTCATGCTCGCCCAGGCTGGGCCGTCAAGGCTGAGGTCATAGGTTGCTGTTCTGTACGGGCCGTTCGTGAGCATGACTGACTTTTGTGAGGGATCGTATCCTATTCTGATGAGGTTTCCCTTGATGGAGAGTTGCCTGCACGCGTGTTCGGAAAGCAATTGCACGTCAAGCGTGTCACTTGTCCAAAAACCGTTTTCGAGGGAAGCATTCACGCGCAATGTGTAGTCGCCTTCAAGTTGAGGCTGGTCTTCAGTATCGACGATGAGGGTTGTGTTCTTCTCCTCCCCAGAATCGAGGATGACTTGTTCTTTCGTGAGTTCGGCAAAGGTAGGCCCTTGGAGCGTGAGTTTCACTGTTTCCGAAAAAGAACCATCATTTCGTATTAGCACGGGTAGTTCGTATGTTCCCGGGCAGGCAGTTATGCGCTCGGAAAGAATGTCCACGCGAGGATTGTAGCAGTTGCTGATCTGTGCATGGAGAGGGAGTGCTTGTTCTTTATTGAGGCTAGCGATGTGCATGGTCAGTTCATGACCGCCTACGTCTCTGCTGTCTTCAGGATGTACTTTTACTGCGACGTGCTGTGTTTCTCCTGGTTCAAGATGCAATGCAGTGTGGTCGAGATAGAATCCGTTCTGTGTCGGTGCGTCCTGTTCTAGGGTGAAGGAGAAATCATTGGCGAAATGCAAAGGATTGTGCATATCAATCGTGTAGGTGTTTTCTTGGTTGAGACAGACAGCAAATGTTCCATCGTGGCTAAGATCATATCCGTATTGGTCTTCGATGGTGATGTTTATGTCTTTCGTGGTTTGCAGCTTGTTTTTCTGTGCTTTTGCCGTAAACGTGAATTGCGTCTCACCATATGTTTTGCAGTCGAATGCGTATGCTATCTGGAATGTTCTGCTCTGGTTGGGCGGAAGCGATATTGGCTCAGCGGGCGTTGTTCGTGCATCATCATGGTTTGAGGTCAGCATGTACTCTTCAGGGAAAGATCCTGTGTTCTGCAGGGTTGCCTCAAAGGTGATGGGCGAGCAGGGTAGCACATAGTCCTGCACTGGCGCGATATTGAAGAGCAGGTTTTGGCATTGCTTGATGACTGCTTTTCTTTCCAACATCTTTGTTTTGCCCGTGCTCGATGCCACGATAACATGATAGTCGAGCGTTTTTTGCTGGCCGCACTCGCCACGAATGGTGAGCTGGACTAGTTTTGATTTTCCGGGCTGAAGCTCGAATGTTCTCTCACTGACGAACACGTCATTGTCGACATTGACAGAGAATACGGAGGGGTACGTTCCCGTATTGGTCACCAAGAGCGTGTCCTGGTAGGATGTGCAGCTGCAGACGGTTGGATTGCTGCCTTCCATGGCGATGCTGAAATCTGTGCTCACACCATACAGCACGACGTCTATCCTTGCGTACGCTAGTGGAAAGAGCAAAAGTACAAAAATCGCAAGTAGTGCTGCATATCGCACACATACCACCCTAATAATACGTCTGTGCCTCTTCCTTGTTGCCGCCTTCTCTGAGTTTCATGAACCCGTAGATGAGCCCCACAAGGATGAGGATGATGACCAGGACGATGAGTGCAATCTCGAGTCCCTTACGGAGGTTATCGTTGGCTGACTTCTGACCTGGTGTTACTGTCGCAGTGAGGACAACCTGTTTTGTCTCTCCATTTGCGTCGATGCCTATGGTGAATATCTGGTCGCCTTCTGTTGCCTTGTCGTCTGCCGTGACGTACAAGTATGCTGTCTTGGTCTCGCCTGCGTTGATGACGATGAGGCTGCTCGGCTCAAGTCTGTACGTGCCCCAGCTCACGCCTGAAACGCTCAGCACGTAGGAGACTGCCTTGTTCGCGTTGTTCTTGATGATGACAGGATATGCCGTTCCTGTCGTTCCCTTTCTCACTTCGAGCTTCTGTGGAATGGTAATGGTGGTGAGCTCTTCCTCGTCAGGCGTGCTTGGCTGGTTCAGCGTGCAATCGCCGCTTGTGACAGTAATCTCAGAGGTTTGCGTGGTCTTTTCGTATTCGTCAAATTCTACGGTCATGACCACGTCGTACGTTCCTGGTTTGGTGCAGGCGGGGATGCGCAGGAGCAATTCCTCGAACGTTCGTGATTCGTCCGCTTCGAGCTCATCAAGATTCTCTGTATCAGAAACTCCTAAGTCGGGCATGGATACCTTGACCGTGATGTCTTTGAGTGTTTTATCGCCGTAATTCTTCACTTTGACGCTTCCCGTGATGGCTCTTCCTGCAATGACGCTTTCTGGTGAGAAGTGGAAGTCCTTGATCTGCACTGCGTCCTCTGTTGCAACGCCTGCGACGCGCAATTCATAGACTTGACTGATTTCCTGGCCGTCCCTATCTGCTGCCCTGATGCGCAGCTTGAAGTAGTCCGTGTCTATCTTCAAGGGTGCCTGCAGGCTCAAGCTGACGGTGTCAGAATCGTTCTCTTTGAGGTCGAATGTCCGGGAGGTGTCGGATACCTTGTCTTCTTCGTACGTCGAGTATCGATATCCGTAGATATCCGCTTCCACTTGCACATCATCAACATCAGTTAGTGCAAACACTTCGACGACGATATCGATGTCTTCCCCGCGATCGACGACAAAATTGTTGGAATGGCCGTCAGCTGGCGTGCGGTCTCTACCGTTGATTTCGACGCTAGAAATCTCGATGTTAGCGGCGCTGACAACGCCCATGAGCAAGATCAACGCACACAAAACGATGATGCTTTTTTTCATAGTTCCTTACCCCCAGATTGTTCTTTTCGTAGTTCCTCGATATTTATAAAACTTTCGTAAATAACCATTATGGAGTGATTACTTTTTACACACATTGCAGGTCTTGTCTGTAACGAGGACAGGCACGTATTTGGCACGCGTCACCTTACCATTGCTAATGCTGACATGTGCCTCGTATTCTCCAAGAGGAGCGTCATCCATGAGCACGAGGAGTTCATATGCCTGCCGCTTTCCCTTGCCCAGATCATACGCACCCGTCTTTGCCTTGATCGCCAGTTCTGGAATAACTACCGTCATGCGCACATCCTTGATCTTGTCTTCTTCATTCTTGACGAGCGCATACACCATAAGATCCTCTCCTTGCTGGACAACGAATGGCTCTTGTTCCTGGCTGCCGTACGCGTCTAATTGCAGTATGCTGAGCATTCCTCTTTCATCAACGACTTGTTTTGCTGTACTACGTTCGACTATCCTGTACGTCGCCATTGCCATGTCTGTTCTACCGTACTGATCTCTGACCAGCAAGGTTACAGGGAACTGGCCAATGGTGCTGAACGTCGTGTCAAGATACGGCACGATTGTCGTTAGCACGCTGTTCTGCACCTGCCACGTATATGTCAGATTTGTTCCTTGACTCTGCTCGCCGTTGATGCGCACGACTTCATTGATGAATCCTGTGAATGGTGGGCTGAGAACTGCATCGAGCGGTCCTGGAGCGACAACGTGGATGCGTATGTCTGCGCTTGATTCTTCACCTTGTGCATCAACACACTGCATCCTCACCTGATATGTATTTGGCTCATCTATCGTGGTGTGAACGGTGTACCCTTCTCCAATAACACCTTTGCCTACAATGCTCCACGTGCCAGGGAATTGCCCTTGCTCCGCATCGGTGCAGTAGCCTGTAAAGGTTATGGTTTGTCCGGTGATGAATGTAGATTCATCCTCTGGTGAGGTAATGACTGCCTGCGGGGCTTCGTTCAGATGCTGGACGCAGAGGTTGACATCTTCCGCATCCGTGAACTCACCATCACTAACAGAAAATTGCACAGCATACGTTCCTGCCTGTCCTTGCTGTGTGTTCCAGGAGAACGTCTGCTGGGTAAACTGTGCGCCTGAAGGCAGATCTGTTGCCGAATACACGAGTACATCACCATCTGGGTCTGAAGCGCTGACGGAGAACGTTATCGTTTCCCCTTCTGTGACACAGGCAGGGTCAGCAATGGGATAAAAGACGGGCGGTCTGTTGCCTTGCAGCACGCAGAGCGTTATCGTCTGTTGTGTTTCCAGTTGGCCATCGCTTGCCGTGAAGACAATGGTGTAATTGCCTGGCTGTGTGGGTGTCCAGTCGAATGTGCCTTGTTGGAAGACTGCTCCTTCAGGCAATGACGCTGCAGTGATAGTTACTGCATCGCCGTCAGGATCTGAAGCTGAAACGGTGAAGTGTATTATTGTGCCGACAGGGACGCAGCCGAGTTCAGGCAAAGGATCAAATATGGGTGCGTGATTTTCCTGCGCTAGCACGTCGACTCGCGCATCTGTCGTGTCCGCAAGCTGGCCATCGGAGACGAGAAGGAAGACATCATGCCGTCCTGGCGTCGTGAACGTGTGCTGGACAATACGCCCTTCTGTCTCAAATACGCCGTCGTCGTTAAGATCCCACGCATACTGAACGAGAGGGTCGTTGTCTCGATCATAGCTTCTCGAGCCGTCGAATGTTATGCGTTCATTAACGCGTGGCAGGATTGGCGTGTAGTTGATGACGGCAGTTGGCTCCCTGTTGAGGTTGAGCACGCAAAGAACAGTACCTATGCTGACGCGTGCGTGGCCATCACTCACCGTGAACGTGACGGTGTAATTGTCCGCCTGGTCATAATCAGGCGTCCAAGAGAAAAGCTGGTCGGTAAAAGATGCGCCGCGAGGGAGTGCTGACGTAGTGTACGTGAGCTCATCTCCATCCGCATCGTATGCAGTCACGAGGAACGATAACAAACGACCTTCTTGTACGCAGCCGGGGGCAGAGAATGTAAACACGGGAAGGGTATTCTCTGCAGCGATTACCTGAACGAGGAGGGCTTCCTCTGCAGTGTCTCCATCAAGGTCTTGCACGCTGACCGTGACGGTTGCGTTGCCTTCCTGCAGTGCAGTGATGTGGAGTGTGGTGCCTATAATCCATGCAGTTATGGCATCGCTAGTTTCACGTACAGACCACTGTAGGTTGTGTTCGTCTTCAATGTCATGCCCACTGAGATGGATGCTGATACTCTCTCCACTGTGGAGTTGTTGTGCGGGAAGGGGATCTATTGTCGGGGGATTGTTGAATATGAGTATTGCTGTCTGGGCTTCCCCTCCTACATTGTTGTCAAAGACGAAGCTGAACACGAATCCTTCTCCGAGGAAGTCGTGCGTTGGAGGGATAGGCAGGGCGGCATATCTATATGCGTGTCCTGCATTGCCTACTGCACGTAATCTTAGGCGTCCTCCTGTTCTGGGGCTGACCAGGTCAACTTCTGCAGGCAGGTTATCCACGTACTGGCCTTTGCTGTCCCGTACATTGAAAGAGACGTACAATGGCTCGTTCCTGTAAAAGATCGTGTCCGGATGCATGAATAGGGAGTCGTTGAATGTGCTTAAGCCAGTGATGGTGTACGTTTCCGCAAGAACGGTGAATGTGAACGGTCCTGCTGTACCATCAGGATAGTGTTGTTTCGTTGCCGTTGCATAGATGGCATACTCTCCCAGGTCGTGCATGGTGCGTAGTGCGCTGCAGCCTCCGGAAAGGCTGTCTGTGGTGCACGTGCCAAAGATGGCTCCGTTCGCGAAAGAGAACGTTACGCTTGCTCTCGCGACAGGCATATCGTGGTCATCGATGACACGTGCCTGGCAGCTTTGGTTGTGATGTTGGATGACCCTGTCGAAGCAGGAGAGCTCGACATGGAGTGTCGCACTGACGGTGAATGTCTTTGTCTCACCATCTGATGCGCTGCCGTCAAAGACGAGCAGTCGTGCCGTGTACGTTCCGGGTTCTGTGTAGGTTCGGTGCACGATTCTTCCCGTATCATCCCAATTTCCATCACCGGTGAAATCCCAGTAGTAGAGCAGCAGGTCATTATCGGGATCTGAACTTGCCGTTGCATCGAACGTTATGCTGCCTGTAGCTGGGTGTTCTGGACTGATGGTGAAGTCAGCATGAGGTGGTCGGTTCGTGTTCAGCACGTGGATGGTGATTGTCTCGTTGTCCGTGAGTTGCCCATCAGAGACAATGAAGGTAATAGGATAGTCGCCTGCTTGATCATAGCTTGGTGTCCAGGAGAATGTTCTGTTGTTGAACGTGCTTCCTTGCGGCAGCGTATGTGCGGTGTAGTACAAGGCATCATTGTCAGGGTCTGTTGCATGTATGGTAAAGGAGAGTGTGTTTTCCTCCTGCACCGTCTTGTCGCCTATGGGCTGCAGGACGGGAGGGTGGTTGCCTCCTTCTACACTGATGGTGTGCTCGACAACATTCCAGGCACGGCCATCACTGACGTTCAAACGGACAACATGTCCGCCCGGTAGAGGGAAGCTGTGTAAGACGATGCGTCCCGTGCTCTCATAGTTGCCATCGTTGTTGAAATCCCATGCGTATTGCAAGAGATCACCATCGGGGTCAGTGCTATCGGTAGCGTTAAAGAGTACGGTTTCGCCAACGAGTGGATGTGCTGGTGTGTACGTGAATTGGGCAATGGGTACATGGTTTTCTCCAGGGATGACATGCACTATCATGACTGCTTCATCCTGGTCGAGATCAAGATCCTTGAGGGTGAGCGCCAACTGGCCGCTTCCTGTGAATTGCGGTGTGAGGGTGAGTTGCTTCCCCTGCAAATCTGCAAGGAAGGGAACGGGAGGCAGAGGCTGTACTATGCTCCACGTGAGGTTCGTGCCTCTGTCTTCTAGATCATGCTCGTATTCGCCCAAAAATATGGTTTGCGGATGTCCTGTGGTCAAGGTTATGGCTGCTGGCAGGTTCACGATCTGCGGCGGATTGTTGAGGATGGTGATGTTCGTCGATTTTTGGTCTCCTGCCGTGTCTGTGTAATTGATGTAGAACGCGAAGACTTCTCCTGTGCCGATGAAGTCGTGCGTTATGGGTATTGGCCTGAGGCCGAATCGATAATGCCCGTCGAAAAAGCCTAGGCTGTCAAGGGTGATACGTGCCCCTGTCGCTATGCTAATGAGCGTGACTGATGTGACCACGTCCCTCGTTTCCGGGTCGTCAAGGGAATTTCTGATGCCGAACTGGACGTACAAGTCCTCTCCTCTAAAGAAGGTGTCGTCGACGTGCATGAATACTGAGTCGTTGTACGTATGCAAGTCGACGATGGTGTACCGTCTCGGGACGACAGCGAAGGAAATGTTTGGTGTTGCGTCCAGATCAGGCAGATATCCTTGCAGTTCTGCATGAGCGTACGCAGTGTAGACGCCAAGCGTGGACAGGGTGAGTCTGACGATGCATCTGCCCTGGTCGTTTGTCATACACGTTTTGCTGATATTTGTCGTGCCTGTGTTTGCAAAGAAGGTGATGGTCGCATCAGACAGTGCCTGTTGCAGGGCTATCGTGCACACTTGCTCACTGTGTTGGATGACGACGGGGAAGCAGTCGATAGCGGCGACGCTCAACTGCTGTACTGCACTTACCAGGACGTTGTGGATGACGGTCGTGTTCGCTTGTCCGTCAGAGACGACGAGCCGCACCGCATACAGGCCCGCTTCGAATGTGTGCGTGCTCGTATTGCCTGTTGCATCGATGCTGCCGTCGTTTGTGAAATCCCATGCGTACGTGAGCGGATCATGGTCTGGATCGGCGGCAGTCGCGTGGAAGGTGACTGGTTCTCCACTAACCGGATGTTCAGGAGTGAAGACAAAGTCTGCCACGGGTGGTCTGTTTATGATTGGCAACACGCTCACTTGCCGCATCCTATACGTGTAGTTCGTGCCGTCAAAGACGCGCAACAGCACAACATATGCAGGATCAGGTCTCGTGAACACGTGCGTTGCTGTTCTGCCGTGAGCATCCCATGTGCCATCATTATCGAAGTCCCAATCGAATGTCAGCGGATCATTGTCTGGGTCGTGGCTGAAGGTGACGTTGAAAAGGGTGGTTTCGTTGACGTGCGCTGGCTGAGGCGTGTAGTTCCATTGGGCGTCTGGAGGTCGATTCGTGTTGAGAACGGTGATGCGAATGGCCTCGTAGTCGTATGCCTGACCATCTGAGACGTTGAACAAGACACCAGCATACACGCCCGCCTGGTTGTAGTTGGGTGTCCAGCTGAATGTCCTCGTTGTTGGGTTAAACGAGGCGCCTGTAGGCAAATTGCCTGCGTTGAACGACAAAGGATCGTCGTCTTCGTCAGTAGCGGAAATGACGAAAGACAGCAAGGCACCCTCGGCGATAGTCTTGTCACCTATGGGCTGCAGGACGGGTGGGTGATTGGGAGATGTCTCAACGATGAGCGTTCTGTTCGTGAACACATACTGTCCTCCTTGGCCGACACGCAAGGTAACCACGTATGTTCCTTGAGCAAATGCGTGTGTCGTGTTCACGCCGTACGCATCGACGTAGCCGTCGCTCGTGAAATCCCATGCGTAGCTCGTGATGGGTCCATCGACGTCAAAGCTCGATGAGGCATCGAAGAAGACCTCCTGCCCACTGACGGGATGGACAGGTGAGTATGTGAATTGCGCATATGGTGGTTGCGGTACGTTGGTGACGGTTATAGTTACGTTTTCTCTGTCCTCAAGGAAGCCGTCGCTGGCGACGAATGTGACAACATATGTTCCTGCTTGATCATATCCTGGCGTCCACGTGAACAGTCCATATCTTCCCATACGTGAGCCTCTTGGTGCATTGGGTGCAGTGATGTCGACGCAATCCCAATCATCACAATCAGGATCCTCAGCAACAATCTGCAAACTTATCGATTCCCCCTCAGCAACCGTAATAGGAGGGATTGGCTGTATGACGGGTGCGCGGTTGACATCAGTGACCGTTATCGTGAGATTTTCTCTGTCCTCAAGAAGACCATCGCTCGCGACAAACATAATAACGTACGTTCCTGCCTGATCATATCCTGGCGTCCACGTGAACAAGCCATATCTACCAATGCGCGAACCAACAGGAGCATTGAGTGCAGTAATGTCAACGCAATCCCAATCATCACAATCAGGATCCTCAGCAACAATCTGCAAACTTATCGATTCCCCCTCAGCAACCGTAATAGGAGCGAGAGGCTGTATGACTGGCGGTCGGTTCACATCAAAGACGGTGATGATTATGGTTTCATTATCAGAAAGCAGGCCATCTGATGCTGAAAAGGTAACGGTGTATGTTCCTGCTTGCTCGTACGTTGGCGTCCAAATAAAGGTATTGCCGTTGAGCTGCGCACCGTACGGGAGTGGATTGGCACTGAATGTGATGTTGTCATCGTTAGGATCGGTAGCATTGAGAATGATAGTGAGCGTCTGTCCTTCGTCGACTTGTTTGTTGCCGATAGTATAGAGTGTGGGGGGCGCGGAAGGATAGTGAACGGTGATGAGTGGCGTTTGGACGAGCATGGCGTCATTGTCGCTGTCTCTCACGAGGCAGGATGCCTGATGAATACCCGGGTCATACGTTGCCGTGACAACCTGTCCCGTCATGTCAATCATATCATCTCCGTTCGTGTCCCATCTGAATGAGAGGGGAGGGTTGCCGCCTGTTGCCGAGCAGGACAATGTCACCGTGAGTGGGGCTGTGCCTTCCAAAGGAGTTGCTGTTGCTATGACATTTGTGAGTGGAATTTCATCATGATTGCACACGCCGTCACCATCAGTATCTGTACATCGTATGGTTACTTGGTCTGTTGCTGCAGGCACGTAGAATCCTGGATAGTAGACATCACACCGCCACACTTCGTTTTCGATCGTGTTTCCTGAGGGAATGTAGTCTGTGGTGAATCCGCTCTGCCACTGGTTGTTCCTATACCAGAGATAGATGAAATTTCCCCATTCATCAACTTGGCAGAGAAGGCTGTGCCCCTCATCGGGTTCGTTGGGGAGTATTTCCGCGTGGAGCGCCGCGACGCTCGTCGTGAGCAAGGTGAGGATGAGAAAAAATGCGAATGCTGATTTCATAGTCTGCCTCCGACCATGCGGTAGAGGTCGATGTCTGTGCCTATGCTTATGTTGATCTTGCCCCAATAGTTCTTTTCCGCATGTACTGGTCCTGCATCGAAGTTTGTCAATGTGTGTCCGTACGTGCATCCGATAATAAGTGGCTTGACAGGCATGATGTTGACGCTTCCCACGTATTCATGGACATTGCCTTCCTCAGGGAAGCCTTGCTCGTGTTGCAGACGAGAATATGCTGCAGAGCCTGCAATGTGCAAGGGAATGCCAAGCGTAAAGCCTATGCCAAGCTGTCCTCTGTACGTGGTGAGTTGTTGCTTTGATGTTGGATCAAACCACGGATTTGTAGGGTCTGTTGTTATGGGTTGGCCTTCATACGTGTGTTTTCTCTGCGCTCGCATATATTCTGCAGCGGCATCAACGAAGGAAGCATGCTTGATCTGGTCAAACCATATGCGTTGTCCTACGCCAAGACCTCTGCACGTCGTCGTTACCTTTTCTGTTCTGTGCACGCCGTGCACTCCCAGATAGTCGACAGGTTTTGCAGATGCGTCTCTGCCAAGGATGCCATATGTCCTGAATCCTTTGAAGCCAATGCCTCCTCGGATTTGTTCGGCATCGTGTCGTGCAGTGTAGCTGCCAAGCGTGTTGTCCTTGCAGTCCTTGATGATGCCGTTCTTTCCCCAGTCCAGGGCTGCATTGCCGTGCAGGTAGAGTGTCCATGCCCTGTCCTTGAGGGCAAGGATGCCTTCCACTGTAGGTCCTGCATTCCAGTCACTGTAGGTTGTTCTCGTGTTGCAGGGGAAGACGGGCAGGGCATAGTCATCCTGGAGCCATTGGCCTGCCGTGATGCCAATCGTTCCTCCTGCATGAAGAGACGTTGAAGGAGGTTCTGGTGTTTGTTGTTCCAGAGTTGCAAACGCGGTGAGCACATCCAAGTAGACGACGTTCAGTTCGAGGGCAAACATTCTATCTTCAAGAGTAGTGATGCGCTGCTCATGATTCTCTGCTATGTCGATGAGCGTGTTGATCCTGCTGATCATTATGTTGTAGTTCTCGATGGAGAGTGGAAGCGCGACATCTCTTCCTTTTGCAAAGGAGACGTTTCCTCCAAGCAGTGCTAGTTTTGTACGTAGTGCCTTGTCAAAGTACAGCGTATCCGGAGGAATGCTGTCGTTGCCTATGTTGAGTATGTCTCCTCTAATGCCGTCCTTTCCTGAGAAGGTGGAATCATTGCGTACGAAGCGTACGTCCTTGTTGAGCCGCTGCCAGTTCTTGTCAGTCCAATATCTTTTTTGGGCATCGACGATGACGTTGCAGGCTTCGGGGAGATTCTGTTCAGGGATGTGGATGAAGTCTTTTGCTATGTTCCAGAGCTTGTTCCCGCTCTGTACGGTGTAGTCCTGCGTTTGTGTAAGGGGTTGCGGTTGCAATTTGTCGGGTATGTGTATTGGTTCCTGCGCAAACGTGCATGCTGCTGCACCGAGTACGAATGTAGAAACAAGAGACTTCATCATGCTATTACCCCCTTCAGTGGAATGAGCAACCACCACAATTACAATTACTCACCGAAAAAGAGTAACATTCCATATTTAAAGTTTTCGCAGAAAGTCGACGATTATCTGCAAAAAAAAAGAAAACGCTAAAAAGGGAAGCGCTTTGCAAAAGTGCATGATTCTCATCAGCGGGGGAGGCATCGTCGGCAGCCATCTGGCTACACGCATCGCCAGACACGATGATGTTCGAGTCGTGGAGGAACATGATAATTTTCACAAAACCTGCTCTGCGCTCATCACCACACCCAATGACATTCCCAGACAATTCATCACCAACCGCATCCGTACAGCAAGAATCATGGCGCCTGACGGCAAGTGCATTGAAGTCACGTTCAAACGGCCTGACGTTGTGTTCGCACGAGATGAATACGTTGCCTATCTTGCAGGCAAAGCACAAGACGCTGGCGTGCAGTATTGTCAGCCGGCAAAAATCAGGAGCGTCACAAAAAAAGTGTGTGTAGAGGATTTGCGGACGAAACAACGACAAATGTTCATGCCCGACCTGCTTGTGGGGGCGGATGGCGCATTGTCTACCGTGGGCAAAGAAACAGGACTACTACAACAGCGCACGCATTTCGTCGCCACAAAAACGATAGTGAAGTACAAGCACAACAACAGCATCACGTTCTATCCGTTCGTGAGGGATTTTGCATGGGTCATCCCACACGATGAGGACACGGCAGAAATAGGTATTGCTGCAAGGCAAGACGTCAGCAGGACATTCACTGCATTCTGCCAGCGCCTCAACATCACCCCCGCAAAGCGGGAGGCAGCAATCATCCCGTGGTATAGTGCAAAGCAGCCCATCTACAAACAACAAGGAAACATGCACGTTGCTCTTGTTGGCGATGCTGCCGGACAGGTAAAGGCGACGACGGGAGGCGGCATCATCTATGGCATGAAAGCTGCGATCATTCTTGCTGACTGCATACGCAAAGACAAGCTGCACGCGTATCCTCGACTTATAAAAAAGAACATAGGCAGAGAACTATCCTTGCACCTGCAGGCGCGCAGGCTCATGGATAAGATGACCATACCTGATTGGAATAGGGCAATAGCTCTTTTTCAGGACTCACGGCTACAGAACGTGTTGGGAAACAGTAGCAGAGACCGGTTATCGAGACTTGCGTTCAAAAGCATAGTCACCAAGCCGCAATTGCTCCAGTTTGCAAAACTCCTTTTTTAGCTCATCCGCAGCTTAGTTCACGAGTTTCTTCAAGAGCATATCTTTGAAGACCTTGAGCGCTTGCCGTACACCACCATGGCCCTTGCGCAAGGTCTCATCAGAATAATGAATGATGACAGGGATCTCTTTGTAGCGCAACTTCTTCAATTTTATCTGTTCAGTAATCTCTGAGGCGTGTGCCATGCGGTCACAGGTGATGTCGATGAATTGCGCCGCTTTTCTTGAAAAGACCCTGAATCCATTATGTGCATCCGTGAGCTTGATGCCATAAAAGACGCGCTGCACAAAAATGGCCATCTTCAAAGTTATTCTTCTCAACAAAGGAACGTTGTCCCGCTTGTACAAGAATCTGCTGCCCAACGTAACGTCAACCTGCCCTGAAAGCACGGGCTTGAGCATGGCAGGCAGGTCCTGCACGCGATGCTGGCCATCAGCATCAAACGTCACGATTACTCTCGCACCATTGGCCAAGGCATAATCTATGCCCGTTTTCAATGCAGCACCTTGCCCTAGATTGATGGCGTGATGCAACACGATGGCTCCTGTCCGTTCTGCCCGTTCGAGCGTGCGGTCTTCAGAGCAATCATCGACAACGACAACACGCGCATATCCTGCCTTGCGCAAACTTCTGATAACTCCCGCTATCGCCCGTTCTTCATTAAATGCCGCAATAACAATCCAAATGTACTGCAGTCGTTCCTTCATTGGATGATGAGCACCACGCCGAGGATGATGCACAGTATTCCCGTCCATTTCAAGAGATTCATTCGCTCTTTTAAAAATTTTGTTGAGAGCAAAGCCACCCAGATATAGGAAAGACTAGTGATAGGATAAAGGATGGACAATTCGCTGAACTGTAGCGCATACACGAAAACAATCGTCGAGATGCCGTGCAAGCCAATGCCAAACAGGAGCGGGACATGCCGTTGCAGTTTGAGTACGTTCTGTAGGGTGAGCGTCGCGGCACCTTTCTTGAGCAGTACGCTGGCATACGCTCCAACAATAGTCAAAACGGCAACGAGAATCATTGCCCAAAGCGGTGTCATGCACTACCACTTCCGACTAACGCAACGCCAATACCTATGGCGAGAACGCCCAAGACTGAGAAGAACGTGTATGGCTCATGCAGCATGAATGCAGAGAGGAGAAACACCCAAATGAAGGAGAGCGCAAAGAACGGATACACAACGGAGAGCTCTCCATATTTGAGCGCAAGTATGAGCAGGCAAGCACCGACAGCATACAGGAACAACCCCGTAAGTAGAGGCAGGTTGGTGAGCAGTTGTTGTAGGTTAAAAGCGAGTTGTACAGATCCTCGTTTCAGGAAAAATTGCGCTCCCGCCGTTGAGAACGTACTGAGTACAACGAGGAAAAGCGCGAGAGGTCTAGTTCGTGCTTTCATTCTTGCCCTGCCAGTTCACTTTCCACACGATAATCCTCGAGCCCGTCGGATCGAAGACGTCGCTGAATTTCTCGAAATGCTTCGTGTACGCCCCTTCGAGATAGAAGAGTTTAGTAAACGTGCTCTCAGTGAGGCGTTTGTTTGATAGTAATGCAAGGAACTGGTCGTTGCTCTTGGCGAGAAGCACGTCTGCATCGAATGTGCCGTTCAGGTCATATCGTGTGAGTTTTTCCTCTCCTGCAATAACCACTCCCGTCGGTTGTCCTGTCGTCTCACCTGTCTTGAAATTCGTTCGTCGGTCATAGAATGCAAAAATGAGCTTTGTTTCGTTCGGGCGCATGGCATTGACATCGACACGTTCCAGGACGATGGTCTGCAATTCATTCTGCCCCACGCCAATATTCACCGGACAGGAAATGTTCGTGGTGCTCTTATTCGTGCACGTTGCCCATCTGCCGGTGATGTAGTTCGGCCAGGGCGCTATCCAGTCATTGACTGCCCGTTCATTCACTAACGCTTGCACTTCATAATAGAGTCTCTTTGCCTCATCTTCAGTGTAGTTGAATCTGGATTGGATCATAGGAATACCCACGGTTGGCGCTGTTCCCTTGACGTTATTGGCAATGTATGCTCGATCGAAATCCCACGCACCGAAGTGTGCCCAGACGCCCGCCTTGCCGACCATGTCCTCGCTCGTGATGAAATAATCCTCGGGAGGTGTGCAGTGGGTGCGTGCGAGAATGGTGGCAATTTCATCGCTCGTGAAGCCTTGCTTGACCAGTTCTTGACGTGCATCGTCCTTGTCCATGAGGATGATGGCATCGATGATGTTGACGCTCTTTTCGGTGTCCTGCATGCGTTTGTTGACTTCCTCGAATGCATTATTGCTGCCACAGTCGAGCATACGGAGAATTGCAACAGATTCTTCTTCACTGGAGGTGAGCATGAGCTTGCCGAGCCAATGTGCATTCGGATGGTTTTGCGTACCCCCATCGAGAGTTACTTTCCTGTCCGAGACGAATTTGAACCAGTGTCCGAAGTCCCACCACGAGTTGATGATGGCATCAGGAGCCGATTCTGTACGTATTTTGGTGAGTGAATCCCACCAGCCATCGTTCATGTTGGGAACGAAGCCTCTGCCTGCAGCAAGTCCTGCCTTGAACGGCACGAAGAGTACAAGTGCAAGCACTAAAAAGACGAGTATTCGCTTCCAGGATGCATTGCCAAATATCCTGACTATGTGGTGATAGGCATAGCCGAACGCGACGCCCGCGGCAAGACTGAATGCTGGAATGAGCAAGAGGATGAAGCGAACACCTTTGATGCTGGCGAAGATCATGGCAGCAAACCACATCACGAGCAGCAAGGCAGGTTTGACATCAATATCTTCCTTCTCTTTGAGCAAGAAGAACAATGCTATGAGCACGGGTGCGATGAGCAATGCCATGTATGCGTACGCCGAAAGCCCCCATGCCCAATTGGAGACGAGCAGCAATGCCAGAATAGCTCCCATCCCGAGCAACAGGTATTGCTTCATGTCCAATTTCTTACGCAGGAGCATGACAAGCATGCCGAGCATGGCCACACTGAAAAATAATCGATAGCCGAAAGAGACTTGCATGACCACATCTTGTATGCTTGCCTCGTTGAGCTCAGCTACTGTCGTGTAGATATTTGGCCATAAGTTGGCATGTGCTGCTGCCTTCAGTCCTGTTGCAAGTTGCAACGGGGCTTGGAATGCGAAAAGGAACTGATGGGCGGATCCTCCGATGAGACTGACAAAGACAGCAACGCTAGCGATGAACGTGATGAAGATGAGCACTCCTGTTTTGACGTCAGCATTGAAGAGGGACTGAATTCGTTTGTGGTGCACAAATAATTGTGCTGCTTTGAACACGAGATATGCGAGTAGCAAGCCGATGATGAGCAAGAAGATGTACCACCAGCCGGACACCCATGCGAAGCTGAAAAAACCCGTGGCAAGTCCCGCAAGGCTAATGAACGTATATCGCTTCAACGTGGTTTTTGCCTCGAACCCCTCTATGAACAGCCACATGATGAGCAAAGGAAACATGACGTTCCAGACATCTGTGTCCGAGCCGAGCGTCCGAGAAATGAACATCGGACTTAGCGCAAGGAACATGGCAGCGAAAAATCCTGCCGTATTGTTCATTAAGCGTCTGCCGATGAAGAATGCGGCAATGGCTGCGATGCATGCAATCACCGCAGGGAGGAGAAAGGATGCTTGCATGAGATTGATGGAGGGCATGAAGACGTGCAATACTTTGTAAAGCACGACAATGCCGTAGGGATGCATGCTGGCCTGTGCAGCGTTGCCTATGGGTGCGAACTGGTGATTGTCCCAACACACGCCATCCTTGTACGTATCACAGACCACTCCTTTCTCGAGTATGTTGCGGGCATCGCGTAAGTAAAAGTATGAATCCAGATCGCCAAGATAGGTGTAGGTGTGGTTATTCTCCTCGTACTGGAAGCCGGTTTTGAACTGGGCAGAGGTCTGGCGCACTTGCTCTTCAACATTGGCTGCATTGGTCTTGAGGAATTCGTTGAATTGTTGATCGACAAGCGACTGCCTATTCTGTGGAGGAAGGTGGGGGTATTGGGCAGTCACTTGCTGGTCAATGGCATTTCGGTAATAGTTATTGACGGCGTTTCTCGCCCAATCGTCCGTAATGGGTAATGCTTGCGGCTGTAGCCGTATGACGATTGTGAGTAGGACGGGAATTAACACGAGGAGCGTGAGGAGCAGGCCCGTCCTCATTTTTCGGGAAGTATGAGATATGCATTTGGAGGAGAACGTTCGCACCCGAGAAAGAATAGTGGATAATTCTTCAGTAGAATCCTCTCCATCATCGTGTGTTTTTTCTTTCACAGGACACCCCTTGCGCCACAAGTTCTATATGGTTTATAAATTTTTGCTAGGAACCCTTGCCAAGGGAATGCATGCCCTGACACGCACAACAACCACGGCAAAGCATGGCGTGCAACATACACTAATCACGCAAGCTCCTGCACGAGAAACACGTATCAAATGCGGCTTGTTTTTGATGAACTAACAAGAGGACAACATAAAGAAGACGACTCAGCGTGTGTCGTTACATTTATATAAACCGTGTCGTCACACCCTTGCATGGAACGGATTACCGTTAATTACAACATTGGCCTCAAACGGGACTACCTCTGCAGCATTGACAAGTATAATGAAAACATCAGGAAATTCCTTGCGGATAAGGTTGCGTATCACGATAATTATTTCAAAAGCAAGCAATATGGGTTTATGAGATTGTTCAAACAGTTTTTTCTTTTTCCCCTGCGCATCTGCGCGCTCAACAAGTACAGAAGGATAAATTATTTTATCGATCCTGCATCAGCGTTGAATTTCATATTTCCCATACGAAAGAAGATTATCGTCATCTATGACCTTAACAGAGAGAAAGAAGGCACGATTGCACAGAAACTCGGCTATGCATTAACTGCCATGAGCTGGAGTTTCCTTAAAAAAGCAGACTTGATCATCACCATCAGTGAAGCAACAAAGAAAAACATAATGGAGCAGTTGCACATTCCTACCAGCAAAATACGGATCGTGTACCCTGCTGTTGATCACAAGGCATATAGGCCCATTCATTTTGACAAAAAAAAATTCCTGAAAAAGTACGATATCAAGGAAGACAAGAAAATAATCCTGTATGTGGGAACGGAGCAGAACAGGAAGAATGTTGATGTGTTGATCAGGGCGATGAGCACGTTACGAGAGCTCGGTGTCAAATTTCAGTTCGTTAAGATAGGGGCGCACCAGAACGAGAAGAATCGAAAAAGAAACGTGAAACTCATTCGAGAATTACATCTCACTGAACACATCAAGATTATCAATCAGGTTGAGGAAAAAGAACTGCCCTTGTTTTACAACGCTGCGGATGTTTTCGTTTTTCCCAGTGTATTCGAAGGATTTGGTATGCCTCCGCTTGAAGCGATGGCGTGTGGCTGTCCCGTCATCACCACGCACAAAACGTCTCTGCAAGAAGTGGTCGGCGATGCAGCGATCATACTCAAGAAGGTCACGCCTAAGAGCATAGCAGATAATATCCTGCGCGTTTTGCAGGACACGAAACTACGAAAGACATTGCGAATAAAAGGACTTCGTCAGGCAAAAAAATTCGATTGGAAAAGCAGCGCAGAGAACATGTGTGCCACACTCAATGCATTTGAAAGAAGCTACGAGAGAAGAACATGAGATTCAACAAAGTGCTGCTCATAACGCCATTCTTCAGCGGAGAGCGATACACGGCAGTCCTCACTGCGGGAACAGGATACATCGCAGAAACACTCAAGAGAGAGAACATACCGTTGGAAGTGATAGATCCTAATCTTAATCCCGATCTGAAGCAGACACTCAAACTTATCAGGAAAACGATTCTGACGTTCCAGCCCGATTTGATAGCACTAGGTATGATGAGCATAAACTACTACAAAGATTATGAGGTCATACGGGAGATTAAAAAATATTATCCCGATATGAAGATTCTTGTCGGCGGCCATCACTCTTCGACGTTCAGGGAGCGGATTTTCAATGAGACTACTGACGTTGATTATGCAGTCATTCTCGAAGGTGAGGAAACGGTTGTCGAACTGTGCAAAGGCAAGCCGCTTGCAGAAATAAAAGGATTGATGTACAAGGAGGGTGGTGCAGTAAAATATAATGGTGACAGGGCGTTCGTCAAGGATCTCGACAGCATACCCTTCCCCACCTATCCTGGCTATGACCTGAAAAAATACCCCGATCTCACCCTCCACATCGTCACCTCACGCGGCTGCCCCTATTGCTGCACATACTGTCCAGTAAAAACAACCATCGGAAGGGTATTCCGGGTACGAAGTGCAAAACACGTGGTAGATGAGCTCGAATACTGGTATGAACGAGGCATAAAGAATTTTGGTATCGTCGATGATAACTTCACATTGTACAGGGATCGTGTTTTTGAGATTTGCGACGAGATAGAGAAGCGAGGCATACAGGCGAACTTCAATCTGGGCAACGGCATACGGGCAGACAAGGTGGATTATGATATGCTGAAACGGTTGAAAGCTGTCGGTTTCACCGAGATTGCCATCGGTGTCGAGTCTGCGAACGACCACGTCCTGAAAAGTGTGAAGAAAGGAGAAAATCTTGCCACAATCGAGAAAGCAGTACAACTGGCCTGCGAACTTGGATTCGAGGTCGGCCTATTTTTTATCCTCGGATCGCCCGGAGAGACAAAAGAGGACATAATGAATTCGTTCAAGTTCGCGTTGAAGTACCCTGTCGACTACGCATATTTTTACAACATCATCCCCTTTCCCAACACGGAACTGTTTGATTACCTCGAAAAGAACAACTTGTTTCTCGCACCCTACCAGACCTATCTTAATGCGTCTTCCCATTGGAACGAGCGCCCTGCTTTCGTGACGCCAGAATTAGGGTATGCCGATCGTATACGGATGTATCGTCTGGGAAAGAAAATAACGAAAAAAATCCAGATACGACGCATAAAGAAACGGCTGAAAAAACTAGGTCCGCTTGCCACACTCGCAGCGCATGCGATTTCCAATGACACCCTCCAACGAATCCTGATGACGAATCGAACAACAAAAAAGATAATCATTAAAATAAAGAACGTGTTCTGGAAATAAAGATGAGAAAAAACAAAAAAGCAAGTACTGCCCTTGTCGTTGATTTCATAGACGGGATAATAACTGAAAAACCGTTCGGTGTCCGCGTGTATCAAGAAAAAATACATGAACGATTGCCGCAAGTTCACAGGAACATCATAAGATACAAAGCGAGCAAAAACGTGTTCATCCACCTCTTGCAGCGGCTATTCGTATACCCCGCGAAAATCATCTTCAAAATGAAAAAAAACAGGATAACCTACATCACCATGCCCGACCTGGCATACTTGTTACATGTCTTCAGGTTCAAAAAATGCATCGTCGGCTGCTATGATCTGACTTCTCTACGACGAATACGCGATTATCACTGGATAACACGCATAGGCATACGAAGCAATTATGATGCAATAAAAAAATATGCGACACGGATCATCACGCACAGCGCATACTCGAAAAATGACATACACAAAAAACTAGGTATTCCCCTCGATAATATCGACATCATCCACCCCATGGTAGATCATGAACTCTTTTCTCCAAAAAGAAACAAGACATACCTAAAAAAGTATGGGCTCACTCCTGCTGATTCTGTTGTTCTGTATGTGGGTTCTGAAGAACCTCGACAAAATGTTGACAAGGTACTGCGCGCCATTGCTCTCGTTAGAAAAAAACTGCCCCGTGTACAATTATTGAAAATAGGGAATGCACATTGGGAAGGCGCCCGTGAAAAGCATCAAAAGATTATCAAAGAGCTCGGACTACAGAACAATGTCGTGTGGGGAGGTCCTGCGGATCCCATCAAAGAACTTCCTAAGATTTATAACGCAGTTGATGTGCTGGTCTATCCGTGCAGCTACAGTGGATGGGGACTACCTCCATTAGAAGCCATGGCCTGCGGCACGCCAACCATCATTTCGAATAGGACATCACTGCCTGAAGTGGGAGGAGATGCAGCCATACAGGTAAAACCCACCGATGAAAAGCAGATCGCAAAGACAATTATTGCTGTACTCACCAACGATAAAAAAAGAAAGGATATGTCAAGAAAAGGTCTGCAGCATGCAGCAAAATTCACCTGGGACAATGCAGCAAAGCAGACGTTGACAGTGTACAGAATAACATAACAACACAGCAGGCATGCACGAATTCGCTTTGCACATCTTTTCTACTAGGGGGCTCCGCTGAAGAATGGCGTTTCTGGTCATGACCTGTCGACCACCATTCAATAAACTATTTAAATGCACAGAGAATTCCCTATCTGGGGGGGTGGATAATGGATATTGTAGCAGGTGTAGGCTATTCACACATAAGCGAAAAAGCTAAAACATATGTGATGGAAGCACTAGATAATCCCTGGTTCATCCATGGCAAGTTCGTGCAGCGGCTGGAAAAGGAATTCTCGAAAGAGCATGAGTGCACATTCGGAATAGTGACGAACAGCGGTACAAGCTCTCTGCACATAGCCATCCAAGCCCTCAAGGAACTGCACCAATGGAACAATAATGACGAAGTCATCGTCCCCGCAGTGACCTTTGTTGCAACGGCAAACGTCGTCATCCACAATAATCTCAAGCCGGTCTTCGTCGATGTTGACCCTGATTATTATGAACTCGATCCAAACAAGCTGGAGGAGAAGATAACGGAAAAGACGCGAGCGATACTGCCCGTCCATCTGTTCGGTCAACCGTGCGACATGGACCCCATCATGGCAGTGGCAAAGAAATATGATCTAAAGGTGGTGGAGGATTCCTGCGAGACCATGTTTGCCAGCTACAAGGGAAAGCGCGTTGGCAGCTTTGGAGATATCGGTTGCTTCTCCACCTATGTCGCCCACATCATCAGTTCAGGCGTTGGAGGTATCTCCACGACGAACAATCCCGATTATGCGATAAAATTGAGGTCACTGATGAACCACGGAAGGGATTCCATCTACATCAATATCGGCGACAGCAAGAACGCCACCGACAAGGAGCTTGAAGAAATCATTGCGAAAAGATTCTCCTTCATCAATGTGGGGCACAGTTTTCGGCTCACTGAAATGGAAGGCGCTATCGCCTGCGCAGAGCTCGAGGATCATGCTCAGAACATACGAAGAAGACAGGAAAATGCAGCGTACTTGATAGATCGCCTGCAGAACATCGAACAGTTGCAACTTCCGAAAATAAGGAAAGATGCCGAACATTCGTTCATGATGTTTCCCATCGTGTTAAAAGACAGGGTGAAGGCTGAACTCGTCAACTATCTCGAACAGCACGGCGTTGAAACGCGAGATATGCTTCCTTTGGTGAATCAGCCGATATACACAAGGCTATATGGGACGACCGAAGATGATTATCCTGTCGCCAAATGGATAAACCACAATGGATTCTATGTCGGCTGCCACCAGCATCTTGACAGAAAACAACTCGACCACATAGCAACAACGATAAGGAAATATTTTGAGGATTGCAGCTGACCTGTGAGACCAACCATGACTGACGATTATTACAAAAATAAAAATATCTTGGTTACCGGCGGAGATGGTTTTATCGGTAGCCATCTCGTCGAAAAGCTCATCCATGCGGCTGCCAATACGTATGTGATTTCTCAGTTTGAAACGCTCGTCAATCTCGATGCAGCAAGTGACGCCGTACGAGAAATCTTTGTTGGTGACATAACGAACAAAAACAATCTTACTGCCATCCAGAAACGCCTGGGCAAGGTCGATGTCGTTTTCCATCTTGCTGCTGACCTTTCCGTCACCGAATCAATAACCAATCCTGAAAAAGTGAGGAAAACAAACGTTGTCGGCACAGAGAACATGCTTGCCATGGCAGTTCAGCTTGGCGCAAAACGGTTTGTCTATACATCAACAAGCACAGTGTATGGCTGGTCTGTACAGCCCGTATGTGAAGATATGCCCCCTTCCCCACGGACGCCCTATGCGATGACAAAACTAGCGGGAGAAAAGTTGTGTAAGACCTATGCGAATCGATATGGGTTGGAGATCACCATACCTCGGCTCTTCAACGCTTATGGCGAACGACAAAGGAACGATGTCCTCCCTTCCTTCATAAAAAAAGCGCTGCATAATGAAGATATACCCTTAGAAGGGGAAGGAAAACAGAAAAGGGACTTCCTGCACGTCGACGATATCACGAACGCACTCCTCATCATGGGTTCGCACCCGCTTGCGAAGAATGAAATAATTAACTTCGGAACAGGCAAGAACATCAAAATATCCGCAGTGGCAGAGAAAATTATTAAAATGAGCGGAAGCTCATCGAATCTCGTGCATGTTGCGCCGAGGAAAAACGATGGCTCGTCTGTTTGCGACTATGCAAAAGCGAAACTACTTTTGGGATGGACTCCCAAAATAGGGCTAGACAGGGGACTGCGACGAACGATCGCCTGGGCAAAAACGGACCCCCATTTCAAAGGATAATACGGTAAGGGTGGTGTACATATGACTGACAATTATTGGAAAAACAAACGGGTTTTGGTAACTGGCGCTGACGGATTCATGGGTTCGCATCTTTGTGAAAAACTCATCGAGTTAGGGGCGAATGTTTCTGTATTTGTGCGATACGTCTCCCATCCTCCCGTCGAGGACCTTTTCTTAAGAAATGTCGGACACATTCAGCACAAGTTCGAGCATATAATCAGAGGGAACATAGGAAGTCCTGAAGCCAATAAACTCATACGGCAGAACAAGCCGGAAATCATCTTCCACCTTGCCGCTGATGCGTACGTGCCGCACTCGTTCACCAACCCAGTTGAGGTCATCGAGAGCAATATCATGGGAACGCTGAACGTGCTCGAAGCAGCAAGGGAGCTTGATACGGAACGTGTAGTCTGCACATCCTCGAGTGAGATGTATGGGCCGTGTGACGGACCCATTCACGAAGAATACCCGCTTTACCCTACGTCTCCGTATGCCGCGTCAAAATTGGCAGGAGATCGGCTGGCATACGCCTATTTCAACACGTATAACCTGCCGATTGCAATCATCAGGCCATTCAACACGTATGGTCCAAGACACACGTATGACGTCATACCTAAATTCATCAAACTGGCGTTAGAAAACAAGCCATTGACCGTGTATGGCGATGGCAAACAAACAAGAGATTTGAGTTATGTAACGGATATGATTACGGCATTTCTCATCATGGGCTCGCATAAAAAGGCCATCGGAGAAGCCGTGAACTTCGGGACAGGACAGGATATACGCATACAGGATGTTGCAGAAAAGATAATCAAGTACACGGGCAGCACGTCGCCCATCATTCACGTCCAGCCGAGACTTTCAGAAGTGAGCAAGCTGTTAGTCGATTATTCTAAAGCGAAAAAATTGTTTGGCTGGGAGCCAAACGTGTTCATAGACGAAGGAATTCAGCTGAATATCGAATGGGCAAAGAAAAACAAAGCAGCTGCAACAAGAACTAACAATGTGATATTGTGACTGACATACACAAGAACATACAGGATGCAAAGAACTGGTTTTTGAGCTCTCGAGCCCAAAATCTTGACAACAAAGACAGATACCTACACGGCAGTTTTAGTTCGTGGCTCAATCTCGACACGAACCAATACGAATATGTGTACACTGAAATAACTGGATACGGGATAACGTCGCTGCTATTCCTGCATGAGTTGTTCGGAGATGAGATACTCATAGACCGTGCACGATATGCTGCAGATTGGATACGAAGAATAGCCATAGAGATATGCGGAGGAGTGAGGACGCGGTATTATCTCGATGAAAAATCGAACATAGACCATTATTCATTCGATACTGAAACAACATATACCTTTGATGATGGCATCGTCCTGTTCGCACTCACAAAACTGTATATGCGGACGCAGGACAAAAAGTATTTGCAGCTCGCAGAATTCATCGGCAACTTTCTTGTCGGAATACTCCAGAAACAGGACGGTTCGTTTTTTGCATCATATGATCCCATCAATAAGCATTTCGAGGATTCACCAAAAAAATGGTCTACCCAGTCAGGAAGCTATCATGCGAAGGTCGCTATGGGTATTTTGAGTCTGTATGAAGTAACACGGGAAGAAAAGTACAAGAAAAGCGTCATGACATTTTGCGAATACGCCCTAAAACAACAAACAAGAGAAGGGCGATTTGTAACCTTCCGAGACACAAAGGGAACGCACATGCACCCACATTGTTATTCCGCAGAGGGCCTCTTCTACACGGGAACCGTGCTCAACGAACAACGATACATCGATGCTGCCCTACGCGCGGCAAAATGGGCGATTTCCACCCAACTTGAGGATGGTGGCGTCCCCTGCACGTACATACACGACGTGCCGAACAAGAACCAGCGAAGCGACACGCTAGCACAGGTATTGCGCTTAGGAGTCCTTGCCGCACAGCACGGGACCTTGAACGACGAGGAAATAGCACAGATAAAAAAATTGAAGGACAAGCTGGCACAGTACCAACTCAATGATGGGCCGCAGAAGGGTGGATTCCTCTTCGGGAACGATTTCGATGGAAAGAAGCTCCATCATGTGAATTCCTGGTGCACCATGTTTGCATTGCAGGGCTTGCTCATGTATGACTTGTTTTTCAACAAGAAGAAAAAAATTGATTTTGGACTGATCGTATGAAGATTTGCATCATCCTCGGAACTCGACCAGAGATCATCAAGCTCTGCTCAATCATCAAGCACTGCGAGAAGAACAAGTTCGACTATTTCGTCATCCATACCAACCAGCACTATTCAGAGAACATGGACAAGATATTTTTTGAGGAACTGGAACTGCCGCTCCCGAAATATCATTTGAATATCGGCTCCGGACTGCATGGCGAGCAAACGGGGAAGGCATTGATTGCCATCGAGAGGGTTTTGCTGGACGAGCGCCCGGACATCGTTCTGGTAGAGGGTGACACCAATACCGTCCTGGCGGGAGCACTTGCTGCACACAAGCTCCATATCAAAGTTGGCCATGTTGAGGCGGGACTGCGCAGCTATGACCGCAGGATGCCTGAGGAGGCAAACAGGATCATGACTGATCACATAGCTGATTACCTGTTTGCACCGACAAGAAAGCAGGAGCACATATTGCTCGAAGAAGGCGTCTCCAAGGAGAAGATATTCGTTGTCGGCAATACCATCGTCGATGCCGTGCTGGAGAACAGCAGAATTTCCCAGAAACTCTTCGATCCTCCTAAGGAAAGCTACTTCCTCGTCACAGCGCATCGTTCAGAGAACGTCGATGATCGAGAGACGCTCATGCAGCTCTTGGAATCATTGGACGCGGTCGCACAAGAGTACCAGCTACAAATCATCTATCCCATACATCCGAGAACGCGGAAGATGATACAGACGTTCAACATCGCCACGAGCAACCGCATTCTGCTGACTGAGCCCATCGGCTATCTCGAATTTTTGCACCTGACCAGACACGCAAAACTCGTCCTCACTGATTCGGGAGGTTTGCAGGAAGAATCATGCATTCTGCAGGTCCCTTGCGTTACGCTCCGCGACAACACGGAACGGCCGGAAACGGTCGATGTTGGTGCGAACGTGCTTGCCGGCGTCAGAAAAGAGAATGTATTAAAAGCGGTATCACACATGCTCTCGAAAGAACGCGAATGGACTAATCCGTTCGGCGATGGTACGACGGGAAAGAAGATACTCGAAATCGTGAGGGGCGGCTAGAGAACGATGCTCAAAAAGGGAATTTCTGTATTCATACTGACAAAAAATTGTGAGGAGACAGTACGAAAGACACT
>JAZDHK010000031.1:0-10616 GCA_043806035.1 archaeon
TCCCCCCACCCGGATTTGAACCGGGAACACCTCGGTAACGGCTGAGTGCAATTCATCCGATCTCTCAGAGACTGTCGTGCACCGTCTACAGCCGAGTGCTCTACCGTTGAGCTATGAGGGGTAGTGTCAGAAGAAATAAGCAATTTATAAAAGTGTCGTTAACTCGGTGCTTGAACGTGTTTCTTTTTCCTGTGTTCTTGTCCTGTTGAGTCTATACTCACAGACGAAGTATTCAAGCTTATACGTCGTAGAAACGGTTGCTAACTGCGAGAGTGCGTTATCGAAAAGATGCAGACTTACTTGAGCAGCACCATTTTCTTGCTGACGCTAAAATGCTGAGTCTCCAGTCTGTAAATGTACACGCCTGCAGGAAATGCTTCACCGTTGAAGGTGATGTTGTAGTTCCCTGCTGCTTGTGGCTCGCTGACTAAGGTAGCAACTTCTACTCCTAAAACATTAAACACGCTAAGCCCGACAGGGCCGTTCTCTGCTAGCTCATACGTAATTTTTGTTGTGGGATTAAACGGATTAGGATAATTCTGGCATAATTTCGCTGTTTGCATAGTGGGTGCCCCGGCAGTATGCACTAGGTTAGTATGTCCAATCACTTCTTCAACACCGCTCATGTCCTTCTGTGTCAGCGTGTACCAATACTCCTGATCATGCGTTACCATTTGATCTACATAGGAATACTGCTGTTGCGTTTCGCTATCTCCAAAGCTTGGTACGATCACTAACCGTGAACTGTCCGTAGCATCTTTTTGTAACTTACGCCAAACGCCAAACCAATCATTATGCTGTTCACTTGCCGTATTCCAATAGAGCGTAATTCCTTCAATTCCCGACTGGGCAGTAAAGCTGGTGAGCGTGACAGGAAGCACCTGATCGCGATAATACGACTCTGCTTCATGAGGAGTAAGATAATAATCAACAGCAACAAGATAATCAAGATGCATTCCCCGCGTTCCTGCACGAATAGTATCAGGTGCTAACGATGCAAGCAGCCCCGACCGTTCCGCACTTGCAATTGCCATCTCATCGCCAGAAAAATACATTCCATACACGCCCTGCCCACCCCAACTCGTCATTACAAAAAACGGATCAGTGGATCTGCCTACACGAGGAACAAACAACGTACTATCCGGCAAAATGCCCGGATGCGTAATTTTTACACCATCAGCATTCAATGTCATGACAATATCATGGTCAAGCCGAGCAATAACTTTTGAGCCGGATTCATGCAGTCGACCAGCGATGCCAAAAGCTCCTGCAGTAAAATTCACAGCGGTTTCACCGCCATGATTATTCACGTATGCCAATGGGCCGTCAACAATAACTGCTGATCCCTCTACTGCTGGAACGCAGTCTACAATGTTACTTGTTCCGACGTTAACTCTTCCCTGTTCTGACATGGTGGCGGTAGTGCTTGGACAGGTGTAGTGCCACACGTCACCTAACACTTGCTGACTGGTAGAGAGCAGTAATCCAACTCCGAATACGATACCGCTAATGATGCTTCTTGGTCGTGCTATGCATATCACTCTCGTGTGTGAAAAAACCGAGTGAAGATATAAGCTTTTCTATTCTTGAGTAGTTAAAGAACACAGTGACTCTCGGACAGCGTTCGAGATCTTGAAGAACGGTGGAAGATTGGAAAAAAACCTTGAGCTACGATCCCTTCGCTCCCTTCTTTAGTATCCACAACAACTGTTTCGTCTCTTTCCTCGTCTTGCACCACAACGCGACATTCCTGCCGAGCTTCACGAGGACGACGTTCTTGACGGCAGTTACTTGCTTCACCTTGTCGAAAGGCATCTCAAGCAGGGGAAATGCGAGCGTACGCACGATGATTCGCTTGTCCGTTACCAGCACACGCGCCCCCTCGAGAATGCCTGGACCGTCGGGAATGCCCTTGTCCGAGGATTGCTCGTAGATGCCGAGCGGCCAGGTCACCTTGAGCAGGACACCATCATAGGCCACCTTCTCACGATGCAACGGCATGATGTTCTTGTTGACAAACAGCAGCCAGTACCAGACTGCTCCGAGGAAAGGGGTGCAGACGACTGCAAACAGCCAGCCCGCTCTGTGCGGGATTTTTCTTTGGGCAATGTCGACAATCGCGGCAAGCCAGAAGTACATGCCAAGGAAGAACACGCACCCCATAAGGAGGATGGAGAAGAGCAGCATCAGCTCACCCGTGCTGCCTGTGCGGAGACGACCTTGCCGCTGCTGTCGATGACGACGATGACGTCGTTGCTGACGTTCTTCCCTTCCTTGACTGCAGCGACGTGCACGGCAACGTGCCATTTGCCATCTTGCACGTAACTGTCGACGCTCGAGAACGTCACGTCGGAGAGCGTCTGTTCCGTGCTGTTTGTGTAGAACTTGCCTTGCTGCTGCATGAACGTCAAGGCAGATTGTTCTGCAGCCTCTTTGCTGATGCCAGCCGTGCAGGATACCAGAATGAGCAACAACAGGACGATGCTAGGTTTCATGGTGTTTGTGCTCGTTCAAAGGATGGATGAGCAATGCAGGCTCAGAGAATGCCGTGCGCTGCTTGCCCTTCACCTCAAACTTCACCTTGACAGCGGGCAGGGTCATGTCTCCCACAATCTTGAGCTTGCTCTTGAGCTTGTAGCTGATGATACGCTCCTCGAACGGATCGATCTTCTCGAGATCCCATCGTGCGATCATGCCTGAGCGTTCATGCTTGAATATCTTCGTCGGCTTGAGCGTACCCAGCAATGATTCGTCGACGAGCTCTGCGATGCTGGGGATGAGGTCAATAACTTTGATGTTCTGCAACGTCTTGCCCGTCCTGTTGCGCAAGTACACCTTGAGCTTAATCGTGCTTATGCCCTCGAACGCAGAGCCGACAACGCGCGCCTTCTTCTCGACGATGAGCGGATTCCGGAAGATGAAATAGCCGAGGATGATGAGCACGAGCAGAACACAGATCCAGAAGAGGCTCTGGTAGTTCGTCTCGTACATGAGCTGGTAGCTCTCATCAGGATTCAAGACAATGTCCCAGGACAAGTACGTCCTTCCCTTTTCCTTCAGCAACATATACGCTGGCGTTGCGCTCGTGAACATCCTGCTGAACCAGGTGCTGGGCACTTTGACGAGCTCGGATTTCTTGTAATTGCCCACATTCTTGAGCGTTGTCGTTGTCTTGGTGCTGAAGAAGCCTTTCGTCACGTCCTGGTCTTGCGGAATGGTACTATAGCCGATGACGACGAAGGAAGAGCTCGCGCTTGCAATAGTGTCATTGCCTATCACCGCCCGCACGTCCAAAGGATACGTTCCTGGGTCTTGCAATGCATCGAGTTTCACCTTGAGCGTGTTAGACCGTTCTTCCCACGGACCTAGTTGCACGAGGTATTGCTTGGAGAAGAGGGTGCTGGAGACGTCCACGATAATCTTGTCGTACGTCTTGCCGTTCCTGTTGTTGAGCGTAATCTCGATGGGAAGTTCGTCACGGGGATCGACGTCTGCTTGCGGCGTTACTTTCATGCCCACATTAATCACGTAGTTCAACGGCAACTCGTTCTCATCGCGCAAGGCGATGGTGAGGTCTGCTGTCAAGAACTTGTTCTCTGCAAGCGAGCTCCTGAATGTCACGGGCACAAGATAAATTTGGTCTGGAGTGTTGCTGATGGGATTGATGTGCAGGATGAATGATGCCTGTTCTCCGCCTGCTACGCTGACAGCGCTCGGCTCGATAATCCAGTACACGTCAGTGCTGTAAATTGCGTACCTGTCCTGTACTCCTAACTCATTGGAGAGGGTGATGTTGAAGAGGGCAGTCTCATTGCCGTAAATATCATTCTTGATGGGGCTGTATTGGACGTCGAACTCTCGCGCCTGAACACTCACGAGAACAACCAATGCCAGAATGAAAAAGAGCAGTTTCCTCACGCCAATCCCTCATTCACTCACCAGGAGTCCCTATTTATATACTTTTCCTTCGTTGCGAAGGGAGGGAAAAGACAGCTATATAAAGAAAGCAGCCGCATGAAATCATCTATCCTGTGTACAATACGTTCTGTACCAGTCTGCCACAAGGCGCATTCCTTCACCAATGCCCGTTTTTGGAGAGAATCCTAATCGTTTTTTCGCTTTAGAGATATCCGCCATCGTCACTTTGACATCGCTCGACTGCAAGGGCAGCATGTGCATGATTGCTTTCTTGCCCAGCGCCTGCTCGATGGCAGCAATGAAGTCGAGAAGCCGCACGGGATTGTCTCCTCCAAGATTGAAAATTTCATACGGGAACGGCGTATCGAGCGCAGCAAGGACTCCCGTAACGATATCCACTATGTACGTGAAATCCCGCGCCATGTCTCCATTGCCATAGACATCGATAGGCTGGCCTTTGCTGATGCTCTCGACGAACTTCAAAGGAGCCATATCCGGCCGTCCCCACGGACCGTAGACAGTGAAGAATCTTAAACCGGTCGACTGTACGCCGTATAGGTGATGATAGGTGTAGGCCATAAGCTCGCACGATCTCTTTGTCGCCGCATAGAGTGATATGGGCTCGTTAACGGGATCAGCTTCGGAAAAAGGGACTTTGGCGTTGTTGCCATATACGGAACTGCTGCTCGCATAAACCAGAGACACGTTGTGTTTTCTTGCCATTTCAAGGATGACAAGCATCCCTCTGACGTTCGCATGCTCGTAGATAAGCGGTTGCTCGATCGAATATCGTACACCTGCCTGCGCGGCCAGATGGCATATCCTGTCAAAAACGTGCTGCTCGAAGACCGTTTTCATGAACTCAGCATCAGCGACATCGCCTCGGATGACATTCGCTTCAGGGATGCGCAGTATCCGCTCTTCCTTACGTCGTGGATCGTAGTAGTCGTTGAAATTATCAACAATGACAACGCTATCTCCCCTGTCAAGAAGCGCTCGTGCTACGTGAAGGCCGATGAACCCTGCACCGCCAGTGACGAGGACACGCATGATGCAAGGACGTACGCCAAGTATATAAATGTGCTACAACAATTCAAAAAAATAGTGCGGATGATTCGTCCTGACCGCAGCAATCACAGCATGCTCTTCTTTATGACGTTGGCAATGAGTCTTTTGTCATAGCCTACAAGCTCCACATATGCATTTCCTTTGATGGCTTTTCCTGCTTTTGTTCCTTGCACTGTGCACGCGCCTTCCCAGTACGAGGTGGGGGTTGTCAGCAGCGCGTCTATCTCTTGATCCTGCACGCAAGGCTGTACGGTGATGTTGAGCTTGATCCGTTGCGATTGCAATCGCCAGCCTGAAGGATAGATGATGCCCGTCTTGCTGCTTTTCCAAAAATGCAAAAGAGTGATGGTGACCTCTTCAGGATAGAGGCGCAGTGTGGATGCGTCTTTTTGGATGTACGTCCCCCCAAGATAGGAGCGAACCGTGCCGTGCTCGTCTCGCAAGACGAAGAACATGAGCTCGGTATTGTCGTCGAAGATGATAGAGAACCAATCCCAGCCAATCACGCGCGGTCTTCGCGGCAGGTTGGATTTTTGGTGGTCGAACCACGCCTCTCCCTTCACCACGTACGTTTTTGATGCTGACGTGAGGGTGCCTTTGACGCTCAGTCGCGGAAACGTAACGTAATACGTCCTCTGTATAGGGTGCTTGCTGATGAGTGCAAATCCCTCATCGAAGTGCTTGATGAGCGGCTTTACTGGCTTTGCAATGAGCGAAACGGTTTGAGAACGCAGCTTAAACGCACCATTTTCAAGAAGTAGGCTCGCTTTTCCCAATGATACGTTCACGCCATCATAAGCTATGTTGTCCTTGGTTATCAGACCAGAATCCTGGAATGCAACGAAGGTCTTTTTTGTCTTGTCAGTTATGGATCCGTGATAGACGAGAAAAGGCTTCTTTCTCATCAAGGAGAGAGGGAGAAAGCCCATGCGCAGGCTTTGCGGGTGGAATTTGAAAAAGCAGTATTCGAAACCGAATTGTTTTTTCCCAGAACGTAGGTGTCCGGTGAAGTACCACCATTCCAACGGTACTTTTTCCGCGGGAAAAAGAACGACAGGATAGTCGAGCCGTTTCTTTTTAACCGGGTCGAGTTTTGGCATCTTGCGTTCTTTGAGAATGATGTCGGCAACCCTGTCCTCCTCACGCTCCATGACATCGAGAAGATGATGCAGTCGTTGCTGGAATATCGCAGGAATCATGATTGATCAAAACTGGCGTGCTTGTTTATATGTGTTTTGCCATCAGGATTGCACGAGCCCACGGTACATGATGTCGATGTACTTGCCCCAATCACCCTTGTTCCGCACAAGAAATCCCTTGATGCCACCCCTAAGAAAATGGATCATCTCCTCATCGACATTGATTACCTTACAATCGCCGATCTCTCGTACAAGTTCCGGAGCGAGCGTTGACTTCCCCGCACATCTCGGGCCGACGATTGCGAGGATGTCATCAGACATAGCCACAAACACGACATTCGACTATTTACGTGTTGTCCTGCAACAAATGTGCGCAAGATTCGAGCTGACGGAACTACCGACGGTGGTATTGCGTCATTTCATGTTTTTTGCTCTATTCTCAACGTCTTTGAACCCAGTTTGGCCACCTCCAGAAAAGGTGTCTACATAATCACTTTCGTAGACCCCTATACTGTTTCTTGTACTGTGCGCGCAGGAATTTGAGGGTTGGAAGAATGCTGCCTGTCTGGTCAAATGCGTGCAGGCGCGAGTAATACTGCTTGCGGTCTGTGAGTCTAACGTTCAACGGGGGATGGTCATGACTGAGTAGCACATAGTTGAGCAGCAGTCTTCCAACCCGCCCATTGCCGTCTTGGAACGGATGGATGTTCTCGAACTGGTTGTGCACCAGAGCAGCAAGCAGCAGCGCAGGATATTTCTTTTTATGCTTGTCATACCAGCCTACCAATTCTTGAAGAAGTTTCTGGACCTGTTTGTAGGGAGCTCCGTGGTGGATGATATGGCCTTGTGCATCACGGATGACAACGTCCACTGTTCTGAGCTTGCCGGCAAACGGCTTTGTTCCTTTGAAACAGAGCTCATGCAGCTTCAGAATCATTGGTACAGAGAATGATTCTTTCGTGGTTTTGATGTATGCGATTGCACCTGCCATGTTGATGGTTTCTTGCTCTTCATCATTTTGAGGAGGTTCCTTCTTCTCAATGAGCGCTTCAACCTCTTTGTACGCGACAGTGGATCCTTCGATAGCATTTGTGTTGTACGTGAATTCTTTGGTGAAGCGTTCCCAGTCAACGTTCTGTAAATGCTCTATCTTTAGGTTCTGGTCGTATTTTTTGTATATCTTAATGTCCTCAGGCGTGAGTTCATAGGCATACGCTGATTTTTCTTTCATCTGCTCCAGTACGTGTAGTTCTGCTTTGATTCTCGCTTTCTGCAACGATATCGCATCAAGACCCGACCCAAGATAACGAGAAATCCTCTTTACCTTGCCACCCACCCTGTACGTGTGGACAAGATACTGCTTCCTCACCTTCCCCTGCTTGCGGATTTCGACGAACATACAGAGAATAAAGGTGTCTACATTTATAAAATTAGCGATATTTGTAGACACCTGCTAATAATTGGATGGGGGTGGGAGGATTCGAAAAAACACCGAAAACTATATAAATATCTATTTGTTAGTATAGATATCTTTGAGGTGAAAAGATATTCGATGACGATCTGCGCTGGAAAGGGAAGATGCTCGTCTTCACCTGGCATTTCAAAGAGGAATGGGATTCGCTGCGCAAGCCGCTCGAATTCGTGCTGATTATTCTTGAGAAAGGAGAGCATGTGCGCGTCGCCAAGAAAGAGAACAAGTATAACGTCTGCTACCCATTCAGAGGCAGACACTTGTGCTTGTCGAACACGAGAACATCATCCTCATCCATATCAAGCCTACAACCAAGAAATTCGGAGGGAGAAAATGAAATTCATGAACACCTGCTACAAGTGCGGAACGAACGTGAAACAGGCAAAAATAGTCAAGGAAGGCATCACGCTGACGTGCATGAAATGCCCGAAATGCGGCGAAGAATACTACACCTCAAGCGAGCTCCTGCGCTTTGACGTGCTGACGGGCAAGAGAAAACTCGTGCGCAAGTTCGGGACTCTTGGAGATAGCACCATCCTGCGCATTCCTCCAGAAGTGCTCAAGGATTTCAACATCAAGCCCGAGGACTACGCGCTCTTCGAGAAGAAAGACGACGGCATCTTCATACGGCCAGTGAGTGCAAAAGAGACCTGATGAAAATAGAGAGTGACAAGACAGGACGAAGAACATACAAATTTAGCCATTCCACTGCCCAAGGGGGAAACCTCTACGCCCATAAAGTCAAGCAGGGCACTATTGAAAACAAAGAGGGGTTAAAGAATGCGCTGCATGCAGTCTCCGTGAGATTCAAGCTCATAGATCCAACAGTAAAAGTGTACGACACCATTTTCCTTTTCTTCTTCCATATTCCTAAAGCATTAGCTCCAGCAGAACTCATCGACTCTATACAGAAAAATACTGATGCTTATGCCGATTGGGATGAGGAGTATTTATTTACTGGAGTGTACGACTTGCAGGAAAAGTACATCAGAAAAGACCTAGAACAGTGGGAACTTGACTATGACCAAGGATAAGTCGCCTGAGACGTAGGAACATGAGAAAAGTGACGTTTGAGCATGAGGGGAAGACATACTCGCTCTTCATCCACAACGAGGCCAGAGATGATATGCGCGTCTCGCTCGGCAAGACAGGTGTGCACTTGCGTATCCCGAGCGATATCTCCCGTGACGAATACTTCCGCCAAGTTATGCATGCGAAGGAGTGGGCGAAACAAAGGATTTCCAATAGCCCGGAGATCCGCGACAAAGGGTGGAAAGAGTATCATTCTGGCGATGCCTTGACTGTCGGAGACAAGACATACACACTGCAGATCACACAGCGACCAGCAAGAGGCAGTGCCGCACGAATTGTCGGGAGCACTATTGAGCTAAGGCTCTCCTCACAGGATACTGATGCACAGCGCAGAGAGGCGACGTCAGTACTCTTGAGCAGGCTCATCGGTGGCTCTCGATTGCCTGCATTGCAGCAACGGGTCAAGACACTTAACGAACAGCACTTCCAGTTCCGGCTTGGCAAGATTAGCTTCAAATACAGCATCTCACGTTGGGGAAGCTGCTCGAAGAGCGGCAATGTCAACCTCTCGACCCGGCTGCTCTTCGCTCCCGACGACGTGCTCGACTACGTGTGCATCCACGAGCTTGCCCATCTCAGAGAGCATAATCATTCACCTGCATTCTGGAAGCTGGTCGAGACAGCCATGCCAGACTACAAAGAGAAGGAGCAGTGGCTCAAGGAGCACGGGGATGCATGCTGGTTTTAGCAAACGTGAGGCTCGGCGCAACACAAGCACGAACTAATGAGGATTCGAGCCGACGACACTACCGACGATGGCAACGCGTCATCCTCTGTTTTCTGCTCTATGCTCATGGTCTTTGAACCCAACTACACAATGCTCAGAATCTGCCTTTGCACGACAAATGCTCCAGTTTCCTTATCGACTGCAAATGCGGATAGGACGTAGCTCATACGACCAACATACCCGTTATTCGTATACATGCCAGGATTTAGTTGTGTATATTCAACAAAGTTGATAGTTATGATGTTGTTATCCTCTTGGATAGTCTCCTGGACGTAATCTCTGTGGAAGGGCGTGTAGAATAGCTGCTCCAAAAGAGACGCCCGCATGAATTCTGCGGCTTCTTTGACGGATGTAGTTGTGAGTGGTCGGAAGTCCAGCACTCCTGTCGTGACATTGAATCGCTCTGCAGGCACATCAGCGGTAAGATTCCTGAATATTTGTTGATGACCAATTATTGCCTGATAATCAAGAGAAGATATGTAGCTGCACTTGATGATGCGCAGGTGATAGTATCTCGTATGGAGATATTCTGGACTGGTTGTATCCTCATATGTGTCAACTGCTTCGAAATACTTTTCTGTTTCACTTGTTTCGTGATTGATAAGTCTGAGGTCTGCGCCCATCGTGGCGAGCGAGAACCATTCCTGGGCTTGCGTAGCACTATCCGTGCATAGGAAGGAGGCAGTGCCATGAGAAGTGGCATTAAGGTAGTTGCTGTTAAAATAGCTCAGAAATGCTCTATCATGATAATCGTCTGACGCATGCAAGACGTCTAAGTACTCAAACGAGGAATTCGTCAGGGAATGATCCGTACCATTCAGTTGCGGAAAGGACGGTGGGACAATAGCAGGAGAGATGTTGTTGTTCGAGGATGTTTGTATTGGTTCGGCTACTGGTTGACAGCTCGCAATAAAGAGAATAACTAGCAGTCCTCCAATCATGAGCATAGTATTGTTCCCCATAGTAAGCCATATACTCTGTGCAACATATACTTTTCGTTATCTTCAATTGTGTTGGCAGTCTAGTGCCTACAACATATCACTCACGTCAGAAATAATAGATGGGGCTGGGAGGATTTGAACCCCCGATCTCTACCATTCTGGCGTTTTGTCCCCAAGGTAGAATCATACCAAGCTAGACCACAGCCCCGTTTCTGAGAAAGAGTTCCCGCTATTATTTAAAGATAACGTTGCTCGCATGT
>JAZDHK010000032.1:0-10071 GCA_043806035.1 archaeon
ATGCATAAGCAAGAATGAATGTTCTTACGCATTTTGAACAGGTTAATACCCGAACAGGTTCGTCTGTTTGCTCGTGTTGAGGAAGTCCTCGATGGTCTTGCCGTAAAACGAGAGAATAGAATCGGCTATGGGCTTGAGCTGCTTGTCGATGTAGTGCTGATAATCAATCTTCGATGTTATCAGTTGGATGGGTTGCGGACCGTCGAGTGTCATGAAGTACTTGATGATGTTGCTCTCGAGCTTCGGCAGTAGTCGTGCGGCCTTGACGTGCGGCGGCGTGGTCTTTTCATAACTGCTTAACTGCTTCGTGAGCTTTTTCCGGTAGACGAGCTCGTCGTCGAACTTGCCCGCTTTCAAGTCAGCGACGTATGTTTTGATGAACTGCCCCACTTCCTGTTCGTGGAAGATCTTGTCCAGGAGTTCGTTCTGGAATTTTTTTGCAAGGACGGTCCAGTCGCTCCTGACGCTCTCGAGCCCGGTGAACGTCATCTTTTCCTTTCCGTTCTCCAAGAGCAGACCAGCATACCTTTTCTTTGCACCGACCTCGCTCCCGCGGATGGTGGGCATGAGGAATTTGATGAACGTCTTCTCGTATTCGAGCTCGAGATAGCTCTTGCGATGATATTCGTTCTTGACGAACGCATCGTAGAATTTGTTTATGTCCTCGCCTATTGATTTTCCTATACGTACGGCATCGTCATAGGTTGTTGCGTGCGTGTCGACGAATGCAGAGTCCGTGTCTGAATAAATGACCGTGTAGCCTTTCTCCTCGATCTTCTGACAGGTCAGCTTGATGAGATACTGGCCGAAGTGGGTTATGGCGTTCGCCATGTCGAGATTATAAAATCGGCAGGTGGGGTTTGCCAACACGCCGAAGAAGCTGTTCATGATTATTTTTATCGCGTAGCGGAGCTGCTCGTTCTTGCTCTTCCTCGCTTTCTCTCGCTGCTCCCACAAGTCTTGGAGGATGCGCGGAAGCAGGCCGTCTGTATTGAGGAATTGCGCGCCGTTCGGCGAGGTGATGACCTGCTGCAGCTCCTTTTCATTTAGGTGCTGGCGTTTTTCCTTCGTGACGAAGGACAAGGGATCTATGTTGAATGTCCGCATGATGCTGGGGTACAGGCTCTTGAAGTCGACGACGATGATATTTTTGTATAGGCCAGGAATGCTGTCTTTCACAAACCCTCCCTTGATACGTTCATACTCATCGGAAAATGCAGAATTGGGGCAGACATACCCTTCTATTCGTGCTCTGCGTAAGTACAGGCTGTCTAGGCTGGCGATGCTCCCTCTGACCCTATCGAGCTGCATGCCCGTCAGGAGGCTTCGATTGATGGTGAGGGAAAGGGCATTGCTCATGACGATTATTTTGTAGACGAGCTCGCAGTCCTTCAGATTGTAGTCTATGAGTTTCTGCGGGTGGTTTCTGAATGCATCTTCAATCTCTTTTCCCTTGTTCGTTTGCCCAATGAGCTTCTTTTCTCCAAGGAAGTGTTCTGCTGCCGTGTCGAGCCGATAGTCATCGAGCCTGATGAAGCTGAGCTTGAGGAGGTGTATGCCGTCGAGGATGAGTCTCCCTGGAACTTCCGCACTGCTTTCTTTCATGAAATCCGTCTGCAGTTTGAGCTTGCTCGTGTCGTCTGTCCTGCCGATACGAAAGGGCAGCTTGTGGAATGCGCTGCGCTGCTCGATTATTTTGAGGTCGAAGTCGATGACGTTCCAGCCGGTGATGATATCTGGATCTATGGATCGGCATTCTTCGTAGAATACTTGCAGCAGCTCTTTTTCTGAAGAGACGGTGATGGCGTGATGAAGTTCTTTTGTTGAGCGGATGATGACTTTGGCGTAGTTGTGCGTATACAATCCTATGCAGTAGATTTCTTTTCCTTTCGTGTCCGTCTCTATGTCGAGGCTGAGCACCTTGAGATTGGGAAAGAAGTCTGCAGGCTTGATCTCTGGCTCAACGTATATCCTGTCAGTTGTCTTTCCTTTGCTGTACTCTCCGGCGATGAAGAGCGAGCTCTTGATGCCGTTGTCCATGAGGAATCGTTGCGTGAATCGGATGTCCGCTTCGTACGTCCTGACGTTGTCTTCTTCCAGTGCCTTTTTAACTGCAGGGACGTCTTGGGGGTTGTCGAGCAGTATCTTGACGACGGGCTCTTCAGAAAACGTCTTGAGCGAGGTTTTTTCTTCAAGAATTGGAATAGGAAGCTTCAGCTTTCTCGCTCTTGCTGCGTCTTTCTCGAGAATGAAGAAATAGGGTTTATAGCAGTGCGTACTCAGGAAACTCTCTCCGTTCTCAAGTCTGCCGTACAGATGTATGGTCGCCTTGTTGTTTGACAGGCGATATGTCGCATACACGATGAATCCGTTCATGAGCAGAAGCAAGCGAGCGTGTTATTTAAAACTAGTGCTTGAGAGCATGTAGCGCGAGATATCAGAGTGCTTTGTACCAGTCGCTGTCTCCTTCCTGTACAAAACCGAGCCGTTCTGCCGTCGCGTCATACCGTTCGAGCAGCTTGCCGAGAGAAATGTACTGGCCGTCAACAATGGTGTCTTGGTAGTCATTGTTGTTGCCTCCTTGGACACCATACTTGATGAAGCCGTGCTCTTTTCCCCAGCGTCCGAGCTCCTCGACAAGTCCTCGTGTCCAGTCGATGCCAAACAGCCCTCGCGCGTGCCCATCTGGAATGAGCTTGCGGTTTTCTTCGCGGAAGGGCATAACGCCTTGCAATTGGTAGACTTTCAGCACGTGCCTGCTGCTGATGTCGAAGGCGATGACTGCCTGCGGCGTTTCCTTGTGGAAGAGGCAGAATGCGAATGGCGTGTCGATGTGTATGTAGTAGCGCTTGCCATTATGCTCCCTGCCATCCCATCCTGCGACGAGACCGTACGGTTCGCTGTCACAAGGAGTTATTGCCGAGCACGTATACTGCCCTCGCCGTCTTGAGCTGCAGTACGAGGAAAGGTCGAGCGTGCTTGTTGCGTGTTTTTCTAACAGCGCATACGTGTCCAACACCGTTTCCGTGCTGACATCATCGCGTTCTAGCCGTGCTGCGAGCGATTTTTTCAACAGCTGCTCCTGTAGCCCTGTCGCTGTGAGCTGCTCGAGCAAATGTGCTGCGTGGTCTTTGTTCTGCAATGTTATGGTGAGCTGTTCTTGTATCCACGAATCCAGTAGTTCCTGGTCAACCATGCCTTCGAGAATGCACGCGCATTTTTAAATGCATATGACGGGAAATGTGCGTATGTACGGGGGTATAGCTAAGGATGTGTGTGGTTTGCTATAATAGAAGCACATATAAAAGACAATATACTCAGAGCATGCATGACACGAATTGCTGTTATTGACAAGATGAAGTGCAACCCGCAAGGCTGCGGAGGGTATTTGTGCATGAAGCTCTGTCCAGTAAATAGGACGGGTGTGGACTGCATCAGCACAGGCTCTGACAAAAAACCAGTCATCGGCGAGGCTGCCTGCACAGGCTGCGGCATCTGTCCTAATCGTTGTCCTTTTGGCGCGATCAGTATTGTGAACCTTCCCGAGGAGTTGGAAAGCCAGCCCATCCACCGATACGGCATCAACGGCTTTGCATTGTACAACCTGCCCATCCCCGTTCCTGGAAAAGTGGTCGGCATCATCGGGAGGAACGGCATGGGCAAAAGCACTGCCCTGAAGATACTCGCGGGCATCCTCCAACCAAACTTGGGCATCGTAGACAAAGAATATGCTGCGACGCCAAAAGAGCTCATCGAGCATTTCAAGGGAACGGAAGCCCAGAAGTTCTTCGAACAATTGCGCGATGGCACGGTGAAGGTGTCGTTCAAACCGCAGCAAGTCGATCTCATACCCTCACAATTCACGGGAACAGTACGTGAGCTGCTCAAGAAGGTCGACGAGAAGAACGGCATGGACGCCATAACGCAAGAGCTCGGTCTCACCCCCTTCCTGGATACGGACATCAAGAACATTTCGGGAGGGGAATTACAGCGAGTCGCCATAGCGGCCACTGTCCTGAAAAAGGCGAACGTGTACTTCTTCGACGAACCTACTGCCTATCTTGACATCAAGCAGCGTCTAAAGGTTGCCGAATTCATCAAGAAGCTTGCAGATGCTGAAACGAGTGTACTGGTCATCGAGCACGACCTCATCATCCTCGATTACATGACGGATCAGTTGCATCTCATGTACGGCATCGAGGGGACGTACGGTGTTGTTTCTGGCGTGAAGAGCACGAAGAACGGCATCAACGTGTACTTGGAAGGATTCCTCAAGGAGGAGAATATTAGGTTTAGGGATCATGCCATCAAGTTTGACGTTAGGCCGCCGTCAAAATCCGTGCACAAGTCCGTGCTGGCGACGTGGACGGAAAGCCGGCAGCAATTGGGTAGGTTCTCTCTTGATATCGAGCAGGGAAGCATCGCCCACCACACCACCGTAGGCATTGTAGGCGAGAACGGCATAGGAAAAACGACGTTCGTTCGGACGCTCTCAGAGACGGCCAGCGTGCGTGTCTCGTACAAGCCGCAATATCTCGAGCAGAGCGACGAGCCCGTGCTGCTCGTTTTGCATGATGCCATCCGTAACTTCCAGACACAACTGATCAAGCCATTGGGTTTGCAGCATCTGCTGACGAGAAAATGCTCTGAATTAAGCGGGGGAGAACTGCAGAGAGTGTTCATTGCCAAGTGCCTCAGCCGGGATGCTGAGCTTTTTTTGTTGGACGAGCCATCCGCATATCTCGACATAGAACAGCGCCTTGCCGTCTCCAAGATCATCCGCGACATGATGTTCCTCACGGGAAAGTCCTGTCTTGTCGTCGACCACGATCTCTTGTTCATCGACTACATCAGCGACGAGCTCATGGTATTCGATGGGCAGCCCGCTATTCATGGCATTGCAAAGGGGCCATTCGGCATGGAACAAGGTATGAATCTCTTCCTTGCGGATCTCGACCTGAGTTTCAGGCGTGATGAGAAAAGCCATTGCCCAAGAACGAACAAGAAAGAATCGCAGATGGACAGGCAGCAGAAGCATGAAGGCAAGCTCTATTACGCATAAGGTTCAGATAGGCGTGCTTGCCGTCTGTCTGAGCATTCTGCTCATCTGCATTGTCTTTTCTGTGACTGCGCTCAACCCCATCATCATTCGGCATTATGTGGACAAGTACAGCACGGTACAGGAACGAGAGGACATCACGAACAACGTGCTCTCTTTTCTTTCGTACAATGACGATCTTGCCTACTTCACAAATACTGAACAGGCGCACATGCGTGATGTCCGACAACTCATAACGATCGGGAAGGCCACTGCAGTCATTGCGCTGCTCGGCTGCATCGCACTCATCACCACCACCTATCTGCGTAGCAAGAAGCATGCTGTTGCAGACACGTCCTCTTTGCTTAACCGCGCGTTAGTATGGACGGGCATTTCACTCGCCACGCTCATATGCATTGCATTGCTCGTTGACTTCTCGGTTTTGTTCAGCACCTTCCACAAAATTCTTTTCCCACAGGGCAACTATCTCTTTTCTGAGGATTCGTTGCTCATCAGGACCTTTCCTGAAGCGTTCTTCAAAGCAATGGGTGTGCTGTTCGGGACAGTATTGCTTTGCGTAAGCATGGCGTGCATCGTGCTAAGTGTAGTTCTGAAGCGTGTGCGCAACAAGCGAAATGCTTAAAAGTGACAAGCACTTACGTTCGAGAGAGGGGATGATTATGAAACCGTTGGAAGACATTGCGCGAACAACCGAGGATATCAACACCGTGCTGGAATTGACGAATGACAAGTATTCATTTATCGAAGAACTGCAAAAGAACGTCAGTGCAGCTGATGTGCAGCCTCTTAACGATCTGGCGTTGCACATCGGACGCTACGTGAAAGAGCAAGGCTACACCTTGTGTGATTCTGTGCAGACAGATGCTCCGCTCCTCGTCATGCATGGAACACCAACCGTCATGCTCGGCATAGCGAAAGGGGAATATCTTGGAGATTTGCTGCTGCACTCGCCAGATACGGAAAAACCGGCAGACGGCTTTTATTACACGACAAATTGGCTGTTCATGCGCGGCACGCAGCTGAGCGAGAGGAAGAGTGAGCTGGATCAGTACGCAAATGATCTTGTCTATCAGCTGATGAAGAAGTTCGATGTCCGCATCGACTTGCAGGACTAGTTAATTTTTCTGATGAAGGTAAGGAAGGCGGAATGGCCGAAGCCTTCCGTGTTCGGCCTGAGTATTTTTCCGTCCACTTTCCAACTGCGTTCGATGATTTCCATAGTGGAGAGGAAGGCTAGGTTTGCATGCGTGAGTGCCGTGTTCACGAACTGCAGTGCCTGCGTTATGGATGGTGTGTATGCGACAAGGTACCCTCCCGTCTTGAGGGCAGCGCACACCGAAGATATGGCTTGTTCCGCATGCAGCATGTCCAGCACGACGAGGTCCGCATTCTTTTTTGGAATGGTTTTTGTGATGTCATGCAAGGAGAACTGCACGTTCTTGAGCCCGAGCAGTTTTGCATTTTCCCGTGCAGCAGCGATCGCTTCCTCGTTGATATCGTAGCTGTAGACGGTCTTGACATGCAGGGCGAGAAAACAGGCAAGCCCTCCCGATCCTGATCCTGCGTCGATGACGACGCTCTTCTTCGTTATGCCCGTTCTCGCGATGATGGCTGCTGCGTCTTTCGGGGTGATGAGCTGCATCGTGCGTTTGAATCGGGGAAAAATGTCTAAGGGGTTTGCATCGAAAATATAGAATGTCTCTCCTTTGAAGGAGCAGGTCGCTTTCTTTTTTTTGAGCAGGTCTTTGCTGACGACGCCGTATTGCGTGCTGAAATCCTTTGTGGGGTTTTCTATGGTTATCCAGTGGCTGTCGCTGATCTTTATCTTCCTCTCTTCATGTTCGGCGTATTTCGCGGGTTTGTAGAGCACTTTCATGGTGTTGTGGAAAGGAAAGGGGGCTGCTCAGCGGGTTGTGCTGGGGGTTCCTTCAGAAGTTAGGAATGCCCGCTGAGCCCCACCCCCCGTTAATGGATGTCGCGCAGGTTGCTCGCTGATATCTTGCGATAGTTCTGCACGCTTTTGTCAATGTTCTTCTTGCTCATCTTGAGCTTGTCCGCATGTTTCTTGAGTTCGTTGAGCACAGTGGTGTGCTGGCTGAGTTCTTTCACCTCTATCGGTTTCAGGAAGATTCCCTCGTTTTCTATGACGTAGAGCGCAAAGGACGCCCCCTTGTCGAGATTGAGCTCGAGCCTGATGTCCTTCGGGATGACAATCTGCCCTCGCTCGTCGCTCTGCACGACCTTCGCGTACGTCTTCATTGTTATCTATCGCCACCAGCACTTTTTTCTGAATTTCAGAAAAAATTACAAAATACCAAATTTTTACTCTATTATCTAACTCCTTTTTATATTTTTTGTTTTGTTATCTGATTTTCAGAGATAAAGATGGGTGTGCGAGTGATCTGCTCGTCTGAAAAACACAAAAAAAGAAACAAAACCTCTATTGCAAAAACACTCTTGCACTCACGTTCTTAGCAAGCTCTAGTGCATTGTCGTCCTGCCAGATGTTCCTGCCTATAGCGAATCCCGTTACGCCTTGCTTGAGGATGACGTCCACCTTGGCGAGGAATTTCTCTGAAGCTATCTTTCCTCCTCCTGCAGCAAGAACCCTGCACTTCCCCGCCACCTTGACTGCCCAAGCAAGCTTGGTGAGATCCTTTGGCTCGCGTACTTTGACAAAGTCTGCCCCCAGCTCGAGGGCAACCCTAGCAGCATACGCGATAAGTTCAGGACTATCTTTATTTTTGATGTCCTGTCCTCGGGGGTATGCCCAGATGATGGTGGGCAGGCCATAATCGTCCGCTTGTTTCTTTATTGCAGCGAATTCCTTGAACATGACACTTTCCATGCGACTGCCGACGAATATGGTGTAGCCGACGGCACTTGCCCCTAAACGCACGGCCTCCTCGACGGTGCAGATTGCTGGAGAGTATGGTTCGTCCTTGTGCAGGCACGTCTTGCCGTTGAGCTTGAGGATGAGGGGAATGCCAGAATTTCTGTCATAGTAGTGCTCTGCCGTTCCTCGCTGGAAGACGACGCCCGTGCAGTTCGCCTGCTTGGCGATGTTCATAATGAATGTAGGATCATAATTTCTGTCATTGAAGTCCGTGGGCCCGTGCTCTAGTCCTTGGTCGTACGCGAGAAAGAATGCCCTGTTATTTCTGAGCAGAGAAGCTATACGCTTTTCTTTGTTCATGCCTACACCTCCTTTCAGCATCCTGTATGGATTTTGTTTATATTACTTTCTGAAAATAATGATAGTGTCTTTGTCCGTTCCCTTCGATTCCCACGCCTTAAGGAAGACTGTCTTTGGAATAGGTAGGTGTGCCTTGGCTCGCGCAATGCCTGAATTGTTGACGTACACATATTTTGTATCATGTCCTGTGACAGGGAGAAAGTGTCCTGTAAAGCCATCTTTTCCTGCGATGACGAACCAGTTGACGAGGACGATAGGAACGGATCTTTCTGACACGTATGCTAGTAGTTCTTTGAGTGACAAGTCCTTTTCAGCCATGCTCTGCTTCATCTCCTTCTGAAGTTGCTTGAGAACGAGCATCGCCTTATCATTTGCGTACTTCTTGTAAAACTTAAGGTCATGAACGTCAAAGTTTGCTGTGGAAAAGAATCTGACGGGAAAGCCGAGCTTTTTTGCTGCCCGCGCAATGCCCAAGCTCCACACCATGCCAGAACTGAGGCGTTTCTCGAGGCGGGCAATTTCTTGAAAGGCGTGCCTTTCCCCAAAGAATTCGAGGACCATTTTGAGAGCGAGAGGACCGCAGTCAGTGTCTTTTCTTGATTTGTAAAAAGGAACGTGCAGTTTCATGCTCTTCTTGAGAGAGCACAATTAATAAAAGTACCGTTAGACGTAGTCGTTCACGTCTGGCGTCTGCAAAGAAAGCCCTTTTTCCCGCATGGCCTGTTCGTATTGCTCGTCAGGAATTTCTTTTTTTTCAAGCCCCGGAAAAAGTGAACATAGCGCTCTCTTGACGTTGTTCTTGTAGAAGCAGTGCAGTTTTTCCTGTGTTTCCTTGAACAACGCAGCATCCTCTTTTTTCCATGTCAGAATGTTGATGTGATCCCTACCTTCCAAAAAAATGCTGTACGGACTGAGGTTCTGGGCGAGCAGGGCAAGATTGCCATCGATGAATTCCTGGAGGCGTTGCTGGTCATCGTACATGTTGTGCGATCCATACATCATAAGGTGCGTTCTCACCATTGCTTGCATGTCTCTCTCGCCTGTCCGTTCTAAGAAGAAAACAGGAAGTTCAAGAGCTGGAGGAATGACAAGCTGCTGCTTTGCTTGCGCATAATCGATGCCGAAGAGCTCTCTCAGGACGTCTGCCCTTCCGGCATGGTAACTCTTGAGATCTTCATGACAGTCTCTGTATTCTTTTTCGTTAGCAAGCCCTTCAATAAGCGTATCAATCGTCAGCATGGTCAAACCCCCCAATAGTGTCAGAAATACACTACACATTTTAAATGTTTCTAAATGAAGAAGCTATACATACCTTCGACGAAGATGAAGCTTGCCATGATGATCGGCAATGCCGTGATTATGCCTACAGGAAGGACGACACCCACAAGGACAAGTCCGTAGAGGACGCTGGGGAAGATCATTGGCGTGTGCAAGAAATAGCTCAGCACGACATGTTCTCCGACAGCATGGCTGCTTGCAATGTTTGCTACTTGGATGAGAATCAAGCCAACCGCACCGAGTAGCAGCAAAGGAATGCCCAACAGCGATGCACTTTTGTATATGCCGAAGACGTACAGGAAGAGCAGTACGCCCAAAGGCAGAAAGATGATGCCGACAACACTATCGATGAATTCCACGTATTTCTACTACTAACGATGTTTATAAATTTTTAGAAAGCGGACGCCCGGATTTGAACCGGGGAATGACAGGGTTGCAGCCTGTTGCCTTACCGCTTGGCGACGCCCGCACAACGAAAGGAGAACCGAGAAGCGGTTTATATGGTTTTTGGTAAACATTAAAAGCATGCAGGCATTCC
>JAZDHK010000033.1:0-111102 GCA_043806035.1 archaeon
ATATTATATAATAATATTCAATATTGTAAATATATGTGTTGTTGTTTATTTCAATTTCTTTGATTTCTTTTAAAGAAAAAAAGCCCAAAACAGAACAAATGAGACCAAAAAAACGAATTCATCAGAAACAAGGGGGTGTAGTTAGTTATATTTTACAAACTTTACAATAAATTTGCTATTATTTATTTTTTTACTCGTGTGGGAGTTAGTAATGATTACATTGTACAGACTAATTTTTTTATCACTATATAATAGTTAAAATAAAAAGATTTATAAATGGCGGAGTATTTCTCTCCTATCCAGGACTTACTGAAGAGTGAAAACAATTTGGTGATAAACAATGATAGTACAAACCGACTTCATAAAAAAACTTAAAGCATTTGGGCTTAACAGCTACGAAGCAAAGATATGGACTGCGCTGTTGAGCAGAGGCGTCAGCACCGCAGGAGAATTGAGCGACATCGCCAACGTGCCTCGCAGCAGAAGCTACGACATCCTCGAGAGTTTGGAGAAAAAAGGCTTCATTGTACTCAAGCTCGGCAAACCAATAAAATATCTTGCCGTTCCCCCTCAGGAAGTCGTGGAGAGACTCAAGAAGCGAATTGCCGAAGATTCACGAAGCCAAGTTGGTTTGCTTGACGAACTCAAAGAATCACCCGTTCTGGATCAGCTCTCCCAGCTGCACAAGACAGGCATAGACCTTGTCGACCCGCACGACGTCGGTGGTGCAGTTAAGGGCAAAGACAACATCTATAATCAAATGGATTTGATGATCAAGGATGCACAAGAGAGCATTGTGATCATGACAACTGCTTCAGGGCTTGTTAATAAAGCGACGTATTTCAAGAACGCATTCAAGAATGCACATAAGAGAGGCGTCAGCATAAAGATACTTACGCAGCTAACAAAAGACAGTAAGACAGCAATTGCCGAGCTCTCTTCGTATGCAGACATAAAAGTGCTTGACAAGATCAAGGCACGGTTCATTATCGTTGACGGCAAGGAATTGGTGTTCATGTTGATGGATGATGCAGAAGTGCATCCTACATACGACATTGGCATCTGGGTTAATACGCCCTTCTTCGCCGGCGCACTAACCTACTTGTTTGATCTTGTTTGGAAAGAAATCAAAGCAATAGCAAAGTAACTCACCTCTTTTCCCTGGACGAAAGTCCAGGGTTTTCTATTTTCTTTGTTCCTGCCCTCAGCTCTTTTTACAGGTAAAAAATGCCAATGTTGATAAATTACGACGGCATTCTCAAATACGTGATTGTACGGCACAAGACAATAACCTTGCTCGGAACGAGCCACATCGCCAAAGATTCCGTCGCAAGCATTAATGCTGCCTGTGCAGAAAACCCAACCATCATTGCAGTAGAGCTCGATGCTGCACGACTGTATGCGTTAGAACACAAGCTCGATGCCAAACCGCGTCTCGCACACATCAAAACACTCGGTCTTGGCGGCTTTCTTTTTGCAACGTTCGGAAGATATCTCCAAAAAAAATTAGGGAACATTGCAGGATTGGCGCCAGGCTCAGACATGCTTACTGCAGCTCGTTTTGCCAAGCAAAACAGTAAGGAGCTCGTGCTTCTCGACAAGCCCATTGAAGAAACATTGCGTGCAATATCTCACGTTTCACTGTTGGAGAAGGCAAAGCTTGCAAAAGATGTTCTGTTCGGCATGGTATTTAAGCAAGGACCCGTACGTAGCATAGACCTCAGCAAAGTGCCTGATGACGCGCTTGTTGCCGAGCTGCTTGTTGTCTTTAGAAAAAGATATCCTGGTTTAGGCAAGGCGTTGTTGGATGATAGGAATAAGCACATGGCCCGTACACTGCATCAGCTCATGCATACGCGTCCAGGTTGCACCCTGCTTGCTGTTGTTGGTGCAGGACATGTGATCTCCTTGCTCCATGAGTTGAAGACGCTCGACCGTCGAAGAGACTACGTGCATCGTCAAGCATAATCTATATAAAGCGTCGATGTCCAGAACAGAACCATGCAAGGACTGCTCTATCGGTTGAGAACTGAGCTGCATGTGTCGCAGGAGGAATGGAAACAATTCTTCATTACACTTGCCGTTCTTGCTGTTTTAGTTACTCTCCCTTTGGCAATAACTTTTCCGGGCAAGGGAATTCTTCGCGTCAATGTGGACTTGGGTTTGCCGTATCTGATGAAAGCGTTCCTGCTCTTAGGGAGTGCATTGTTGCTGCATGTTCTCGTTCAAAAAATGTTTGCACTCTATCTTGGGTATAGGGCACAGTACCGCTTTTGGGTGAATGGTCTGCTTATTGGTGTCTTTTTTGCATTTTTTACGTTGGGCTTTCCTGCAAAAGAAGTGTATGTTGCTGACATTGGTTGGTTGAGCGTGTATCTTGCCTTTTTCGTTCCTTTGTCGGGAACTGTCGATCTCTTTCATGATGAGAAAATGCGTCTTGGCAGATTTCGCTACAGTGCAAATATGAAGGATTTGGCAAGGGTTGCATTCTCTGGTGTACTGGCAAACATTTTTGCACTCATCATTTTACAAGCAGCATTCTTGACCGTCAAGGGAACGGTCATCGGAGACATCCTTATTAATTTTATTGCCGCAAATATGTTACTGGCATTCTTTTCTATGTTGCCCCTCCCCTCGTGTGATGGCTTGTCTGTATTTAGAAGCTCGCGCATTGGTTATGTCTTTCTTCTGGCCTTCGTCATTATTTTCTTGGGCCTGCTCACGCTTGGATTAACGGTGCAGGGCATGGGTGTTTTCTCATTGATTGCAGCGACTCTGCTCGCAAGCCTTGTTGCATACTTGTACAATAAGACCGTCGAGTCCTAGAACCACGACCAGATGCCCTTGATGACCAGATAGACACAGATGATGAGAGTTATAGGCCACCAACTGACGACAAAAGACAAGAATACGTACGCGCCGACAAAAAAATCGATGACGCTCAGCACGTCCCAATTGAACATAAAACCCTTGATGATAAGATATGCGCCGAGCATGAGCGGCAAGCGTATGCCTATGACATCTACGACGGAGAGGACGAGAGCAACACCGGCGAGAATGTCGAGCACACCGAAGAGCTTGAAGAGGAACATAGACGACGAGAACGGGCGTGAGTATAAAAACCTTTTTCTCGACGGAAGTGTGCGAGGTCCTCCCCGAGAAAACAGGCAAAAAACGACAATTATCGAAACATTTAAGAATGAGTGCTCTCCAGATGAGCAGTAATAACTTTTGGGGTGAAAAAAACATGGCTGAAAAAGTAGCAAAAGTAGGAGTAAAGAAACAAGCAGGTTATCTCTATTTTGTCGACAGACAAGGCGACATCTCCCGCGCCAAGATGGCACGTGGTGGTCAGAAGAGAAAGAAAGGAAAGAGAAGATAAATTTTTTTTATTTCTTTTTTCTCCACTGGTCATGTGTTCATAACGCTTATAAAGTAGGGCTGTTTCTGATGGGAAGTGATCGTGCTCAACTTTACGCCAAGAATATATCAGCAAAGCATAGCGCACTCATGCATACAGCACAATTGTCTCATCGTCCTGCCGACAGGTTTGGGAAAGACAAACATTTTTTTGATGGTTGCGTTGAATAGACTGCAGAACTATCCTTCTTCGAAAGTACTCCTTCTCGGTCCGACAAAGCCGCTTATCGATCAGTATTTCGTTGCATTTCAGAAGAATGCGGGTATTGCAGAGGAACGCATGGTTGTTTTCACAGGAGATATGCCTCCAGAAAAGAGAGCGAGGTTCTGGCAGGAAAAACAGATCATTTTTAGTACACCGCAATGTATTGAGAACGACGTGCTTGCAGGCAAAATAACGCTTGCTGATGTTTCCTTGTTGGGATTTGATGAGGCACACCGCGCATCAGGAAATTACAGCTATGTGTGGCTTGCAAAAAACTACAATCAAACTGCCCGTTTTCCTCGCATCGTTGGCATGACTGCCAGTCCAGGCAGCGAGGAAGAAACAATCATGCAGGTCTGCTCGTCCCTCTTTATAGAGGAGATTGCCGTGCGGACAGAAGATGATCCTGATGTGAAACCCTACTTGCAGGACGTGGAGGTGCAGTATTGTCGAGTCGACTTTCCTAAGGCCTTCATTGAGATACGTGAGAATCTGCAACGTTGTTCTGAGGAGAAGCTTTCGGAAGTTAAGCAGCTCGGGTTTCTGAACAGCACGAACGTAACGAAAATGGTCATTCTTCAGCTGCAGGCGCAACTACATGCCCGTCTTGCGCAAGGAGAAAAGGATTTTTCTTTGATGAAAAGTATCAGCGTACTCGCAGAAGCATTAAAGGTGCAGCACGCGCTTGAATTGCTTGAGACACAAAGTCTTTTCAGCATGCTCACGTACATGGAAAAATTGCAGCAAGAGGCAGTGACGACGAAAGTGAAAGCTGTACAGCGTCTCGTCCAAGATGTCTTTTTCAAGACAGCATTACAGCAAGCACGAATGTTGCATGAACAGCACGTTGTGCACCCAAAGATGCCTGTCGTACTGGAACGCATACGTGCAGAACTTTCCGCAAACCCCGAAGCAAAAATCATGCTTTTCACGCAATTTAGGGATACGGGCACGCAGATCACAAACGCACTTATTGCAGAGCACATATCTGCACAGTTGTTTGTCGGTCAGGCAAAGAAGAACGGGACGGGGCTGCAGCAGAAACAACAGCAGGCGATGCTGGATGCATTCAGTGGAGGAACATTTTCTGTGCTCGTCTCGAGCAGCGTTGGTGAGGAGGGGCTTGACATTCCCGCAGTAGATATCGTTATGTTCTATGAGCCCATACCGAGCGTTATTAGAAAAATTCAGCGTTCTGGGAGGACGGGCAGGCTGCGGGGCGGCAAGGTTATCGTTTTCATGACAAAGCACACGAGGGACGAAGCGTACCATTACGTTGCCAGGAATAAAGAACGTCGCATGTACGCTGTCATTGACCGATTGAAAAAGAATTTAGTCCTGAACAAACCAACACAGACAGCACGCAAGGAGGCAGCAGCAACAAATTTACCCGTCATCGTTGTTGATTATCGTGAAAAGAACAGTGCAGTAGTCAAGGCATTACATGATAGCGCAAATGTGACGATTGAGATGCGGCAATTGGATCAAGGGGATTATCTTATCAGCGACGATATTATCGTCGAATACAAACGAATTCCTGATTTTGTAGACAGCATCGTCGATGGTAGACTTCTTGAGCAACTTAGGCAACTGAAGAGTTTCGCCAAGCCCATACTGTTATTGGAGGGAACAGAAGACGTGTATTCCTGCAGGCGCATCCATCCAAACGCAATCAACGGCATGCTCGCCATGATAGCCACAGGATATGCCTTTCCCATCTTGTGGGCAAAGAATGAACACGAGGCAGCAGGATTGTTGTTGGCACTGGCAAAAAGAGAGCACAGCACAGAAAAAAGACCATTCTCCTTTCACGCCAACAAACCCCTTTCAAGAAAAGAACAGCAAGAATTTATCGTCAGCAGCCTTCCTGGCATAGGTTCGACGCTTGCAAAGCCGTTGCTCGAGAAGTTCGGTTCAGTCAGCAGCGTTCTGTCTGCATCAAAGGAAGCATTGCAAGACGTCCCACTCGTCGGTGAAAAGAAAGCAAAGCTCATTCGTGATGTTTTGGAAGAAGAATATAAAAAAGAAAAAGATTCTTAGTCGCTGGCCAAGGAATAGATTGCCTTCAGGCTAACGACGATTGCAGCAGGCACAACGAATACGATGATTGCGTTGAGCATCTGTTGCAATACATCAGTCACGCTACCCAAGACACTGCCGCCGAATGTGGCAACGATGACCAGCACAGCTGCTGCCATGAGGAAATTGTTGCTTTCCTTGCCTGTTACATTCAAGAATCCAACGAACAGACCGAGCACAACCAATATTGCAGTCACTACTTGGCTTAAGGGCCAAAATCCCGCAATGATGGCAATGATCACGCCGATAATAAATGCCCAGCTACCAATCTTCTGCATTATGCTAGACTTTCCTTTTGCCATGATACTACCTCCACGTTTTTTAGGGTTTGCCATAACCATCACCCCACCTCAGCATGGGAGTTGCTCCTATTTAAATCTTATCTTTCAAGAAGGTCCACAACCCCTCTACAGTGCTCACGTTTGTCCTCCTGAACGCCTCCCGCAAACAGGTATGGACGCGTACGCCGCGTTGGCTGAGCAAGTGATTGAGTTCTTTATGCAGTAACTCCCCTTCCCTATCAAAATCAGTCAAGATGCAGACATCATGTGCAGTAATGCCTTCAATAACAGCATACCTCTTTTTGCCCTGTACCGTACACAAATTTGTAAATCCCAACAGGGAGAGACTTGCAACATCTTTTTTTCCTTCCACCAACACCAGTACGTCAGCATATCTGCTCATTTGCTCACGAAGATACATGAACTCGTCATCATATGGGTGCTGTCTCTGTGTTTGTTGCACGTTTTTCTCCTGTTTTTTAGGAAAAGAGCAGAAAACACATAAATACCTTTCTTCTTCTGCACAGCATGATTGATGAAGACGAGGCACTGCACTACTACACGCGCCCGTTGGTTAAGGCAATGCTGGTTGCAGAGGCAGCAGACAAGGAAGTGGGCGTCATGTATGGTGAGAGCTTTGGCAAACGTCCCGACGTGCTGCTCCACGATCAGGATGTTGTCGAATTCGCCAAGCAGCACGCAACGAGTTTTCACGCATCAGAGGAAATCTGGCACAATCCCTTACTCTTATCACCGACGCTGCGCAGACAGGAATTGGACCAAGCAAGAAAAGGGTGGGATCTCATACTAGACATTGATTGCAAATATTGGGAATTATCCCGGCTCTTCACCCACTTGTTCGTCGAAGCACTACGTGCTCATCGTGTCAAGAACGTGGGCATCAAATTCTCTGGAAACAAAGGATTCCATATCTGCGTCCCTTTTGAAGAATTTCCCCCTGTTGTCAATAAAACACCAATCGCTCAATTGTTCCCCGACGGATGTAGGAAAATTGCTCAGTACTTGCTGGATTATGTCACGTTGCACATCAAAGTGGCAGGAGAGCACATTTTCTTAGGCAGTAACGCGTACACACTTGCACAACTATCTGAGCTTACGGGCGTTCCCGCACAGGATTTACTTCTCAAACAGTCGACAAGAGAAGGTATGAAAGTAACACTGAACACGCTGTCTCTCATAGGGCTGGACACCCTCCTCATCAGTTCACGGCACATGTACCGCATGCCGTATTCCTTGCATGAAAAATCAGGATTGGCAAGTCTACCTATTCTCCCAAATCAGGTGCTCTCATTCGATAAGCAACAGGCACTACCCGAAAAGGTCGTGTTGCAGCAATCTCGTCCCTTCCTTATCAGATCAGGTCAGGGCAGCGCAAGTGCGTTGTTGATAGAATCGCTCGACCACAAAGCGGTGTTTGCGCAAGAACAAAACGCGCAGAAGAGAGAGCACGTCATCATCGAAGGCATGATCCCAGAAGACTGCTTCCCTCCGTGTATGCAAAAATTGCTTGCAGGTCTTGAAGATGGGAGGAAGCGGGCGTTATTCATCCTGCTCAATTTTTTGAGCAGCTGCAATTGGCCGTTCGAACGAACAGAAGAACGGCTTCGTCAATGGAATATGCTGAACAAAGAACCACTGCACGAACACTACGTTGTTGGTCAGTTGCGCTATTACAAGCAACAGCATAAGAAAATGCTTCCCCCCAATTGCGACAAGTACTATGTTGACATCGGTGTCTGCATTCCTGATGCGCTCTGTGCATCCATCAAGAATCCTTTTCAGTATGCGAAGAAGAAGTATTTGGCAGGACAACGTACTCCCCGGAAGAGACGAACGTCGCGTACGTCACCAGCCGATGATGTTTCCTCATCTGTTCAATGAAATCATACGTGCAACGCATGATTTCCTCGTCATTGACATCTTGTGGATGAATGGCGACTTGCACATCACCAGGCCAATGCTGCATGCATGTAGCATATGTGCGCAGAGCTACACGGCTGCCGTCCTGCCTAGAAGTCAGGCCGATAGTGGGAACGAATCTTGCCTTGTCTCTCTCTTTTATGCGGGCCAGGCCCGCTATGTACGAAACGCCAACATCCCACGCCGCTCGTTCTGCTTGTGCATTGAGCAGCCATGCAGGTGCGACAAATCCCGTTGTAGCAATGCCTGCCTGCTCAAGAAGCATTCTTCCCTCATGCAATCGCGATTTTGCCTGAGTGTATGTACACTGCTGAAATTCCCCACAACCATCGGCAAAATATTCTCCCTTCCATTTTTTCCATCGCGTGTCATATGTCCTTTCTGAGGAACGATGCGTGCATCCGTGCATGACAAGCTCATCACCTTTTCCCTGCAGCACGTTGAGCCAGGAAACGAACACAGCATCCTCCAGTATACTCTGGCCCGCATAGTTTGGAATGACTAACCAGTTTCGCGGCTCAATATTTCGTAAACTAAGATTGGAACATATTGTCTCAAGTTCTTTCTTATACACGGGAGCAACGTCATGTATGCTCACTATTGCCGAGCGCATACGTTCGGGAAATAACGGTTTTTCTTAAATCTTCCTCACCCACACCGCACCAACACGCACAGTAACATTTATAAATGAATGACAATTTCTGCCCGTGAAGGCCTGAAAAAGAACTTTTTTCAGTACCGTACTGGTTCTCAGTAAGGTCTAGGAGCACGTCATGCCGAAAGCACACACGCCAAGAAGTGGAAGCATGCAGTATTGGCCGCACAAGCGTGCCAAGCGCATCTATCCTAGAATACGTTCTTTTAGTGGGCAGAAAGGATTGCTCGGCTTTCCCGCATACAAGGCAGGCATGACTCACGTCATGGGTGTCGATGCACGTAAGGCGTCAAGGACAAAAGGAGAAACCATCAACGTTCCCGTTACCGTTCTCGAATGTCCGCCCATAAGAATTGCAGCAGTTCGCTTTTACAAAAGAAAAGAGAACATTTTGTGCGCGGAGAAGGACTACTACTTCAAGGCAGAGAAGGAACTGTCGAGAAAAACAAATCTGCCCAAGACGCCGCAAGAGGCAGGCGTGCTCGACAGCATCAATCCTGACGAATACGAAAACATCACTGTGCTTGCGTACACGCAGCCTAAGCTTGCAGGCATTGGCAAGAAAACGCCAGAAGTAATTGAACTTCACATCGGAGGGGGCAACAAGGATAGGCTTGCATTTGTCAAGGAACACCTCGCCAAAGACATACTCTTCACAGATGTTTTTGCAGAAGGAGACTATGCTGACGCCCGTTCCATTACGAAAGGAAAAGGATTACAAGGACCCGTGCGAAGATTTGGCATAGATCTCAAGCAGCACAAATCAGAAAAAGGCGTCCGCAGGCCAGGATCTCTTGGAGGCTGGCGAGGGCAAGGACACGTCATGTACAGGGTTGCCATGGCGGGCCAAATGGGATTCCACCAACGGACAGAATACAACAAGCAAGTATACAAAATCCTCAAGCCAGAAGAGGCAACGCCCAAAGGGGCATTCATCCGTTACGGCGTAGTGCGGGCACAAGCGGCACTCATCAGAGGAAGCCTCGCAGGATCCAAGAAAAGAATGATTGTCTTGACGAAAGCGCAACGGCTCAAAGCGGCACAGCCCGTCCCCACTATCGATTACATCAGCCAAGCAAGCCAGCAAGGAGTATAACGGAGCATAATCATGAACGTACCCATCATGTCACCAGCTGCGGAAGCGAAAGGAACAAAGACCTTGCCGAAGCAATTCAGCGAGCCCGTACGTTTAGACTTGATACGAAAAGCAGTGCTCTTGCTGCAGGCAGGTGCACGACAACCCTATGGAGCACATCCTGAAGCAGGTATGCAAGTCTCGGCAAAACTCTCCAGGCGAAGAAGGGATTACAAGACCAGTTATGGTCACGGCATCTCACGGGTCCCAAGGAAAGTATTGAGTGTTCGAGGAACACGATTCAATTGGGTTGGTGCAGAGGCACCAGGAATGGTCAAGGGGCGAAGAGCGCACCCGCCGAAAGTGGAGAAGCTGGTCGAGAAAAAAATGAACAAGCAAGAGCGAAGAAAGGCAATACGTTCGGCACTCGCGGCAACACTTTCAAAAGAACTGGTCAAAGCAAGAGGACACATGATCCCTGACAAGTATCCGTTCCTCATCACTGACGATTTTGAACAACTGAAATCAACAAAGCAAGTTGTGCAAGCACTCACCACTCTCGGCTTCAGCAAGGATTTAGAGCGCGCTCAAGGACGGAAGATCCGGGCAGGAAAAGGAAAGACACGGGGGAGAAAATACAAAGTACGCACATCTGTCCTGCTTGTCGTCAGCAAAGACTGCCCACTCCTCATGGCAGCACGCAACATCCCTGGTGTCGACATAACCACAGCACAGGCGCTCAACGCAGAACTGCTCGCACCCGGATGCACACCAGGACGCGCGACCCTGTATTCAGAATCCAGCATCTCCGTGCTTGAAAAGCTTTTCGGAGGAAATGCATGAGCGTCGTCAAGCACCCCCTCTCGACAGAAAAAAGCATAAGACTCATGGAGAGCCAGAACAAACTGGTCTTTGTCGTCGAACGAACGGCAACACGCAACCAGATCAAGGACGAACTCCAAAAACTGTTCAATGCCAAAATAGTGGCAGTGAACACGCACATTGCTCCTGACGGTGTCAAGAGAGCATACGTGCAATTCCATCCTGAAACACCAGCGTTGGACGTCGCAACAAAACTAGGACTCATGTGATACTATGGGTAAAAATCTCATTCAACAGGCAAGAGGAAAAGGAGGCCCAACGTATAGAGCGCCGAGCTTCAGATTCAAAGGAGCAGCAAAAGTACAGCACGCTTTTGAGACGATGAAAGTGCTCGACCTCGTACTCTGCCAAGGACATTCCGCACCACTCGCATTCGTACAGTATGGAGACGGATCGAGAGGATACGTCATCGCAGGAGAAGGCATCCGCGTCGGTGATGAGTTAGGATCAGCACAGACGGAAACAGTACAGACGGGAACGGTGCTCTGCCTCAGGGACATCCCGGAAGGAACGGCCATCTTCAACATCGAAGCAACCCCTGGAGATGGCGGCAGATTCGTCAGAGCATCAGGAACTACAGCACGCATAACCAACAAAACACCAAAACAAGTAACCGTCAAACTGACCAGCGGCAAATTCAAAACATTCAATCCCAACTGCAGAGCGACCATCGGTGTTGTCGCTGGTGGCGGCAGGAAAGCGAAGCCCTTCCTGAAAGCAGGCAGAGCATTCCATCACAAGAAGAAAAAGAACAGGTTGTATCCAATCATGAGTGGCTCGGCACAGAATGCTGTTGACCACCCCTTCGGTAATAAGCGGACGAGCAGGAAGAGCAAGGCGCGACCTGCTCCGCACAACGCACCCCCTGGCAGGAACGTCGGCTACATACGGCCTCGCCAGACAGGACAGAAGAAAGGAAGGGCGCAGGTGTAAGATATGAAGAAAGAGTTTATGTTCCGTGGAAAAACGCTCGAGGAACTACAGCGATTGTCCATAGCTGAGCTGGCAAAGCTTCTTCCTGCACGGCAGCGAAGGACGATGAAACGGGGTTTTAGCGATGGCAAAAAGACGCTCGTCAAAAAATTGGAAAAGCATGCCAGTGTTGAGACGCACGAGCGAGACATGATCGTACTGCCCTTCATGGTCGGCAAGACCATCAAAATCCACACGGGAAAAGAATTCGTCCCCGTTATCATCCAGCCAGAAATGATCGGCTGCTACCTTGGAGAGTTGGCACTGACGAGAAAACGGGTGCAGCACAACGCTCCGGGTGTTGGTGCATCAAAAACAAGCGCTGGACAAAAGAAAGCGTGATGATACATGACTGACAAAGACACGGCACGGGCAGCGGGCAAGGATTTGCCCATCAGCATCAAGCAAAGCATCGAAGTATGCAATAGCTTGCGCAACAAACCCGTAGCCAGAGCAAAACGCATACTCGAAGATGCCATATCCCTGCGTCGGGCAATTCCCTTCACGAGATTCATGAATGGCCTCGGGCACAAACCAGGCATCGGTGCGGGGAGATATGCAGTCAAGACGTGCATGGAAACGCTCAAAATCCTGAATGCCGCGATTGCGAACGCAGAGAATAAAGGAATTTCCGGAGACCTGCACATCCTACACATTAGTGCTCAACGCGGAAGCACGCAATACCATTATGGCAGGCAGCGAAGAGCCAAGATGAAACGAACACACCTAGAAATCATTGTTGGAGAACACCCAAAGCAAAAGGAGGCAACAGCGTGATCGAGAGAAAATTCGTCGCTCAGCGCGTAAAAGAATACCAAATTCAGGAGTATGTGAGCCACAGCATCAGCCGCGTCGGTCACAGCAGCACCAAATTCCAAAGAACTCCTCTGGGTGAGAAGATAGTGATCACGGCGCAACGTCCTGGTCTCGTTGTGGGGAAAGGAGGATCGAACATCAGCAAGCTCACCAAGAAGCTCAAAGAATTATTCAACCTGGAGAATCCACAGATAGAGCTCAACGAGGTCATGCAGCCCTTCCTTGACGCGAGCATTGTTGCGGAGAGCATAGCAAATTCACTTGAACGTTTTGGTACGCAGCAATTCAAAGGCATAGGGCACAAGGTCATGAGCAGCGTTATGCTGTCCGGTGCGTTAGGTGTTGAGATACTCATCTCGGGAAAGATACCGAGCAGCAGGGCGAAGACGTGGCGGTTTTATGCGGGCTACTTGAAGAATTGCGGTGACATAGCAGTCTCGGGCGTTCACAAAGCATATGCGGTTGCTAAACTCAAGTCGGGCGTTGTTGGCATTCAGGTAAAGATCATGCCGCCCACAACCATATTACCTGACAAGATTGTCGTGCTCGATGTCATGGAACAGCAAGCAGGACCGGTCAAAGAAGAGCCAGAACTCGAAAAGGTTAAGGACGCTGTTGAAAAGGTCATGGAAATGAAACCACGGCGGAAGAAAACAGAGACAAAGCCGAGGCGCAAGAAAAAAAGTGAGGAACACGCATGAAGTTCAAAGAACTCAAGGCATTGCCGAATGAGGAATTAGCCAAGAAGGTGAACGATGCACGCTTCGAACTCATGAAATTGAATGCACAAGTCGCCACAGGCACGAATCCGAAGAACCCCAGCCAGATACGGCAGTTGAAAAAAATGGTAGCACACATCAACACACTCATGCAACAACGAAAAGGAGGTGCCAATGGTCGAGGTTGACCCCATTACTGGACTTCCCAAAGCACTCGGCTCGTGGGAAACCATAGCCAAAGAAGGACAACGCATCACCGTGTCCATCGTCAAGAAAAAATTTGGCAAAAAATACACGAATGTGTCGGGCATCCAAGACATCAACCTGAAAGACCTGGTAAAGAGCCTCAAGAGCAAGTTCGCTTGCGGTGGAACGGCAAAGGACGGCGTCATCGAACTCCAAGGCGATCACTTGGCAAAGGTCAAGCAATACCTGATCGAACTGGGATTCCCGCCCGAGACCATAAGCATAAAAGAAGAACGATGATGATCGGCAAACACATCAAGATCAAGAGCGCAAACTCCCTCATTTCAGGAATGCAGGGCGTGGTGGTCGACGAGACCAAGCACACACTCATCATAGACACCAGCAAAGGAAGGAAAACACTCATCAAAAACACACTCACCATAGAAGAGGCACACAATGCGTGAAACCATGAAGGCAAAAAACACAGGCATAAACGTTCCTGCCCCGGAAAAACTCGTGCAGGACAGGAATTGTCCGTTCACCGGCACGGCAAGGCTTCGAGGGAGAACATTCGTTGGCAGAGTCATCAGCGACCGCATGGCAAAGACCTGCACCGTCGAATTTTCCTCACGAAGGCTGAACAAGAAATACGAACGATACGAGCAAATACGCACGAGACTCAAAGCACACAACCCGCCAAGCATAGCGGCGAAGACAGGAGATCTCGTCAAACTCGCGGAGACGAGACCGCTGTCGAAGACAAAGCACTTCATTATCATCCAAGTACTAGGAGAGTGAACACATGCAATCCATCAAGTCACGCATCCCCAAATCGCTCCCCGTCGGGGCGTACGTTGAGACGTGTGACAACTCAGGCGCAAAGGTCGTCAAAATAACATCGGTGCTCGGGCACAAAACCGTGAAAGGGAGATTTCCCGCAGCAGGCATCGGTGACATGGTGACGGTTGCCGTAAAAAAGGGCAAGCCAGACATGCGAAAACAGGTGGTCTTCGCCATCATCGTCAGACAGAAGAAAGAGTTCAGGAGACCATCGGGATTGCGCGTGAAGTTTGAAGACAATAGTGTCGTCGTGCTCAAGGACGAGAAAGGGAATCCGAAAGGCACGATTTTCAAAGGGCCAATAGCAAAGGAAGTATGTGAGCGTTGGCCCGCAATAGCAAAAGTGGCAAGCATCATTGTGTGAGTATCATGGCATTCGCAACAAGTTGGAAAGCAAGCAATCGTCCTCGGAAACAGAGGAACTACAGGAACAATGCACCGTTGCATATTCGCGGCAGTTTCCTGCACGCGCCGCTGAGCAAGGACTTGAAGAAGAAATACAAGAAGAACGCAGTACGCGTCAGACGAGAGGACAAGGTGAAGATCATCAAGGGGACGTATGCGGGCAAGGAAGGAAAGATAGAACGCATCAACACCAAACGGGGACTGCTCTACCTCACCAAGGTGGATGTGCAGAAGAAAGATGGTTCGAAAGCACTCGTTCCCCTCCGTCCCGCATCCGTCGTCATCACTGAATTGTATCTCGATGATAAGAAGAGGGCACAACGCTTCAAGGTGTAATCATGGGTCAGCATCTCAAACGCATCAATGCGCCAAAAACATGGCACTTGCTCAGGAAAGAGCAAATCTTCGTGAGTAGACCTCGTCCAGGAAGGCACGCGCAAGACAGAGGCATACCTCTCCTGCTGCTTGTCAGGGACCATCTGCACAAGGTCGACACGCTCAAGGAACTGAAGTACTTGATTACCAACAAGGCAATACTCATTAATGGCAAGGTGGTCAGGGAACCGCGAACGCTAATAGGCATCATGGATGTACTGAGCCTGCACGCGGATCACTATCGTATCATCATCACCAGGTTCGGACGATATACGGGCATACCCATCCCTGCAGCGGAGGCAAATACGCGCATTGAGAAAATCATCGCCAAACATATAGTCAAGGGCATGCAGCAAGTGACCCTCATGAGCGGCATGACCTTCCTCACCAAAGAAAAATATGCTGTCGGTGATTCCCTCGTGCTTGTTGACAACAAGGTAAGCCAACACCTACCACTCAAGGAAGGAATGGCTGCGCTCATCTATCGCGGGAAATCTGCGGGCAGGATCATTCACATCACAAAACTTGAAGGCAAACTCGTTCATTTTGTGCAAGGAGACATACAAGTGAAGACGAACAAAGACTACGTACTGGCACTTGGTGAGAAACAAACCCTCAAACACATAACCGAGGAAGCTCATGAATAACGTCATGCGAACGATCAGAGTAGAGAAGGTAACACTCAACGTCGGTGCGGGAAAAGACCAGAAGGTGCTCGAAAAAGGACTCGTCCTGCTCAAACACATCACCGGCATAAATCCAGTCAAGACCATTACGCAGAAACGACTTGCAGCGTGGGGCTTGCGACCGGGCCTGCCTATCGGCTGCAAGGTGACATTGCGTGGCAAACAGGCCGTGCAACTCATACCACAACTGTTGAGCGCAAAGGACAACGTGTTGCGGGAGAACAACTTCGACGACCACGGCAACATCAGCTTCGGCATAGAAGAATACATCGACATTCACAACATCAAGTACTTGCCAGAGATAGGCATCATGGGATTACAGACGTGCATCACGCTCGAACGTCCAGGATTCAGAATCAAGAAGAGGAAATTGTTCAAGAAAAAAATACCTGCACACCACCGCATTTCGCGGAAGGAGGCCATGCAATTCATGCAAGACCAGTTCAAGGTAACCTTTGGTGATCAAGAATGACTGCAAGCAATCCACGAAAAATGCTTATCCAGATAGGAGACAAGCCGGCAAAGATGTCCAAATATCAAAAGTACAATAACCCGAAACAGCGGGCGTCAGGAAAAAACGTGAAGTTGTGCATTCGCTGCGGAAGGAGAGGAGGTCACATTGCCAAGTACGGCATCAACGTGTGCAGGCAATGTTTCCGGGAAATAGCATTGCACATCGGCTTCAAGAAGTATAGGTGAACACATGGTACTCAACGATCCACTCGCAAACGTCCTCAGCCACATCAAAAACTATGAGAAGACGGGCAAGAAGGAACTCACGACAAAATTCAATTCAAAAACCATAAGACAAGTGCTCACCTTGCTCCAAGACAACACCTACCTGGGCGCACACGAAGAAATAGAGAACGGAAAGTCAGGACTGCTCAAAATTAATTTACTAGGTGCAATCAACGACATCGGCGTCATCAAGCCGCGATTTCCTGTCAAACTGTCTCAGTATGAGAAATTCGAAAAAAGTTTCCTTCCCGCAAAGAATTTCGGCATCATCATCGTTTCAACACCCAAAGGCATGATGACACACATGCAGGCGAAGGAACAAAAATTAGGCGGTAAGCTCATCTGCTACTGCTATTGAAAGGCACAATCATGAAAGAAAGCGTAGAACTCCCCGGTGGCGTGCAGGCAACATTCGTAGATGGGTTGCTCTCCGTCAAGGGACCAAAGGGAGAGGCAACACGGCTCATCAGTGTTCCAGGGTTGATTATCAGCGTACAGGATAAGAGTGTGGTGCTTGAGACGAAAGAGTCAACCAAGCGAGACAAAAAACTACTGTACACGTTCGTTGCACATCTCAAGAACCTGTGCAAGGGCGTTACAGAAGGGCACAGGTATGTGTTGCGCATCTGCTCAGGGCACTTTCCTATGAATGTTGCTATGAAGGGGCAAGTGTTTGAGGTCAAGAACTTCCTCGGTGAGAAAGTCCCTCGTGTGGCCACACTGCCACAAGGGGTGCAGGTGAAGATTGACGCGAAAGATGTCATTGTCGAGGGCTGCGATTTGGAAAAGACCGCACAGGCAGCAGCGACCATAGAACAGCTCACCAAGCGTGTCGGTTTTGATAGGCGCATCTACCAGGACGGCATTTACATCATCGAAAAGGACGGCAACCCCTTGTGAGAACCATGGATACACTCAGCATCAAGCAAGCTATGAAGAAAAGAAAGCCCGTCTTTACGAGGCAGGACAATCACAAGAAGCGCCTCGCACCGGGCTGGAGAAAGCCAAAAGGCTGCCATTCAAAAATGCGGCACAAGATCAAAGGATACAAGCGAAACGTCACCACGGGTTATGGGACACCACGCCAGCTCAGGCACACGGACCTGCACGGCAAGACGATACGGACGATTGCAAACGTAGAGGATATGTTGCGTCTTCCCAAAGAGTGCGTGGTCATCATTGCACGCACGGTTGGCATGCAAAAACGCAAACTGCTCCTCGATGAGCTGCACAAGAAAAGAATAAACATGCATGTGACGACGATTGAGCAGGAGCAAGAAAAAATCAGCGCAGCACTCAAGAAGAAACAGGAAAAGAAAACAGAAGAAAAAACGGAAAAGAAAGAAGACAAGCCCGTCTTCAAGAAAGAACACACAGCTGTTTCTGAAGAGGAAAAGAAACAACAAGCAAAGAAGGAAATGGATAAGGCGCTCATCCATACAGATTAAGGTGAACACATGAAACTGACCGTACAAAAAAGGCTCGCAGCAGGCATCCTTGGCTGCTCTCCCAAACGGGTAGTCTTTCATACGGAACGACTCGACGAAATCAAAGAGGCCATAACCAGAGAAGACATTAGAGGGCTTGTTGCCGATGGCGCAATCATCAGGACCAATGCACAAGGTGTTTCCCGGGCGCGGGCAAATAAGCGACTGGTTCAGTACAGGAAAGGCAGAAGGAAAGGTCAGGGTTCGCAGAAAGGAAAAGCAACCGCACGCCTCAATGCCAAAACGGACTGGATACACCGCGTACGTTTGCAACGGGCATTCCTGGCAAACCTCAAAGAGAAAGGTTTCATCAGCAAAGCAGCCACGCGAGAAGTGTATACGAAGATCAAAGGCGGCTTTTTCAGGAACAAGCGGCACGTCAAGCTCTTCATGGAAGAGAAAGGACTGTTCCTCAAGAAAGAACCGACGAAGATAAAGAAAAAGGACACGAAGAGCGACCACCTACTCAAGGTACAGTGAGACCATGATGTATCGACGAAAACAAGAAGGCAGGACGAACTACAAGCTCAGGCTCAAGCTCTTGCAGAGCAAACGGCCACGACTCGTCATTCGCAAGTCCAACAAACACATCCTAGTACAAGTAGTCCACTACGCGCAAAGTGGTGACATCGTCAAAGCAAGTGCGACGACGAAACAACTGCCCAAGTATGGATGGACGGCAGGCACAAACAACATCCCAGCAGCATATCTTGCAGGATTCCTGCTCGGCAAGAATGCTGTCAAAGCGGACACGAAAGACGCCATCGTCGATCTCGGCATGCAAGTTGCCAAGAAAGGCAACGTGCTCTATGCTGTTGTCAAAGGGGCGATTGATGCAGGCATGGTTATCCCGTGCAGCGAGGAAGCATTCCCCACACAAGAGAGGTTGGTGGGCAAGCACATTCAAGTGTATGCAGGCAAGGCGCAACAGCACCACTTTGCAAAAACAAAACAGGCAGCACTCGATCTTCCTGCACTCGTTCAAAAAACAAAGGAAAACATCGTGAAATCATGAGCGAAAAAGAAACAGAAGAAGAAGCAGTAGTCGTCCAGCCCGTCGATGAGGCAGAGGCGCCAGCACCAACACTGCCCGAAGGTCTTGACAAGTGGCAGCCAAAGACAAGTATTGGCAAGAAGGTCAAGGAGCGAGAAATCGTGAATGTGGATGAAATCCTCGATAACGGACGCAGGATTATGGAGTTTCAAATAGTCGACATGCTCCTGCCCAACATCGAAAGTGATTTGCTGCACATTGGCCAGAGCAAAGGAAAGTTCGGGGGAGGCTCTCGACGCGTCTTCAAGCAAACGCAGAAAAAAACAAAGGAAGGGAACAAGCCGCACTTTGCAACGCTCACCGTCGTCGGCAACAGGGATGGCTACGTAGGCATAGGCTATGGCAAGGCGAAGGAGACCGTTCCTGCACGAGAGAAGAGCTTGCGCAAAGCAAAGACGAACCTCTTCAAGATCGCACGCGGTTCAGGATCGTGGGAAGACAAGACGACAGAACCACACACCATCCCCTTCAAAGTGACAGGTAAGTGTGGCAGCTGCAAAATAACCCTACTTCCTGCTCCCAAAGGCAAGGGATTGTGTGTTGAGAAAGAATGCGCAAAAATCCTTGCGCTCGCAGGCATACAGAACGTGTGGAGCAAGACAGAAGGGCAGACGAAGAACAAGATTAACCTCATTTATGCATGCGAGCGAGCCCTCCGAAAGCTCGTCACCACCAAAGTCAGGAGTGTCGATGCTCAGAACGTGAGCATGATGCTCGGCAAGAGGGAACAAGCATGAAACTTGCCGCAATACGCATTCGGGGCATCACGGGAGTAAAAACAACGACAGCAACAGCACTTGACACAATTCATTTGGGAAGGAAATTCCATTGCATTGTTCTCGAGGACAACCCCTGCAACAGAGGGCAACTGGAAAAGTGTAAGGACTTCATTACATACGGTGCAATCGATGCGGAGACGGAGACATTGCTCGTGCAGAAGCGAGGCAAGAAAGACAAGCAAGGCAAACTCCTTCCATTTTTTACCCTCAACCCGCCACGAGGTGGCTTTGAACGAAAGGGAATCAAAGTGCCCACGAGCAAAGGTGGCGCATTAGGTCAAAGGAAGAATATGGGTGACTTGCTCAAAAAAATGGTGTGATCATGAAGTTCAAACGAAAGAAGAACATCAAGTTCAGAGGCCAGAAAACGCACGGCTATGGCAGCATGAAGAAACACCGTGGTGCGGGTAGCAGGGGCGGCAGAGGCAATGCGGGCTCGGGAAAGCGTGCAGACACCAAGAGGCCATCCATCTGGAAAGACACCGAGTACTTCGGCAGGCACGGTTTTGTCAGCAAGTGCAGAACAGACGATACCATCATCACTATCACTGACATTAACCGAAAATGCAATGGTTGGTTGATGGAAGGCAAGGCAAGCAAGAACGGCAATGCGGTGCGCATAGATTTGAAAGCATTGGGCTACACGAAGTTACTGAGCAACGGCAAGCCAATACGTGCTTTTTCACTCACCATCAGCAAAGCATCAGCGCAAGCAAAAGAGAAAATTCAGCAAACGGGTGGCACGGTAACGCTTGATGAGGAGCAGGCATGAGTTTCATTGACAATCTTCCCGAAGTAGCACCGCCAACACAAAAACGATTATCGTTCAGCGAAAAGCTCAAATGGACGCTTATTGTGCTCATCGCATTCTTTATCCTCGGGCTCATTCCCCTCTTCGGATTGGGAAGTAATGCGCTTGCACAGTTCGAGAGCCTGAGCATCATTCTCGGTGCAGAGTTCGGCAGCATTATCAGCCTAGGTATAGGACCTTTGGTTACGGGATCTATCGTACTGCAACTCCTGAACGGATCGGGGATATGGAAGTTCGACCTCACCACGCATGAAGGAAAGGCAAAATTTCAAGGCATACAGAAACTGTTCAGCATAGGATTCATTGTTCTCGAGTCAGCGATTTATGTCATGATGGGAGGGTTGGCGCCTCCTGAACTATTGCGGGGGACACCGGCATTCTTTAGCCTAGAACTCTTGCTGATCTTCCAACTCATTCTGGGTGGCGTCATCATCATGTTCCTCGATGAATTGTGCAGCAAATGGGGCCTGCACTCAGGCATCAGCTTGTTCATCGCTGCAGGCGTGAGCAAGAGCATCTTCATCCGCGCATTTTCTCCATTGCCGAGCCCGAATAATCCTGACGTGATGGTGGGAGCAATCCCCGCATTGTTTCAGAGCCTGAGCATCGGTGACCCCATAACTGCAGCGATCATGATTAGTGCGCTCCTCGCCACAATACTCGTTTTCGCCCTCAGCGTATACTTGCAGGCCATGAAAATAGAAATACCGCTTAGTTTCGGCAGGGTGCGAGGACACGGTATCCGTTGGCCACTCAACTTCCTGTACACGAGCAACATCCCCGTCATTCTCATTGCAGCGTTGCTTGCCAACATCCAACTCTTCGGTAGACTCTTGCAGAATGCAGGACATCCCTGGTTTGGGCAATTCTCAGGTGCAACACCTATCTCTGGACTCGTACTTATCGTCCAAGGACCTAACCTGGTAGAGGCATTGGTTACCGGCGGTGCGACGTGGGTCATGGCGGGGCAGGCAGCATTATACTTCCTCATCATGATGGGTGGATCTGTGCTCTTCTCCGTCTTCTGGGTGCAAAGTGCAGGACTTGATGCGAGGACGCAGGCAAAGAACATGCTCTCTTCAGGACTGCAAATTCCAGGATTCAGGCGTGACGAGCGTGTGCTCGAGAAGATTCTTCAACGATACATAGGACCCTTAACGGTTATGGGAGCAATCGGCGTTGGCTTCTTGGCAGCCGTTGCTGACGTTAGCGGAGCATTGAGTAGAGGAACGGGCATTCTCCTATCTGTGCTCATCATCTACCAATTGTACGAGAACATCGCCAGGCAGCACATGATGGACATCAATCCCATGATGCGTAAGTTCATGGGTGGCGGATAATGGCATCATTCTCCTTCCTCGATCCAGCGTTTGGCTTTTTGCTGAGCTGGCCGCCTTGGCTGTCCATACTGCTCGTTTCCATAGTTATCACATTCTTGACGACACTACTGTACAAGTACACGACGAACCAGACAGAGATCAAGGCGTTGCGTGATAAGCAGAAGAAGTTCAACAAGGAAATTCGTGAAGTGAGCAAGAAGGACCCGAAGAAGGCGATGCAGCTGCAAAAGAAAGGCATGGATATCACCATGCAGCTCATGCGCCACAGCTTCAACTGGAAGTCCATGCTCTACCCGCTCATTCCTTTCCTGCTTATCTTCGGCTGGTTCAACGCACACTATTCCTACCTGCCATTAACGCCGAACACACCGTTCGACGTCACCGTCCTCTTCAATGACGGGGCGACAGGGACGATAACGCTCTCGACCATTCCCGAACTGCAGTTGCAGAATGCGACACAAACAATAGGCAATAATGCGGCAAGCTGGCAACTCCAAGCACCAGAAGGGGAGTACACCCTCAAATTCGCGTATCAGGGAAAAGACCACACGCAGCAAATACTCATCACAGACAAGCCCAATTATTACGAGCCGAAGCAATTGATCAGCGGGGAGAAAATAAAATCAATAACTGTCGGTAACATGCAACTGAAGCCCTGGAGTGGTACGTTCATTGCAAGTATCCCTCTCATAGGGAAGGCGAACTGGTTCTGGACGTACGTCATCTTCGTTTTCATTCTGAGCGTCTTCATCAGGAAGCTGCTCAACGTGGCGTAAGCTTTATAAATGGCCGATTATTCTCGACAAGAATGGTGCGGCCAGCATTACGATCACGATCCAAGCGACGCGTCTACGTCAGAACACCGACAGGAACGAAACTCACTTTCCGTCAAAGAAAACCATCCCAGGCGAAGTGCGGGGCGTGCGGAATTCAGCTCTTAGCCGTTCCTCGTGCGAACAAGACGGGCATGCGCGCCATTGCGCGAAGCAAGCGCAGACCAGAACGTCCATACGGCGGCGTGCTGTGCAGCGTCTGCATGAGAAAACGAATGAAATCTCTCGCCGATTAAGGCGACTATCGGCAGAGGAGGGAGAGAACCATGGACATAGGTAGGATTTGTGTGAAGATTGCAGGCAGGGATGCCGGCAAAAAATGTGTCGTTCTAGACGTTGACGGCAACTTTGCACTGGTCGATGGATTGACAAGACGAAGAAAGTGCAATCTTGCGCACCTCGAGCCCACTACGCAGACGCTCGACATAAAAAAGAATGCGAGCCACGACGACGTAAAGTCCGCCTTTCAAAAAATAGGCATAACGCTCAAAGACAGAAAGGAAAAAGTAATTAAACCATCACCTTCTAAAAAGCAATAGATGAAGGGGCAACTCACGATATTCGTCATTTTGGGCATAGTGCTCTTTGTAGCCTTCACCTTCCTCTTCTTCGCCAGGGCTACGGTCGTGAGCCTGTCAGCGAACACGCAGCAAAAGCAAGCATACGCAGATCTTATCGAAACGAGCCCCATACGGTATCGCATCTATTCCTGTCTCGACGCCGTCACGAACGAGGGCGTGTACTGGCTCGGTCTGCAAGGCGGCGTCCTCTATGATTTTCAGGATGGCAACACCACATTTGATCCTACAGGGCAAGGCACGCAGTGGCTCAGATACAATGCGTCGGGGACGCTCGGATATGAATATGATGCGGCACATGTTGCGTATGGTTTGAAAGAGCAGCTGGATTCGGGCTGTGTCTATATTGGACCTCCTGACTATCCATATCCTCATCGGTATGCCATCAGTCCTCTGCCGACAATGTATTCTGGCTATCAAGACTGGATTGCGTTGGGATTTTGTTCTGATGTCAATCTTGCAGGAGGTCCTTTAGGGCAGAACGTGCTGCAAAAATTGTGCAGCCCAACGGGCCCTAATCGATATCAAGTGTCTGCAGACAGTACGAGGACGTGCTGGAACATACTGAACGGCACGCCGAATGTACAGGAAGAATTAGCAGGTTACATGCAGAAACAACTCAAGGGCTGTGTGAATTTCTCCGAGTATGCGAATATCAGCCAGCACAACATAACGGTCGTTGACAATCCAAACATCACCATCACGTATGGTGTGGATGGATTTGCCATCGATGTGACGTATCCTTTTGTCGTCTACATTCATGGTAGAGAACCGATTGTCTCTTTTGCGAAATTCAGCAGACAATATCCTGTCCGTCTCAAGGAGATGTTCCAAAAAATAACCACCATCATCGGTAGAGATGCACGGAGCGTGCTCTTTAACCTGTCCGACATTCCAGGATCGTATTCTGGTTGGCCTGCAGATTATGTCGTCTATCGCGCGATGAACGTGTGTACGGATCCTTTGTGTGGTGTGTATTACTACGATGACATTATCCAAATAATAGACACAGCATCTTTGGTGAAAGGAAAACCATTCCTGTTCCAATTTGCCGTGCAGGACAGACCTCCCGTTCTTGATTATTTGCACAATATTGCGGCAGGCGGGTTTGATATTGCTATTGCAGAGAACCAGACACTCATCATTGATCCACGAGGATATGATCCTGATGAAGGTGTATTGACGTACAACTATTCAGGATGGAAAGAGACAGAAGATGCGTACTTTAACTTCACCGGCTGCATGGCAGATATGACAAACTGCATTAACGACCCGTCCTTGTATGTTGTAACTGTTCCTTTTGCTCCATACAATTTGTCGTATTCATTCTGGTATGTGACTACAGGAAGGAATGCGTCATACGTGACAAACAGTTCTGACACGGGATTGCATTTTGTGACAATCACGGTGACAAAGGAGAGGGGTTTGCAGGATTGGCAGAATGTCTCCATTCTCGTCTATGACTTGCCTTTGGCGACACTGAATGGCATGAACAACTATTCCGACCTCACTGGAGGTAAGGAGTTGTGGGGGTCATTGGAAGACGTCTACATTCTCAATGGCTCGGGAAGCAGAGGGAGTCTGCTGCACAACACATCTCGGGTGAATTTCATCTGGAACGACACGACCTGGCCCTGGGGTGTTATCGGTGTTTTTGAATATCAGCTCGTTCCTGACGGTTTGTATGACATTTCGTCCATACGTCCCTTGCCGTTCAATCAAATAGGAACGCACACGATGTCTTTGCAGATCAATGACACGACGGGCATATTGAGTGCCCCCGCGTACTGGGATGTCGATGTGAAGGAATGCCTGCCGCATAGAAACCCGTCACAATCTAGTTATCCGTATGGTTCAGGGTCTGATTTTTTTAGAAACCACACGTGTTGTACTGATGTGGGAACTTATGCTGGGTCGAGTGTGAATTGTTACGGCAAATCGTATTGGTCTTGTAATCCTTCTACGTTGTGTGGTTCTGTATTTAATGAAATTCCTCCCGCGCAACTCGCTATAGGTGTTGATCCGTTTGATGGCACAATCATTCCCGCAACAGCGATAACAGTGCCGCGCGTTGCTGATCCTGGTGAGTGCAACGACATCTACTACAGGACGTACCAGCAGAACTGCAGCGATAACAGAGGCAACGTGTGCGGTGGTGCAGTCCTTGATCGTTGGATAAAAAGCGTTGATTGCCAGAGTGTTCTTACTGCGTCTGGAGATTACTGTGTCGGACCGTGCAATCCTTTGGATTCTCATTGTCACAGTCCTGCATGTCAGAATACAGGATTTAATGAAGCAACATATGGTCATTCCTGCTTTAATTACAGCCCGGGGCAGACGTTCAAAACAAATTTTATTACACCACCCGCTGTGAATGGTGTGTGTAACACCAACTGGGCGTGCTCCAAGGACACCAGCATCATCATGAATTCAGGCCATTATGTGGGAACGAGTCCAGGAACGTATGCTGATACGGGGGGAGCATGGAGCAACTATTCCTGCAGGGCGACGTGCGATGGTGTGGGAGGATGTACCTTTGCGTATAATTGCACAAGATGCATCGATACGTGGGGAGGTGTTGCTCACTGTATTTGGAATACGGACCATTATGATTATTTTGGAGAATACTCTGCATGCAACCCCACAGATCCTTCAGGACCGTGTACGGGAACACAATTACTACAATGGCCGTCGTGTGATCCGTGGTGGTGCTGTACTGCTTCAGCAGGTTGTTATGATGAATGTTCTGCAACGCCGTATCATGAAGATTGCATTGTCAGGGATGCTTGTTTTTCTCCTGGATGTGACTACAATTGGGTTTCTGGATCGTGCGGGTATGACTATACGCACGGATATATGGTTATGGAAGGAGCTGCTTTGGGTGGTGCGTGTAGTTCTGTTCCGGGCAGAGAAGGGCTTTGTTGCAATAGTACGAATTATTGCTGTCAAAATTGGCACAACGGCGGCAGCTGTTACCAATACTAAGGTAAGCACAAAGTATTTAAATGTCTCTTCTCAGTTTCTGCTTAAAAAGAGGGTGGAGTGGTGGAACGTCGGTTACTCATTATTGCGCTATTGCTAGGCTTTGTTCTCCTGCCATCCGCGTTTGCGGAGTGGGGGTGCTGCTGTGAAGGGGCAGGTTCTGGCGATTACGTGCCGAGTGCGGCAGATTGCGCGGGCAGTTTCATTCCTGATTCTGCGTTTGGCCACGCCATGGATGCAGATTCATGTTATGGCTTTTGCAATCCTTCTCCCTTAAGTTGTGCCGTTGATGGCACGATAGATTATGTGAATGGCGAACAATGCGAGCCCCCTGCTCTTGGAACGATGCCTTGCCAGACCTTCAGCCCGCAATACACTGCAGGCCAGCTGTTCTGTTTTGACAATTGCCAATTCAACACGTCTAACTGCACGCAATGTAGTAGCGACTATTGTTTCAATAGTACGCATCTGGTTCACTGCTCTTCAGTATCGTTAGAAGAGTGCCAGAGCGGTTCTTGTGTCGCGGGAGCATGTACATCTCCAAGTTGTGGATACACTCCAGGAACGTGCGTCCCCGGCCAGCCATACATGTACGATGGGTCAGCTTGCGGCCACACATTCTTCAACTGCACATGCAATACAACAAGATGCAGTGCAGGTTGCAATGCAGTCACGGGACTGTGCAATCCAGTCTCTGGTGTGACCTGCACGTTATTTGAGGGGGGCAACATGCTAATTTATTTTGTTGGAGAGCATGCCTGCCAGGACAATCACTACCTCACTTGCCAAGACGGTGGTGGCTATGGTGTCTGGGATAACATAACCTGTGATCCTTCCGAATATTGTTCAGTAACGGGCTGCCAACTATTGTCAGGATGCACGGATGGAGAAATTCAGTGCCTGAGCGGCCCTTCCTACTTGAACTGCAGCTCAAACACTTGGTTTCCTATGAATTGTGATCCCGAATATGTGTGCAGTAGCGGAGCTTGTATTAACAGGACATTGGTATGTACGCCTGAAGAATGCACACCAAATGAGTTTTCCATGACATGCATTGACAACGACACCTATGCAGCTAACACGTGCAATATGAACGCTTCTGGTTGTGGTGAGTGGAACAACGGGTATGGCAGCTGCTCAGCATCAGGACAGTATTGCAATATGACGACAAACACCTGCGAGACACCACCTTTGCCTCCAGGAAATCCGTGCACTGATTCTTGCTTAGCTATTGGGTTTGGCTGCAGATCTGACGGCAACTTGTACGAATGTATGAATGTGACAACATCCGCATACGGTCCGGGATGGTGCCTGAATTGGACGTTGAATCAGACGTGTTCTGGTGGATCAGTTTGTAATGCGTCAGCTCAAGCTTGCACCTTCTCGTCGGATTGTCCCGCCGGTGCACGGGTGTGTGCGGACGCCTATACAGAACAAATATGTACTTGGAATGCCAGCATGTCGGCGTATCGTTGGCAGAGCAATCCTTGCATGCCATCGTTCGTGTGCATTGCGGGAGTGTGCGCTGAGAATTTCAGCTTCAGCGGTTTCCTCTTCGATGCAACTAACGCTTGGCTTGATGGTCAAGTAATTGTCCAGCAGGGATTTACACAATGGATCTTCCCAACAGTTGCTGGAAGGTACATCACCCTTCCCTTAATTCCTGCACTGTACTACAACTTGACAGCAAAAAGCACAGGGTACAGGCCGAACATGACATGTGCGCTGCTCGACCAAACGAAAGAAATTAACTTCACCCTCCAGCCATTGCAGACCATACGAGTCTTCGGAAGGGTTAACGATACTAACGGAAACAATCTTTCTGGAGTCAATGTCAGCACGGAGCACTTCTGGAATCTCTCCGTCAATGGCGACTACAGTGTGCTCGCGTATGAGGGAGACTTTTTGTTCACGGCATTCCATCCTAATTATGCGCTTCACCAACATCAATTCAGCACCCTTGTGGATCAGGAATGGAACGTAACGCTGACGGAGACGTCGTGCTTCTGGTTCCAGAAACGAACGCCGCAGCTGATGGCGAGCGTCGTGCAAGGGCAACGCCGTGTTGATCTCTTCTGGACGAACCCGTGCAATGGGTACAAGTTCACGCTCTACAAATCCAATGGGTCATGCACGAACTTGCGGCCGTACATACAGAACCTAACAACTCTTTCCTTCCAGGACAGGGACATCGAGGGAGGGATGAGCTACTGTTATGCCGTCGCCGTATTCCATGATGCCATCAACGGCCCGCAGACCATATCTCCCCCTGCGTATGTCAGTGCGATGGACGAGCATTGTCTCAATGGCATCTCTAGTTTTTGCAGCGAGGACAGAACGCAACTCTTTAACTGCACAAGCACGAACAATGCGACAGATATTACTGCAGTATCGCATGGCAACGCCACGTTGGACAGGGTTATCTGCCTTGATGGAAACAGCACCTCGCCTGCAAAATTCACGTACAAAGCCAACTGCACCACGTGTGGCGGCTTGTTCAACATGTTCAACTACCCGCTCAGTATATCCTATAGGGGACTTGTTTTTTTCTCTATTGATGAAGATAATGATACCAACCGGACGTGTTCCCAAATTCCCATATGCTATGCTGCACCAACACCCACTGTGAAGGATGCATACGACTCATGTGAGAACGTGCATTCCTGTTATGACTATGCTTCAGAGGCAGCGTGCATCAGCGATAACACCTCTTGCAGGGTGGCGCAGGCAGCTGCGCAGAAAGGCTGTGCGTGGCAGCAATTGCAAGGCTTCTCAACTCTCGGAAAGGGAGTCTGCAGTCCTGTCGATGAGTCCTTGCAGGACTGTAGCCAATGCAATAATCAGTATTTCGGCTGCTCGCAAGAGACGTGTGCTGCATACGGCAGTTGCTATTACAACGCGCACAGATACTCCATGTATGACGCCGCACCCATCAGAACGTGCATGAACAAGAGAGACGTCGCTTGCGAATGGTATGATCTCGAAGAGTGCGCCCCTTCACAAAATTATTCCATGAATCACACAACGCACGCCAGGCTAACCTTTAGTAATGACTCGCTCGGCTTAGGGTTGTGTGCGCTTGTCACCGAACCAAATCCTGATGATCCAGTACTAAACGTTACTTCCTGCGTCAAGGACGCGAACAATGACGACAGTCACGATTGCGAAATTGGTGACGTTTCCTGCATGCTCGATTTCAACCCACCAATAACGAACTTCAGCTATCCGTCCAGGATCAGCGATGACTTCTTCAGTCTGAACTGGTCAACCATCGACGAGGAAGGGCATCAGGCCACGACGTATATTTGCTTTAACGAGACAACGTGCACGCCGCAAACAACAATCACCGCGCACCCGTATCAGCTCACCGCCGACAAGTTCAATGTACCAGGCAATTACACGTTCTTTTACTATGCAGAAGATACTGCGCACAATCTCGAAGTGGTCAAGAACTTCACGCTTTTCGTGGACAAGTACGTCAACATGAACGTAACCAATTTCAGAACGTACATCTTCGATGCCGTTGCAGATGAGTGGAAGACCACGCTCGCCATTAACTTCTCTAATCCTGACAATGAATTGGTGCTGTGCTGGGCAAATCTTACCAGGCAGGACAACCACCTCCTCATCGATTCAGACCTCGTCATCAACATGTCGGAAGGGAAGGAATGGCTGCAGACATTCGAGAATCTTCCCGACGCAACATATCTCTATACGTGGAAATGCTATGATACCGTCGCCAACGTGAATAGTGGCGTGCAGACCTTGCGCCTTGCTGCGAACGCCAGCATTTACGACGAAGACCCGGTAGGCAGAATTTTGAACACGACCAGCGTGACCATTGCTGCGCACACGCATGAGGATGGCATGTGCAGGTACAATGAGAGCTTCATGCCATACGCCAGTATGAGCTCTTCTTTCGATCCCGCCACATACGTTGCTGCCGACAATTACCTGCATGCAAAAACAATAACTCTCCCCGCGAATGCAGCATACACGTATTACATACAGTGCAACCTCACTGACGGGTATGGCAATTACCGGATTTTTGGCAAGGACACGAACTACGTATGGTTCAGCATCGACACGCAAGCACCGATAACGGCACTAGTCGATAATAATGGAGATGGCATCGATGATCAAATAGACCACTGGATGCCCTACCGAGGATTCAGGCTGAACTGCCTCGACCCAGCCATTCCAGCACCAGGAGAGTTTGGTTGCGAGAACATCTCGTACTGCCTAGGCTACTTCTGCTCACCAACGCCTGTTACGACTGACGAATTGCCGCTAACGAACGACGTCATCCCGTACGTGCAATACCTCAAATATTATTCTACTGATGCGGGCGGCAATGGGGAACCGCAAAGCATGACGCTGCTCTCGTTCGATAATCTCACTCCGGATTTCACCTTGTCCTTGAATGCGTTCTACGTGACGCGGGGCCTGAACATCATCACCAACCAAACGTCAGTCGTCATCACGCCCGATGCAATAGACTACCTGTTCAGCCAGGCAACGTTCGGGCAGTTAGGCACGATAAATCTCCCACTGACAAACTTCACCATCACGGGCAAGCTGCGCGTTCTTCCAAACACGAACGAGATGATCCTGACCTTCAGGGCAAATGCAGCATCCAATTATTCTCTTAAGATATTCAACAATGGAACGCCCAATCGCATCATCTTCTTCAAGGACGGTAGCCATCTAGAGCATATAGATCATGTTCTTCCTTTGAACACAGAACTACCCTTTGTTTTTGATGCCAAAGGTGACACATTCAACTTCAGCGTAGACAACGTTTACCTGAATGTCACGGACACTACGTACGCTCTTGGATCATTAAAGAGAACTGCATCGCAAGTCCAATTCTCTGACTTGCTCGTCAAGACAACGCACGAATACACAAGTGGCGTCGATTCAACAACCATCACTCCGCAGACAAGAACGTTGAGTTTAGGACCGCAAGCGCTCTCGTTCACCGTTGCAGACTTTGCAGGGAATGAAAGAACGAAATCCTTCAACGTCACCCTTGATACGCAACCGCCAAGCATACAAATCACGAGCATGCGTGACGGCATGAATGCAAATGTTCTGAGCACGGGCAACGCAGAGGTCGGCACGTTCTTCATCGTCAACTTCACCATCAACGACACGAACTATACGGGGAGCGAACAGAACATCAACCTCAGCATACTGAACGGCAGCGGCGTCATCTTTACAGACTCATTCGCAGAACAGAACGCGTATTCCGAACGTTTCAACTTCACCGACCTCAACAATTCAGGGAACAGCATTAATCTTTCCATCGGCACGTACACGCTGCGGCTGGAAGCAGAAGACCCCTTCGGCCACGCGGCAGTGCTTGATCACCAGTTCGTCATCAACGACACCATTCCTCCTGCCTTCACACTCTCCATCAATGCGACACGCAACCTTTCCGTTGCAAGCCATCCCTATATGCTCTTGCGCAACAAGCAATACCAGCTCGACATCACCGCATCAGAAAACGTCAACGATCTGCAGGCAGTCCTGCTCTTTGTAGATGATGGAGAGCCAAGGCTACTCGACGTGAACGGCTCAGGAATGTATTACACTGCAGTCATTGACTCACGGACGTTCAGGGGCAAGAACAACAAGGCAGGAAACATTACTGTCGCTGCAATCGATCTTACCGGCAATCTGGGCAGTGCGCATGTTAACGTTACTGCGGCCACGCTCGGCAAGAGCCAACCATCAATCTTCATCCCAAATGTCTCTGAAAAATACACGAGAGGAGTGGAAACCATCTACGGATACGCGCCCACAACGAACAATCCAGAAGGGAATCTGGGCATACGAGGATTCTTGACGAGCAACACTTCCTTGAGCGTCGACCAGTTCTTCACAGAAGCATTTACGGACTGGACATGGACGGGCAACACCACCTCTGCTCCCCCAATAACGAGCTCCATCACGGCATACACGAGCAGCACGTTCGATGCGGCAGATAACATCATCCCCTTGCAGAACTGCGATGGACTGACGGCAGTGGAAAGCAATCCTTCTGATTATTATGTGGATATTGAGGATAGCACGCACGCATTCTACAGGATCAGCGCGCTCGACTGTTCTGCATTCCTTCTCAGTCTCAACAGGACCTTGGAAACTATCCCCGGACGGAACAGCATCCTCAACCTCTCCACATTCGAGCATCCCAAAGGATGGTATGCTCTCTCTTTTAACATTTCAGACGCGCCCGACGGCAGGTATAAACTCTTCGTCGTCGCCAACGACTCAGACGGTCTCGGCGACAATTTCACGAGCAAGCACTTCATCCTCGACACAACATCTCCTGTCATCTCAATAAATGATTTCTTCAACAACACCGCATCAAGCACGCCTCTTCTTGCGATCAACATGTCGCTCGCAGACAGGTGGGCAATAGATCTTGACGTCACGAGCGTCACGCTCAACAAGACGCGTGATGGCATATCGAACGTAACGACAAGGAACTGCACGTCGGGGTTGCTGTGTAGGCAACGGTACGCGTATACGGAGAATGAGTCGTGGGTGTTCTGGAATCTCTCCACTCTTCCCGAGACGCACGGCATAGGAAGATACGCCATCACGGTGTTTGCAAAAGACAAGGCGGGCAACGAACAAACAGCAACGTTCAATTACGTCACGGACGATACCTTGCCCGGGCAGCCGCTCATTAACATCAGCCACGGCATGAATCCGTGGAATACCGGATACGGCAGGGTGTGGACGAGAAGCGCAACACCAACAATCTATCTTGACTTTGAAGAACCCATCCAGAACATAAGCATTACCGATATTCTCCTGAACGGCGTCAGCATACTCGATGATTTGGAAAGCATGGATGCACGACATACAAAATACGCATTAGACAATTCAACACTTCTTGCCAACACGGACAACGTGCTCAATATCACGGCGAGAAAGACGAACGGCAGCGGCACCTGGGGTCCTGAAGGACAGGTATTTGCACTGCTCACTGAGGATGAGCAGCAGCCCTGGTTTGTCCTCTCTGACGTGTACATGAACACGTGCACGCCAGCATGCATCGGCACGCTCAGAGGCAACTATTCAGAACCGAACTTCTTCAATCTTGAAATAACGGGAAACATATCCGCACCGTACTATACGGAGACCCCTCCTGCGCAGCCATTCATCATAACACTCGAACTCAACGAGAGCGATGCGCTCATTTACGCGTCCATGCGGGACAGGGCAGGCAATCTCGCCTATCTCGAACGGCAGGGACAGTATGATAATGAAAGCCCTGAACTGGAATTGCTTGAAGTCATCTCTAGACCTGACGGGTATGCTTTTGCAGACAATAATTTCACATGGCGTGTCAAGAGACTGCAAGGCAATACACCCATACGTGTTAACGTCACCATTCGCGGAAGGATTGTCAGCACGGATTACCAGTATGTCAACTTGCGCAGCACAGACTCGACGCCCGTGCTGAACGTGAACATCACACCAGACATCAACGGATTCTTCTCCTATGACTTGCCACAAGAACTCATACCTATTACGGGAAGAGAGAACAATTACACGTACAACTTGTCCATATATGACCTTGCAGGGAACGTCCTGCTCATCCCGTTGCGTATCGTCTATGATCTCTCACCCCCTCTCATCACCGTGCAATATCCTGCAGGCCATCCTGCTCGTCCGTATGATATTTTTTCGAATGAGCCACAACCTATGTTCTCGCTGCTCACTGATGAAGGGACGCTGTGCAATCTGACCTACTATCCTCAGGACAGCCTCCTGCTTTGGACGGACAGCATAGAGGGATATGGTAGTACGCACCAGCAACGGCCATCCTACCAAATAGATCTCGTGCATAATGCGTTCAACGTCACCTGTGCAGACCTCGTCGGCAACACCGCCAATGCACCGTACCATTTCTTCTTCGACAATGAAGGTCCGCGCATACGCGCAATAACCCTTACTACGCCAACGAGCAACTACGATGTCTTCCAGGACGAGAACCACGTGCAGTTCTACGTGTTCAACAGAACAGACACCATCATCAACTTCAGCATGATGAACAGCACGGGACAGGACGAGCCGTACACGTACTGCAAGTACGACCAGGATGACGTTCCCTACGAGCAGATGGCACTCGATGCAAATTACGTCTACGGATTCTCAGAATCGAGAAGGGCGACAAACCTGCTCAGCCTCACAAGCAACGAAACACACTACATTGCCTGCGCGGACTTCCTAAACAACACCCTGCAACAGCCCTACACCAACTACCGTGTCGATCTTTTCTCCAGTCCCACTGCCCCGCTCATCTGGAACGTCAAAGTGGACAACAAGACCGCAGGATACATCAGGCATTTGACACCAAAACTGGAAGTGTTCGCCAGCAGGTTCTTGACCTCCTGCACATACACGCAATACGTGGGCACGGAGCTTCCACTTCAGCGAGACCCGACACACAATGGCGTCTATGACTTATTAGACACGGACAACAATCGCATTTTCGATGACATTCTCGACTTACAAAACGGGTTCATCTACCGTTTTGACATCAGCTGTCAGGGTGCGGGCAGCGAGACGGCAAGCATAACCGTCATGACCGACAACAGCACCTTCATTACCATCACTGATCCAGAGAACGGCGAGGTATTCAACGACCCTCTGCGAACCATAACGGTGGTGACAGAGCCGGACAGCAACGTCACCGTGCTCGTTAATAACACCAACCCACGATCGGAATTCACAACCACGCCAACGCTCATCCTGCAGAACGTCCTGCTACGCTATAACGGCAGCAACAACATCAGTGCACGCACACTCGATCATGCAGAGAACACGGCACAGGACAGCACCCTTGTTGTGTACAACATGTCCGGACCCTCAGTTAACATAAGTCTTGCTATCAATGATAACCAGTTCAGCAACCAAGAGCTGTGGATGGTCAACGACACATATAACCTCACCATGAACTTCCAGAGCAGCAATCCTCTCTTCGATATTACCAGGACACGGCTGGTTTTCGAGAATGCAACACATGCACCTGTTGTGTTCACTAACACCACAATAGGGAATCGCATGCTGCTCACACCGGCCGCTCCATTCGTTCTCGTGAACGATTACACATTGGCAGTGGTTGCTTATGACCAGTATGGCGTTGCAGGAAGCACTGCTTTCTTCACCATCCTCATCAGGCCAGTCCCCAAGATAGTCGCCACTAGCCCGCAAGATGGCATTATCGTCTATGATACGGAGCAGAATTTCTCAGGCACATTCACTCCCTATGCGGAACAAGCGTACCTGCGCATAAACAACAGGACGATCATATCGTCGAATCCAGCATTCCAGTTGACAAGTACAACATATACGTATGCAAGCGCGCTGTGCCAGGACATTATTCCTGGATTGAATACGTGGACCGTTTTTGCAGCACTCAACGAAACATGGGCAAACACATCAGGAAGCTTGACCCTGCAGCAAAGCCTCCCTCCGAATGTTACGTTGTTCAGCACGCAAGAAAACGTCTTTGTTGACGACAACACCTTTAGGACCAATCAAACGCAGGTCAACATCAGCATCAACATCAGCGACGATGACAATGGCTGGTATGTCATCGAGAATGCCACTCATCGCATGGCCAGCGGCAACTTCTCAACCCTTCCAGAAACGCACACGTTCACGCTTACCGGCTTGACGAATGGAGCAAGCCGTCACCTCAACATCACCGCACAAGATAAGACGTGCAATGTGCGGGCAATTGCAGTAACCGTCGTTAATGACAATCAGGCACCACTCATCAACATAACAGAGCCATTCTACTACAATAATCAACTCTTTGCAAGCACGGTGACTCCTGCATTCGTCATCGATACGGACGAGTCCGCCAGTTGCACGGTCATGTACACGCATAGCGGGGCGTATGGTGAGCCGTACATACTCTATTTAGGTAATGTTTCAGGGCACCATCACGAACTCCTGCCTGACCAGCAGTACTTCAGCATAGATGTGAACAGCAACGTGAACATCACGTGCAAGGACGTGTTTGGCAACAGCAGGACCGTCACTCCTTGGCCAACGTTCCGCTTCGACAACACCCCGCCAGCTATAAGTGATTTCACTATCTCTTCCTCTACAGACAGATTCCTCATGACGAGCCAATCAAACTATGAACGGACATTCTACGTGTTGGACAACAGCACCCGGCTCAAGCTCATCATGAACGAAGGCTATACGTCCTGCAAGTACAGCACGGTCAGCGAGCCGTACGCGGAAATGGATGTTGATTTCGACAACACGCCCTGGTCGGGCTATACCCGTTATTCTCCCTTCATCAACCTCTCCACCACCTTACAGGACTATTACGTGTCCTGTGAGGATCCCAGCCAGAACGCCATCACACCTCCGTATCTTTATCATCTTGCCCATCAGGATGCATTCAGGCTCATCGTCGGCGTACGCATGAATGCCAATCTCAACGATACGTTCATCAACCAATTGCATCCGACGCTCTATCTTGACAGAAGCACGACAGATACGAGTTGCTCCTACCGGCAGTACATGTTCAACAACAGTGCATGGCAAGATCTGACAGTAGGTCCTGCAGTAGGCTTCAACGGGAATGGATATACTGTCTCTCATGCAGTGGATATGCTGAGCAACAACACCTACCTGTTCAACATCACCTGCCAACGATTCTTGGAAGTGGATAGGGCAGCATTCATCATCCACACGGACACAAACACGTATGTCAACATCACTGATCCAGCAAACAATGTGGTGAGCAGGGATCCATCAATAAACATCACCGTACAACACGAGAACGACAGCAGGCTCATCGTCTTCGTGAACAACACAGAGCAATACAACCAGACAACAAACGATATGGTACAAACTGCCGTGCCCATTCTCCTGCCTGGCAACGGATCATCGCCAGTCAAGGCACGCATCATCGATCATGCAACCAACACGGCAGAGCACACCATAACCCTCGTCTATAACATGACCGGCCCTCTTGCTGCGTTGACGTTGTTCGCCGTGAACGACGCGCCTTACGGCAGTAACGTAGAGCAGCTCACCAGTGCAGAGATACAACTTGACTCTCTTGAGACACCATCGCGCATCAACCTCGCCAATACAGCCATAACCGTCTTCAATACTATGAATCAGCCGGTGAATTTTACGAGAAGCATGCCTCTTGTTCCTGGAAACACGGTACGCATACAGCTCGATAATGCTGCGACTTTGCCTGGGGATTATCGTCTTAATGTCGTGGCAAGGGACGCGTTCAACGCATCGGGCAGCACGGCCAGTTTCATTATTGCAGTAAGGAACGCTGCGAACATCCTGTCAGAAAATCCCCCTGCGGTTATCACGGAAGCGAATGCGTTGTTCAATGGCACCCTCACACCGTATGCGGACAGGTTTGAACTGCATGTTCTCAGACCGACGCGAGGATGGCAGAACGTCACTATATTCACTGCCCCTGCGACAACGTACGCATACACGGCGAGCTGCAGTCTGCTCGAGCAAGGACTGAACGAGTATACACTGTATGCAGTGCTGAACGGCACTGCCTCCTGGCTGGAACGTACTGTTGAGCTTCAGCCTTCAGGCGTGCCCAATCTCTCTGTTGATGTCACGAGCAGCGTTGGCGTTGTCAGCAAAGAGAATGCGACAACGTTCAGGACGAATGCATCAGCAGTAAACCTCAGCCTGACTTTCTCTGATGATGACGGCGGCACGTACCGGGTGAATGGCACAAATCTTAATGTACAAGGACAGTTCAATGAATCCTACACCATCCTCCACCAATTCACGCTCGCCATGCAAGCAGGCCAGGACAGGCTGTATCCTTATGACATCAACGTCAACGACAGGAGCTGTAACGAACTCCTCACTATGGTAACTGTCATCAGGGATGACAAGGCACCCATAATCGGTGTGCGTTCCCCCTTCCTGGACAGCGGCAGGCTGTACGCGGCGAGCAGAAACGCAGTCATCAATGTCAGCACAGACGAGCAGGCGACCTGTCAACTCACGTATACAAGTGAAAGTGGTGCTGTGCTTCCTGGAGAATTTGCAAGCGCAGACAATCGAACGCACACGTTCTATGGCGTTTTCCTGAACAACACACCCGTTGTCATAAACTGCACGGACGTCTTTGGACACGTTGGCAGGACAACCCCACAAATCTTAACATTCATTGTTGATGACGTCCCACCATCCATCCTCGAATGGGATGTCATCAACCCTAATAGTCGCTACTTGCGCAACAGTACGAACAGCACTGATTTCGTCAAGGACTTCATCATTTATAGAGGCAATGGTACGGACATCCGCGTCAAGGTCGATGACCGGAATGCAACGTGTAAGTATGATTTGAGCACCACTACCTTTGAGAACATGCAATACACGTTAGAAGAATATGACGTGCATAACACACCACCCTACTACGTGCAGTTCAGAATAGGCAGCCAGCTCAACTTCACGGAAGGAGAAGTCAAGACACTGCACGTCTCTTGTGCCGATCCTGCAGGCAACGTCATGGACCAAAGAATAAATGCAGGAGAGACATCATTCTACTATGATCACTTCACGTACAGGATGAACTACACATCTACCATCGGCCTCTTCCTCGGCCTGTACATCAACAACAAAGAGAACAACTCCTACATCAACAACCTGAACGCGCAATTGCGCGCCATAACCTTCGACGCACTACGCTGCAGATACACCTACTTCATCGACAATGCTGGCTGGCAGGAGCTTGGCGAAGATATCATGAGCCGTGTTAATTACACGCACACGGCAACAATTGCTCTTGAGAACAACAAGACCTACCGCTTCGACGTGTACTGCGACCAGACGAGCCTCGAGCCAGAAACAAAATCCATAACCATCATGACAGACAATTACACCTTCATCCACATCGACACGCCCCGCTCAGGAGAATTCACCGATCCCGCACTACTCCTGCAAGGAACGAGCGAACCAGGCAACCTCACCATCACCCTGACAACACCCGATGACCAAAGAACGTACGAACTGCAAACAACAGGATCATTCACACAGCCCATCACCTTGTTCGGCGAGCCCGATGGGTTCAGCCAGAACACCATCACGGCACACATCAGAGACAGAGCGGACAACACCGCCTCAGATACCGTCATGGTGAGCTTTAACTGGTCAGGGCCATTAACTGATGCGCGTGTCGGCATCAACGGCCAGGAACCTATACCTATCACGGACACGACCGTACGGCAATTGCGCAACATCACCATCGCACTCGACACAGTTGATGCGCGCCTCGATCTTGAAAGAACAAACGTCAGTTTTAGAGACGCAACACACAACATACCCTTCACGAGAACAAACCTGCCCGATGCAATATTCCTCTCCTTCTCACCCCCACGAGTGGATATTGGCAGCTATGACTTAGATATCATTCCCCGCGCGAATGATGGCAGTGCAGGCCTGCCCCATCACATCATTGTCAGAATACACCCCAACGCCACCATAATCACCGTAGAAAATCCTGCAGAGGACCACACGACGACAGCAAGCGTGCTCTTCAATGGTACGCTCGAACCATACGCGAACAGGACATACATTGCATTCACGACAAGCCATGACATCACCACCAGCAACCGCATGACCACCTTCAGCTACACGAGCAACTGCCAAGATCTCGTGCACGGCTGGAACGACTACATCATCACCGCATGCATAGAGGAATTCTGCACCCCACTCCAGGGAAGCATGTATTTAGAAGAACGTATGCCAACCATCAACCTTACGGCAGTCCTGCCCGCATCCAATGTGTATTATGACCCAGCAAATGATGTGTGGAGGACAAATCTTGCACGAGTGAACCTCTCGGGAACGGTCGTAGATGACGACGGCTCAACCTTCCTCATCTGGAACGGCTCACGCTACATTTACAACACCACTTACACGACACAGCACGAATTCTTCGTCCAAGCAAACCTGACAACTGGCGTCAATAGGGAAGTGGCCAATAATTTCACCTTCCTTGCATTCGATCAAAGCAGCTGCACACCCACAACGCTACTGGCAACAGTGCTGTACGATAGCGCACCCCCTCACATTACCTTCAACTATCCCGTCCTGCACCCAGACAGGTCAGGGCATGCCAACCAAATCTATGCACGAGAGGATAGCCCTGTCTTCGACATCAGCACGAACGAGCCTGCACGATGCAACCTCACGTACACCATGGCATTCACGGGAGGCATCAGCAACACCATTTCCTGCGATGGAGACTTCAGCACGACGCACAGCTGCATAACCTCTCCTATAGAGCAGAACACGCAAACGGTTATCACCTCCTGCGTTGATGTCTTCGGCAACACGAACACCACACCTGCCATGCGCTTCTTCGTGGACAACATTCCTCCTAACATCACGTGGGGAATAACCACCCCCAATTACACCTTGCAAGTGCAAGACCAGGCAAGAAACTACACGCTCTATTACAGTAATCTCACCCAGCTCAACATCACCACGCAAGCGGCGGATTATGCAAGCTGCGTATACTCCAATGAAACAACACAGTATGAGTTCATGCTGCCCATGTACAACCAGACGCCGCTGGAACGACGATCTGCAGTGCTCGCTCTCATAGAAAACGTCAGCCAGCACTGGTACATCTCCTGCAGGGACTTCGTCGGCAACACCATCAACGATGCATTTAGAGAATACTACATCACCTTCAATCCCAATGCACTCTATGAGATCAGCCTCACCATAGACGGCAAGGGCAACAACTCATTCATCAACAACCTCACACCAACACTGCGTGCAGGTGCAGCGGACATGGAATGGTGCAAGTACACCGGACAACGATGGACGGGCAGCGGGTGGGTAGACACGCATCCACTGACGAGCATGACCGTGTATCAGGGAGGGGCGAATGCAACCACACCCTTGCTGGAAAACAACAACACGTACCTGTTCAGTGTCACGTGCAAACGCCAACATCAGCTCACGACATTCCAAGAACGAATAATCACCACAACAGACACCACAACCTTCATCCACATCGACAACCCAAGTAACGGAGAAGTCTTCAACGACAGCATCATCACCATCGACGGCAGCGCAGAAACACCAGGAACAATTAACGTGAGTGTGCAGAACAGCAACGGCCTCACCAGATATCCTGCCTTCGCGAGCGAAGGTGCATTCGTGCAGGACATAAGCTTAGTGCGAGGACAAAACACCATCCGCGCACGCATTACGGACAGGGCAGGCAATGTTGCAGAGCATGCAATCAACGTCACCTTAGACTTGCTCGGTCCTGAAGTCAGCATAGCCGTAGGTCTCAACGGCAATTCGCCTGACGAGCACCACACGAGCTTCAGCGGGCAGTACTTGTCCAGCATCCTGCTCAGCATGGAATCAGTGGACCTCCGCTTCAACATCAGTCTTACAGAAATCAATCTCTCCGATCAAGGACAAGTTCCCTTCACACGAACGTACGGCCTAGGCACGATTACCTTAACTATAGACCCGACGAGATACCTGGGCAATTACACCCTGCGCATCAAAACGTTCGGCAACGATAGCACCATAGGCAGCAGCAAGATCGTCTTCCTCACGATAGACCCGGACATACCAAGCATAACCCTCTCTAGCCCGCATGATGGCTACGTCAACAATGCCAGCGTACGCTTCTCCGGAAGCATACAGCCCATGGCACAACTGCTCCAGTATGCCGTCTATAATGAGACGGGAGGAATACGCAGCGGCATCTTGCCTTTCGCGGACAACCTCAACACGACGTTCAACTACGTTGTCAACAACGCACTTACAGAGGGAAGGAACGATTATTATGTTACGGCAGTCCTCAATGGACGTTCGAGCAATCCGACGGGCGGCACACTCTACCTGGTCACCAGCCCGCCCAGCATACAAAACGTGACCATAGGCTGAAGAGGTGAGGTATGAAACATGCACTGTTCGTGCTAGTGCTGCTAGTCATCCCGCTCGCTCTCGCTGTCGATGTGCTACCAGGTAATCTCGTGACGAACAACGTCCAACCCACCATACACATCTTCTTCGACAAGAACACATCTGTTACCAACGCATCATTATGGAATGTTTCTGGACGCATGCCCGATACGTTCTTCTCCTACGACCATGCCGTGAATGACACGACCCATTGGTATTTCAGCATAGAGCAGCCGTTGGCACACGGCAATTACAGCCTGCGATTCAACGCCACGGATGCACTCAACAATTCTGACCCGAACAAGAGAGTTTATTTCTTCATCGACCTCATCAAGCCGAACATCACCGCACTCACCATGTATCCCTGGAGAAACGATTACTTGAACGTCAGCAACCAAACTATAACTGTAACGACGATGGATAACCTTCCCGGCGTGCGCCTTATCGATGTCGTGCTGCGCAGGCAATCGACGACAACGAACATCACTGCGCAGTTCAGGCAGATTACGTCCTGGGTATTTCAGGGCAATGCATCCATTCCTGATGGGAATTATACGCTGCTCGTGAACATCAGTGATGCTGGGGGCAATCGCGCAGACAGGAATCTTTCCTTCCTCATGAACGCAGAACCATTTCGCGTATTCTACGTTGCCCCTCCCTTCGGCTACACGGCAATAAACCCGTTTAATCTCACGCTGGGCACGAACAAGCAAGCCACCTGTTATTACAGCAAGAACAGGAACACGCCTTTCGGCAGCATGCTGCCCTTCACGGAGAGCGACGGCTTCAATCACCTCATTGCGAGCTTCCTGCTCGATGCAGCAATACAGAATATCACCGTCCAATGCATGATCCAAGAGGGAGGACTGAGTGACAGATTCAGCATCGAATTAGGGTATGATGCGACACTGCCGAACATACAGGACATGAGCGTGCATCCCAACAACGGGCAACCCGTTATTAACGAGGACCTTGACAATGCCTATCTTCGCGTACTAACTGATGATACGGCGCGATGCAAGTACAGTTTCAGCACGGATAACTATACGGATATGCTTCCGTTCGAAAATTTTTCCCAAGGAATATTTGACGTATCAAACGCTCATTTCTTCAATGGGGAGATCGAGAATGGCAACAATTACACGGTCTTTGTACGCTGCGAGAATCGCGCAGGACTAATCAGCAGCGCACGCACCTTGCCGTTCAGTGTAGACTTGCAGGCAGCGGCAACGATAACCATCATTAGTCCATTGGCATACGTGCACAATCCCAATATTGTGTTCAACATCACTACGACAGAAGCCACCACGTGCACGTATGACGGCAGGCCATTCGAGCATGGAGGAGGCACAAGAAATCTCTATACGGATCCCACGTGGTATGAGGACGGCAGCCACTCCGTCGTCATCGCATGCGAATTCCAGCAAGGCCTGCAAACCAAGAACGTGACGTTCATCGTCGATACCGTGCAGCCCAGCCAAGCCGTCATTGCCGTGGACAACATCAGCTGCAATCCCGAACGCATCACGGCAAGCTTCTCTGCCAACGACACGAACGGCATTCTCGGATACAATTACACCGTCAGTGGCCCAGGAGGTGTTGTCAAGGAATGGACATTCGGCAGCAGTGGAGAGTATAGCGGAGACTTGCAGGAGGGTGCCACGTACACGTGGAGGGCATACGCCATCGACCGTGCAGGCAATGCAGGTCCTGAAGCCGCGCCCAAGAGTACGCGTGTGCTCAGTCCAGACAGCCTCTCGTGTGACGATACCTCTCCGCAGATTTCCTTCGATGCAGACACGGATCAAAATCAGATACGCATAATGGTTGATTGTTATGACAGCGATAGTGGCTGTGTCGACACGTTCTGGTATGATCTCAAGCTGTCCAGCAGCACCGCCTGCACATACACACGCTTGAGAAACATCAGCCAACCCGTGCTGCTCAATGATTCTGCAAAATTCTGTGCATTAGTGAAAGACAAGGCAGGAAACAATGCGACAAAGAGCGAATTCTTCTCCCTGCACATCAACGCAACGCACTGCAATAATTCGGAGAAGGATGGCGACGAATCCGACACGGACTGCGGCGGCAGCTGCTTGCCCTGCACGAAAGGGAAGCACTGCACGGACACGCAAGACTGCCTCGCCACGTTGTTTTGTGCCGCAAACAGCATATGCCAGCAACCAACATGCAATGACACCATCAAGAATGGCCAAGAGTCAGATGTGGACTGCAGCGGTGATTGTCCTCCTTGTGCGCTCAACAAGACGTGCACAGTAGCGGTAGACTGCGAAAGCGGCTACTGTGCCAGCGGCAAGTGCAGCGTCGCCTCCTGCAACGACGGTGTGCAGAACGGCAATGAGTCAGACATTGATTGCGGCGGCCAATGCGTAAAGTGCGAGCTCAACAACCGTTGCGTGGTAGATGCTGACTGCATGTCCGGATTGTGCAAGCTGAGTTTCTGCACGAAGAAGATAGACGAGCAGGAGGTTCTGCCTCCCGAAGAGGCAAGCCACACGGCATCCATCGTGCTGCTCATCATCGGAGGACTGCTCATGCTCGGCGGTGCAGGATATCTGGTGTATGTCACCAAATTCGCATCACCGCCAGCCACCCCTCCTGCCATGCAGCAGAAACCACCGCAACGACCCGTGCTGCAGCAATCGAAAGGCCGTTTTCATTTCAAGAAGAGACCATCACTGCTGCCAACGCACTTCGCGCCAGCCCCGGAGAAGAAGCCGGTGCAGGAAGAGTATGTGGATGTTCGTGATTTGCAGACGAAGTCTGAAGAGAAAAGCGATGCCTTTAAAGAACTGGAAAAAGTGAGTTCTGATGTCAAGGATCCTTTCGCGGCATTGTCCAAAATAGGAGACAAGGCAATAGCGAATCTTGCGACAAAACGCCAGCTGGATACACAAGACATCGTCACGCTTGTCGAACATGCAGGGCAAGGACAGCAGCAGCTCACCGAGACCGTGCTGAAAAAACTCCTCTCAACCAATGCAATAACCAAGAAAGAGATCAGCGATGCGCTCTTCGAGCTTATGGACCAGCAGAAAATACGCTCGGACGATGCGCAGAAATTCATGAGCGATCTCGACATCTAGACCGGCTTGTTTGCAAGTTTCATTTTTGGCACCGCATCATCAGGTTGTGGGCAAAGCATTTGGCGTAGAAGTGTCTGGCCTGTTGCCAGATGGTACGCCCGTGTAGGCGGACGCTTATTCTTACCAGAGGCATTCCGCACGTAGCTGCCGACGATCTTCTTGAGGAACGTCTCTTTAACCTTCTTCCCGCAGATGACGCAGTTCATGAGAGACGAGAGAGAGTAGGCACATTAATATTTATCGTACCAAACAAACAGCTTGGCACTTGTGCTGCGAGATGACGACGAATACGAGCAATCCCCCGAGCACGAACGAGAACAAAGTATTGAGTGTGAAGCCTTCTGTCATCAGAAAATACAGCGTGCTACTTAGAAAAGACACAGCACCGATGACAACCAGAGGAAGGAATCGACGCCATGCTTTCGCACGGAACTGCTGCTCGTCATCGACGTAAGAGAAGATGGCAAAATAGATGCGTCTCCAGGTGTGATGGAAGACACATTTCAGGTGAGTCAACCGGTACCAGTAGAGCCACGGGTGATAGAAAAATCCTGACCGCAGGATGATGATAGTCGAGAGCCCGAAACCAAAAGCGAGTTTCAACCACAGCGGATACATATAGGCTTGCAATATGAAGAGTAGCAGTGCCATGCAGATACTATAGACTACAAGCAGAGCTTGCATACTAATCGGCTTGTGGCGGGCTATTTCAGTATAGAACTCTTCAATACGTCGATGAATACTCGTCGCTGACGATTTCTTAACGAGTTCGGCGATATCGTCAGCAAGCAGTTTCCGTAAATCAGCGCGCACACAGCTTCTACCCGTTTCAGATATATAAACTTATTGCGAAAAATGCCCTTCTTTATCAAGGTGGTCGAGGATGTCGTCCATGATCAGACAGAACACATCGATTATATACATTTATTTCATGAAGATCACGAACGCGAAGAACACGAAGACGATGCTCAGGGGGAAGAAGGTGAAGAACACAAATTTATTCCATCACCACACCTTCCTGCCGTCGAGCATAGCGACAGGCAGCATGTTGAACAAGGCAAGTCATGAGTTAATGAGCACGCCGAACAGACTGAGGACGTGCCAGATTCCCCGTAACAGCACCAACGGCAAGAAAAACAGTACGAGCAACAGATTCACTGCAGGCCCGACGACGGAGATGATGCCTTTCTGTTTCTTCGTGATGTGGCCTGAGATGTACACAGCACCCGGAGCGGCGAGGATGAATCCGAACAGACTAATCACCACCCCAGCAACAGCATGTTGAAGTATGCACGAAACTCGGCGAAGCAGCTTCCAGACCGCAATCATTAAAAGCAACGCATTCCAGGGGACTGTATGAACGCGCAAGTGCAAAGCCAGATTTTCATTTACATCCTTGTTATAGTAGTTGTCGGTTTGCTGCTCCTGCTCGGCTACAAAGCCATCGGAAACTTGCGTAATGATGCGTGCAAGGTCAACGAGGTTAGCCTGAAAGCAGAGCTCGAGACTGCAGTCCAGGATAACAGCGCGTACAAGGCGTCTGACGTGAGAACATTCCAGGCGGGCTGTGCAGGCAGTGTGCTCTGCTTTGCTGACGCTGCTCTGGTAGAGGGCACGGGGGGCGTTGATTTTCCCTTGCAGCTCGGCAGGCCCGCAACGTATTTTTTTTACGTCAATGACAGCATGAATGCGCACGTGCTAAGAAATGTGTTCATCCTGGACAATGAAGGCACGATGAACGAGCGGGCAATATTCATTCCTCGCGTCGAGGTGGAGCAGAACCTCACCTGCATCGAGGCAGTGCAGGGACTGTTCAAGGTGCGTTTTGAGGGCACGGGCAAGGGAACGAAGGTTTTCCCTGGGTGAAGTATGCAAAGAGGTGTGTTTGAGATCCAGTTCAACTGGATCTTCGTCATCATAGCAGGAGGCGTCATCCTCTTCTTTTTCCTGTCATTGATTAGCAAGCAGAAGGCGACGAGCGACGAGTCCATCAACCAGGACGTGCTGCGCAGGCTCGACACCATCCTCATCAGCACCGAGCAAGGCTATCAGACGTACAAGGAATTGCATCTTGTCAAGACACAACTGACGTTCACATGCGAGGATACGTCTCCATCGCTGACGACGCAAGGCATCATCAGCAATTTGCAGATAGGCAGCTTCTCTGTTGACACACCGACGCAGATACTCTTCACGCCACCCTCGCTCAATACGGACACGTTCCAATTATGGACGGACACATGGGACCAGCCGTTCCGCGTTTTGCCCTTTCTCTACGTGACCGCCCCAGAAGTGTCCTTTTACATCGTCGAAACCACTCCGCCAGATCGTTCGCAGGAAATCTATGAATTACTGCCCGCAAATGTGAGCAAGAAACTCATCACTGCTGCAGACATCAATTACTTGCCGAACAAGAACGACCAATACAGTGTGGTCATTTTTCTCGATGCAGCAGTCAATCTCGCAGATCCTCTGTATACTCCTTCGCAGCTGAAAGGTGACGTACGGGCAGTCAAGGTGGAATCTACTGGGGATGCTGGTGAGGTGACGTTTTACAAGAAATCGTTTGTGGGGAATTTTTTCGAAAACGGGACGCTGCCTTTCATAGGCAACGAGATGCTCCTCGGGTCGATAGTGGCTGCGGACGCGCAGGCATACGCGTGCAATGTCAAGAAGGCGCTCGTGCGCTACAAGACCATTACTGAATTGCACCTTGCCCGGGTAATAAACCTGTCTGGCATGACCGATCCTACCTGCATAGGACCGTTGACCGCAGGACGAAGGACGCTCGAGTCCATGAACACAACGCTCAATTTCACAACGTCAGCGTTCCAGATGCTTGATTTATGCAGTACAGATTTGCAGACGAGCAATGAAGATCTCGTGAGAGGAAGACGATGCCCACTCATCTACTGAAGAAAGGACAATTGCAAATGCTCGAAAGCATAGGTGTCATCATCATCATAACCTTCCTCATCTTCTTCAGCTTCAGCATCTACCAACGATTCCATGCCAGCGAGATAGCCAGGAAAAATCAGCAGCAGAACCAGCTTTCTGCCATCGATGTTGCAAATAGGATAGGGGAACTGCCAGAACTGCAGTGCAGCCACGTCGATGTTGTTACTGTAGGCTGTTTTGACCTGGTGAAAGTGCAAACCTTCGCAGCATTCGCAACGTCTCCAGCATTCAGGCTCATGTACTATCCCCTCTTGAGGGAGAGCAGCATTACCGTCTACGAGACGTATCCTTCCCCACACAACTTCACCATCTACGAGCAGAATGCCACGAACACCAGCATACCATTCTTCATGCCTATAACTATCTACCACCCGCAAGAGCGAACGTATGGCTTCGGCTACATCGAGGTGCTCAAGGAATGAAAGCACAGATGGAAATCATGGGGTTAGCTGTCATCGTCGTCCTCATTGCCCTGGGCATTTTCATCTTCATCGGATTGTCGGCACGGTTCGGCGAGGTCAACCAGATTGTGAAACCCGAAGCGTACAATGACGAGCGTCTAGCGACGACGTACGTTGATGCGCTCCTTCGAACATCCGTCCCTAGCTGTCATGCCTTGCATGTCGATGAACTGCTTCGCGACTGCGCCTTGAATAACAGGACGTGCGGTGCTTTGGGTAGTTGTGAGCTCGTGCAACTCGTCATCGAAAATGTCACCAACGCCACGCTGGACGTGTGGGGGAAGAACTATTCCTTGAACGTCACGTATCCGTTGGGCACGAAAGGGATAAGCTTCAGCAAAGGACCTCCTTGCGTGCGAAGGTATGGTGTGGAGCCGTACACGGTGAGACTTCATCCGTTTCCGGGAGATGTGCTTGTAGAATTGTCCCTCTGCAAAAAATGATGTGCTAAGAACAAACAATATAAACGTGTACGTCGGTTGAATCATTATGACTATCGGTTTTTGGGCAAAGTTGCTCTTCATCTGCATCGTCTTGGGAGCACTCATCGTTATGACAATAAAACTCGTGGGCATATTTTCGTGAATGCATGGAAACTAAACCTTTGGCAACGGTTATTATGGCAGTCATCATAGCCGTGCTACTCTTAGGGATGCTTGCATACTCTATCGCTACTATCAAGAAGTTTGAGGACAGGGACAAGTGCAGGCTCACCTCGTGGGCGCAGGCGAACAGCCAATACCAGCCAGGCATTGCAGGCATCATTCCAGGACCAAAGTTCGATTTAGGATTACGCCAAGACTGCCCAACCTATTACGTGACGTTCACCAAGGACAAGGTCACGGAGAGGAAAAGCAACAGCGACGACACGGAAGTGCTCAGCGTCTATGACAGCACACGGGGGAAACTGGTACAAAAGTACAAGCAGCTCACACCAGACATGGTCAACAGCGTCGTCGCAGAACAAATGCGTTACTGCTACTACCAGTTCTGGGAAGGCAAAGTGCCTGTCTTTTACAACAAGTATACGGACATCAATGTTTTATCAACGATTGCATTCGGTGTTGTTGGTGTTGCACTGACCCATGCGAACAACGTCCGCTGCTTTCCCTGTGCGGAATTGCACTTCAGCGACAGTGTTGATTATGACTCAAACAAAGGCAGTGGTCTGTCCGTGCAAAACCTTCCAGAAACACAACTCCCCCCTTCTGAAAATACGGCAAGCATAGGCTATTATTTGGTCAACAGGAAAGGCAAGAACATGAACAGCACGTATTTTGATTATTTGAACAGCTACAACGGCTACTGCCAACTTACGACGGGCAAGCAGGGAAGCTGCCTGGCTGAAGAGCTCAATGACATGGACATAGATCCCTATCTCGTGCTGGAAAAAGACAAGTACTACAAAGTCTTGCTTATCAGGAGGGGAGAGGAACGGGACGAGTACACCATAACATCGTATGTTGTCCCTGCTGATCGGGAAGCAAAGATATGCACGGAGGGCATGGTGTCATGAAGGCACAAATAAGCAGTCTCTTGCTCGTCACCATTGTCACGATACTGACCTTGCTCGTCGTGCTGCTCGTCATGTCCGGCATATTCTCGAGCACGAATGATGCCTTTGCGTACAAGGACTGCCAGGCGAGCGTGGAAAAATTCATCGCCCGCACAAAATTGACGAAAGATTACACGACGGCGAGCATCACGTGCAGGACGAGAACGGTGAATGTACGCGCCACTGATCAGGAACAGGTGAAACGGCAACTTGCGGAGGAAATGCGCAGCTGCTGGTCAACATTCAAACAAGGTAATGTACGGTTCTTCGTTGAAGAGGGCACGTACTGCCACCCCTGTGCTATTGTCAATTTTAATAAGAGAATGAAACCGATTACTGATTTCAATGCGTACTTGGCGCAAAGGAAGATGACGAGCAGCAACCTCACGTATGCGGCTTATTTTATAGGTTACAGCACGCCTGGAGGACAGGAATTAGCAGTCTTCACAGATAATGCAAGTTTTGGAAATGCTCTTCTCCTTGATCCGCAGAAGCATTATGTCGTGCTGTTCCACCACATGATGGGCATGGAAACCATACGACAATTCAAAGAAAGAATAGGCGGTGAGACGAACGCAGTATTTTTAGGCATTGGAGCGGGGGGTGCCGCTGCTGGAGTTGTGGGTATTATTCTTGTTACTGCAGGAGTTGTTTCTGGACCCATAGGCTGGATCATCTTGGGCGCAGGCATGGTCATAGGGGGGGTGATTGCAGACATTTGGGGAGACCCTCCAGAATGGGTGAGCAGCATCATGCTTATAGAATACAAGCCGGGAGAACTCGAGAGGCTCGGCTGCCAATTTGATGAAGTGCAGCAGGACATGTTCGGCAACCTAAACTAAACATTTATAAAATTAGTTCACGCCTTGCACGGGCATGCATGGCCAGAAAAGCACTTTGAAGGAGATGATCGTTCTTGCAGCGGTGATTATCATTTTCATCATCATTTTGTCGTTTTTATTCAAGGACAAGGTTTCCAACCTGGTCGATAGCATCATTTCCGTATTCCACTAACTATGAAAGGACAACTCAACAAGCAACTGTTGGGCTTCATCATGCTAGCCATTGCAATCATCATGGCATACTTGTTGCTCACGCACGGCAGAGACTATGCATTCAAGATGCAATACTGGCTCTTCGGACCACCATCCGACGATGATGATCGTGCACACTACTATTTTGATCGCATGGCAGAATTCCTCGAGAGCTCCGCAGTGACGGACGATTTCTCGAAAAAATTGCCAACAGAGGTACCTTGCCTGCTTTCACGGTATGCGTACGATGAGGACAAGCCGCTCTCGAGCAAGTACTTCTTCAGCGTCGACTATGAAGGGCCTGCAGACAACCAGCAGGGCAACAAGGCATACGTCTTGCACATGCACGTGCAAACGCCATCAGGCTTCATTGATAATGCCTCAAAAAGACTGGGCGTGCAGACGTTCAGGTATAGGTGCTCTGCAATCGAGCCAAAAGTGAACAGACCTCCCGTCATGCTCGCGCAGGACGCATTCCTTTGTGGAGTGAACCCCCCTGCACGGTACATACTTCTCCCGGACCAGCACGTTGCAGGTATGCCGTTCCTGCAGGACTACGCCCAAATAAACAAGACCACGAACACGTACTACTTTTCCCGCTACCCTTCATTGTACATCTTTGCAGACACGGCAAACCCTGTTGAAGAGGACAAATACCGATCCTACTTTTACGTCTTCGACCCCGCAGACAGCATGTACAAGGCAAGCTCGACTCGAGACAGCATACTGCGCAGCCTGCAAGAGATTCCCTCCTGCACGTTCAAGAAGCGGAAGACGTGACTGCGGCCGCAGCATCCGAAACCTTTAAATAGTGAAAGAGCGGCTGTATTTCTAAAAGTTTCGAGGTGACGGTTATGAAGAAAGGTGTGGAACTTTCTATGAATGTCATCATCATTGCAGCAATAGCACTCGTTGTTTTGGTGATATTGGTGGTGCTTGTCCTAAACAGCGCAGGGCCTGTGGCGGACACGAACAAGTGTGGCGCGGGGCAAGGCATGTGCATCGGAGAAGGCGATGAGTGTGGTGACGGCTACATCGTGCAGCCGTTGAGCAACTGCCCGACAGCAACGCCGAAATGCTGCGTACCCTTTGGCGGCGAGCAGCAATAAAGGTGCAAGCATGAGAAGAGGTGTGGAACTTTCTCTTAATTTTATCATTATTGCGGTCATCGTGCTCGTCATCCTGCTCATAGCCATCGTTCTCGTCATCAATGGCGGCACGAGCTTCAATAGGGACACGAAGACCTGCACGTCAAGAGGAGGACAGTGCATTCCGGGAGGGGACAGTTGCCCTTCTGGCTCGATACCTGTTCCTGGCGTAGAGGGATGTGACGGCAGCTGCTGCCTCGGGGCATAGCTCATGAGGAGTACAGAGCTGGCGATGAACAGCATCGTCACCATGGCCGTTGCTGCCTGTCTCTGTTGTTCATCTACTCAGGTGATGGTTCAATTAACGAATGCTGCATATCAGGTGAGAGTTGTTGCATAGACATATGAAGAAAGGCATGGCTGCCCTGGAGTTTGTCGGCTACTTGCTGCTGATGCTCGTGGTCATTCTAGTAGCGATGTATCTCATCAATGGAGGAATAAGCATGTTTGGCATGGCTACCGGCTGTGAAGGGCAGAACGGCGTGTGCAAGGAATCCTGTGGTGAGAATGAACGAACGGTCATTTTCTTCAAGGGCTGTCCCCCGTCTGATGACAGGGCAGATAAGGAGAAGAAGCACTGCTGCGCCCCGCAAAAAGAAGATCAGGAAGGAGGCAGCGAGAGTGATGCGAAGTGCAAGAACCAAAATAATGGGTACGCCTGCGGCAATGGCACGCTCAGATACGGCAATAGAAACATTCCCTTCGTTTCCATGGTGTGCTTAGACCAGAAATGCGTGCCTCGCTGCGACTTTTGTGCAAGAGTCCTGGGCAGCGATACTGTTTGCAATCCGCTGCCAGGCGTGAATCAAGAAGTCACGTTCACTGATGCTTTCTCGTGCAGAGCCATGGAAAGTCCTCTGGATTGTGATGCACTCAACCTGCATGGTGACTGCATCAGAGGCTTCTGCCCGGGTGACACGTACTGTGCAAAACGAGACGGCAATGGAGCGAGAGATGGTGAATTGTACATCCGCTATTCCGACCAGCCAGAATACTGTGCGGGAGACTGCGCCTTGCCTGGCACAATCGTGATCGTCGGTGACCCATTACGCCTCACCGTCAGTTACTCTGGACCGGACAGGAAGCTCTGCGCGGTAGATGTACTCAGAGAGGATGGGCAAGCCAACAAATTCGTCAGGCAGTTCACACCAGCATGCAGGAACGTTTCCTTAGATAATGGTCCATGCTCATTCAGGTGGGTGTTTGAATGCGGAGGAGATGCACCTGCATTCGTGCTCGAGAATGACCCATTGCAGTTTCTAGTGAACAGTTCAGAATATGAATTGTTGAAGAATGTGCCCTTGCGTATCGATGTCATCGCCTATAATTGTGACGTCAGCGATAAGCAGGGCAACGTCCAGACGAGTCCTTGCCAGGACAAGGGAAGAAACGAATTAGCCCACGCCCGCATTTCTCTCGACTTAATGAAGCCGTCATCTGCAGAGCTGCGCAAAAGAAATCCCATAATCACCATAGCATCATCCAATCCATCGACGAAATCCTGCATTGTTACCTGCAAGAACTCATTGGGGGAGCAGTGTGGGCCGCTGAACTACCTGGGTGTGGGTGCAGGAGAGCAGTGTGGGGAGAACTTGAACTGGGAGGGAAATTTGCCCACACTAGCCTACAACAAGTGGAACGAACAGCCAATAGACAGAACAGCAAACCCTGTATTGTGCTTCAGAGGCAGGCTCACGAGCAACCCGCTCTTCGTTAATTACACGACAGACCCTAACGGGTGTGAGCGGTTCTTCTACCAGAAAGTAGCGGAGGAGCAAGTGTGCCTGTGGAACAGCTGTGCACAAATTTCTGATGCTGCACAATGTGAAGACACGCTCAGCCAAGGCTGCAGCTTCAGCTGTATTTGGGATAATGTGAAAAAGACGTGCCGGCTGTGCAGCACGCCCGAAACCCAATGCAAGTACATCAGAGACAGGGCTGCCTGTGATGCTGCAGCAGAAAAGTGCGGCATGCAATGCCACTGGCGGCGACGATTCCTGTTCCTGCCTGACACGTGCGAGCCGGGGCCGAGACCATGAGGGGAGAGGCAACACATGATCAAGTGATAGGGTTCATCATACTTGTCTTCATCCTGGTGGCTGTTGTTTTTGGCATTTATTGGAAATTCTTTCACAAGAGCGAGCAGCAAATAGCTGACTTAGAAAGTTGCGGAACGTTCAGCATCGTCGTCGCTGGCGACAGCCTGACGCGGCCAGGAGAATGCATTGTTGGAAAATGCCCGACGGACAGGCAATACAAGCAAGTGCCTGGAATGTGCGATCCAGGAATGGTGTGCTGTGTGGATCAATCATTGGAAACGGATGTTCCTGTGCTCATGTACCGGCTCAAGGGAGAGGATACTCGGAAGTACAAGCCAATGCAAGGCAGCATAAATCTCGAAAAGGGCAAGAAATACGTCTTCAAGATGCCACAGCTCACCGAGCAGCAGGATGCAGTATCGTGTGCAATCACCATGTACGAAGTCGATGATTTTGAGCAATTGCCCACGCAAGAGGGAGGCAATGACAACAGCGCCAGAGACGAGCGCATTGACTGGGCAAAAAACAACTGCATTGAGAATGCGACAACATGGATGGATATAATCTTTCCCGAAGAGGCCAATTATTTGCTGTTCATCAAGAGTATTGACTCCTCAGGGGAGGAACTCGTCGTTGAGCCTGTTGAGCTGAGCGTGGTCTCGTGAACGGCAGCCTTGATTTTCATTTCCTTCTTGAAGCGATCATGATTTCCATCATCGTGCTCTTCATCTTTGGTTGCGTCAATGGTGCATACCATTCGTTGACGAACGCTGACGATAGGCAGGTGAGCCTGAACAACTTCAACGCCTTAGCAACGGGCATGCAGAGTCTCGTGAACGTGCAGGACAGAGTCATGGTACAAGGCATGACCTTCTCTCTCCCTGCCAGAGTATACGTTGTCGGCTTTGACAGCGAATGGAATGAGAATGTCAAGCAGGCAGGATTGACAGATGACAGCTCCTATGAAGGTGTGCACAAGCCACAACAATGCTTGGTGAACGAGCATTCGCCAGAGGATGCTTGCTTGTGCTTGTACGAGAATGAGCAATTCGCCTACATGCACGGTAGCGAGAACAGGTTTGGAAAATTAAGTCCAGAAGAACGCATCAAGGCGTACGAAAAGCCCATCATGGCCTGCTACGTGTTCTCCTCAAAACCCGATGTGGCGGGGAGGTTTAAGCCAATAGTCTTCCTTAGCACGTGGGCAAGCAGCGACAGTCCCGTTGCAGAGAATGCAAAAAAGCCGTTCTTTGCAACAGTCCGTCCAGACCAGCCTCCGTATGCTGGCGTCTTGGGAAGCAAGGATAACGAAGCAGGAAAATATGCATTCCTCATCTTCAAAGGCAATGACAAAACCCACACGCTCTACTACGAAAAGTATGAGACCGACGAAAAAATTTACATTTACCTTACCACGAAAGTAGCGACACAGGACCTTTCCTTCAGAGAGTACGAACTCAAAAAACAGGCAGGATATTGCAGCGACAACAGCCATGCCAATTGTGCGGGAAAGACCATAGGAACGAGCATAGGCACGGGAAGGTATGGCAATACGCTCGACGAATGGTATGCTGTTAGTCAAGGAAGGTATGCGCAAGCAGCACCCTCTGCGGTGTGCAACGGCCGTTTCACGTGCGAACCAATATCAGAGGAGAAAGGATGCAGGATCGTCTGCCAGCCGTACTGCATAGAGCAGTGCAAAGACCAGAACTGCAAGGCAGCAGTCATCACGGAAAAGTGCGAATGCAACGGCATCAAATTTTCTGGCTACTGCGCATGCACGCAGGACGTCACCACTGGCACGTGCCCCGCCATTGACGGCATTCCCACCCTGCTCTATCACGACCAAGTCATCCAGGGATACGGCGATGCATTGCAGCAATGCATTGCCGAACACATTGCAGACGACGCGTATGTCGAAGATCAGCTGAAGAGCATAGTGCATTATGCATCAGATGACTATGCCGACTGTAGTTTTGAGCGTCTCGATGGTGACGATGCGTTCAGTGCATGCGAGCACGATGTGTGCATGGCATCGGCGAACCCTTCCTGTGTGATTGCTGCAGAAGACAGATGCACGCCTCGACGATAAACATATAAATTGTTCTTGTTCAGTGCATGCGTGGTTTCGTACGAAACAAAAATAAGAACGGCAGCACGGTATGTGAAAAAACACTTGACGAACACGCCTCGTGCAGCCATCGTCCTTGGCTCTGGACTAGGGACCCTTGTTCAGCCAGACAACGCAAAAAGCATAGCATACAAGAACATCCCCTACTTTCCGCAAACGACAGTGCCAGGCCACGAGGGAAAGCTCATCATTGGTGAGTTGGCAGGGCATGCTGTGCTGGTGTTGCGCGGCAGGAAACACTATTATGAAGTCGCCGACAAGCCGCACGGCATGCGTGCTGTTGTTTTTTCCGTGCACGTGCTTGCAGAGCTCGGCATACCGTATTTTATTGCGACGAACGCCGCAGGAGGGCTCAATACTTCCTTTGCTGTCGGTGATGTCATGCTGATTTCCTCACACATCAGCTTCCTACCCAATCCTCTAATGGGAAGGCAACTCAGTGATGTTGCAGAACGATTTGTTCCTCTGCACGATGCATATGATGAACAGCTGCGCAGCTTCGCCAGAGGCAAAGGTGTCAGAGAAGGAGTCTATCTTGCACTGTCTGGCCCGAGTTATGAGACTCCTGCAGAATGCCTTGCCTACAGGAAACTTGGCGCTGATGCCGTGGGCATGTCCACCGTCCCAGAAATTATCGCTGCAAGAAGCAGGGGCATGACGTGCTTTGCCTTTTCGTTGATCACGAACAAGATTGCAAAGAACGGCATGAACAACACCAGCCACGACGAAGTAAAGGCAGTGCTTGCTTCAGAACACACGCGAAAGCATGCGGAAGCAGTGCTGCTTTGCGTGCTTAAACGGATCGCTTGATGACGAAGTCCGCAAGTGCAAGGAGCTTTTCTGGGCGTTTGAGCTGCGTGATTTCTTGCTTTGCTTCCGTCACTAATTGTTTGGCAGCATCTTGCGCAGCGATAAGCGCACGGTGCTTGAGCAGCAGGGCAACTGCCTCTTTTTTGAGTGCAGCATCAGTCGTATGCGTGCAGAGTATCTCGAGGAGTCGTTCTCTTTCTTCTGCTGTTGCTTTTTCGAGAGTGATGATGACGGGAAGGCTGAGTTTTCCTTCCGTGATGTCCTCTGCAGTGGTTTTTCCCCATGCTCGTGTGGGTTGTACGTTCATGATGTCATCCTGAATCTGGAATGCAACGCCAATGACGTGCCCGAATTTTTCGAGAGCGGCAGTGTCATTTTTCGTCCCCCCTCCGATTATGGCACCTAGTTGTGCTGCGATGGAGGAGAGCATGCCTGTCTTGAGCATGCACATGTGCAAATATTGTTCCTTGCTTATCCTTCCCGGATGGTTGTGCCAATAAATGTCCATCGCCTGACCAAGATGCAATTTCATCGTCCCGGTGGTGACGACATCATACAGTCTGGCTCGTACGGATGCAGGGTAGCCAAGGAGGGGTTGGTATGCGAGGAAGTATAATGCATTCCCTGCATTAATGGCAATGTCCTCACCGTACAGTTTGTGAATGGCAGGCTTACCTCTTCTCAGTTCGCTCTTGTCTTCCATGTCATCGATGATGAGGCTGCCGTTATGGATGAGTTCGACGACGGGGACGAAAGGCAAGATTTTTGGGAGCATTTCCTTTTCGTCCTTTCCCGAGACGGCGCACGCGGCCATGAGCAGGAGTGCCGGACGCCACATCTTTCCCCCTCTGTCAAGAAGGTCATAACAGGGCTTGCTAATCGCTTCCGTCAAGGCATGCGTGTCCGCTTGCGTGCCGTATTTCGGCTCGTGCAGTTGCTTGAGCCACCCTTCGGTCATTTTTCTCGGCAAGGCGTCCTCTGACGCTTTCTTGAATGCCGGACGGTACTGTTCGAGATAGGCAACGATGTCCACAGTACGTGTTAAGCAAGGGGTGTTTTAAAAAGATTGTTGATAACTTGCGAATGCAAGGGATGGACGTTTTTGCTAGGGCTTTTTCGTAACCAGTGTACACTCGTGATCTCCTCTCCAGGAGAAGGGGTGTGTTCGTCGGTGCTCACGATGAAGAAAAGCAAGGTCTTATTGAAGTATTGATTAAGATCATCTGCATAGAACAGAGCATGTTGTTTTGCAACCAGTCGTCCTGGCGCGATTCGCAGTCCTGTTTCTTCGAAGAATTCTCTTGTGAGTGCTTCCTCGTTTGATTCACCAATTTCCCGTGTTCCTCCAGGGAATTCCCATAGTGAAGACCATTTGCATTTTACAACGAGCAGTTTATTGTTCTGTACAAGAATGCCATATACTGATGTACTCTCTTTCGGAGTTATGTTTCTTGGTAACTGATGCAGTTTTCCTCTCCTGTCAGCATACATGTTTGTGCGTTTTCTTTTTTTGTTTAAAAAACAAACCTTTTTAAGACGTGTCGAATTAGCTGCAAGTGTAGGCTAGGCCGGGGTGTTCATCCTACCTTGTGACCGCAAACGGATGTCGGCGGGGCTGAAGCAGGAGAGAGGCTTCCTGCAGTGCAAGAAGTCTTGGTGCAACCGTCGAGGCTCTGTCCTCTTCGGCCGGCACTGTAGCCAACCGGGTCAGGGCAGGAATGCAGCAGCCCTCCGTTATGGAGTCGGTGCTTTGAGGGTCGCGGAGCGGAGGAACCATCAAGGGCACTTCTCGTTCTGTGTGCTGTCCATTTCCTGCGGCCTACATTTTTCGGCGAGAACATGACCGATCTCCAAAAACTAATGGATTCTCGACTATTGTTTTTAACTCAAGCAGAACCCATTATTGATGCATCCCTTTTTCGTGAACGCGTGCGTTCTTTGTTGAGCAGTCCTGAACGTGGAAGATATGTGCGGCATGCGCAGGATACTGATCCGAGCAATTGCTTTGGCACGACACTGTACATTGTAGGTTCACTTCCTACTCCTCGTTTTGTGCACGGGGACAAACTGAGCAGATGTCTTGAACAAAACAGTTTATCAAAAAAGAAACCCGATAGCATCATTGCATTATTTGACGAAGAACATTTGCTGCACACTGGCGTTTATCTCGGTGATTGTGCGCAAGGGGGCGTTGTCATTCACCAACCAGATACGGGAGAGGATTATGCAGTAGACCCTCTAGAAGCAATGTGCTTTCTCTATCCTGCAACGAGGAAAGAATTCTACACGTTCAGAACTTCTTAAACTTCGCACTCGTATCGATGAGGTCGACGTGCCCTAAGAATATTGCTCGGCAGCAGTACCGTTCAAGCCCCAACGCGTCCATGATCTTTTTGCGGTCCTCGCCTGCCTTGACCTTCTCCAAGTAGTCTTCCCAGAGGTGGCCAATGGGTTTTCCGCAACTCATGCAACGAACGGGAATGATCATGTGCTTCACCTCTAACGATAACTCTTCTGGGTCTTTGCCCGGGCACGTCCGTGGCTGTTTGGTTTGTGTGTTTCCTTGCGTCGGACGTCGGCGACCAGTAGTTGTCTGTCGTATTCCAAAAATGTTTCTTTGAGTTTGCTGTTGTTCTCTACGAGTGCTCGTGCGATGGCGAGGCGTACTGCCTCTGCCTGTGAATTGTAACCGCCGCCGGTGACGTTGACGTCGATGTTCAGCTTGCTTGCCACGTCCTTGGCGAGCATGAGCGGTTCCATGATTTTTAGTTGAGACAGTGCGGGCGTGAGGTGTTCGAGGAGATTGTTGTTGATGCGTACCTTGCCCGTTCCCGGATATGCGGTCGCTCGTGCAATGGCTCGCTTTCTTTTTCCTGAAGTGATGATGACTTTCATGCTTTTCCACCCATGTGCTGTGCAATCTCCCCTAAGGTGACGTACTTGGTCTTTTTGACTTTGTTCACATCGCTGCCGGGCACCTTCACGGCATCTTTAGTGTCGGTATTTGCGGGAATGGTCACGTAGCATTTGATTCTGCGTAGGGCTGCATACCCTTTCGGCTGGTGATGAGGAAGCATGCCTCGAATAATGCGTTTCATCAACCTGTCGGGGCTTCTGATGAAGAACGGGCCTTTGCGTATCTGACCCATGCTTGCCTTGCGCTCGTACGCTGCGAAGATGTTCTCTTTCGTTCCCGTGATGACTGCAGCCTTGCAGTTGATGACGGCAATGGTTTCTCCGAGCAGTGCCTGCTTTGCTGCAAAGCCAGCCACCCTGCCTACAATTGCGTGTTGTGCGTCGATAATCATGGTGTTCATCCGATGATGCGTATTTTTTTTCCGTCAGGGCTCTTCTTCATGAGTTCGCTGATCGTTATTGCTTTTCCTTTCTCATTGATCTTTTTCTCTGCAGTCTCCGAGAAGCTAAGTGCGGCGATGGTGACGGCATGGTCGAGGTCACCGCTGCTCAAGACTTTGCCAGGGACAACGACTGTCTCTTCGGGCGCGCTGTGGACGTTGATCCGCGAGAGGTTGACGACGCAGCGTTGGCGCGTTGGCTTCTCGAGATCAGTAGCTAGACGCTTCCACAAGTCTGCTTTTTGCTCTATCGCAAGCACTTTTAAGCCCGTGATGAGTTCCGTCAGTTGGTTGTTGTCTTTCATGTTCTATTGCGGGGGACGGGATTCGAACCCGCGCAGCCACTAAGGCATACGGCCCTCAACCGTACTCTTTTGACCAGACTCGGACACCCCCGCAGGGTATCATTCCTTATCAAGGTCTTTACTGAGCTCTATGACTGTGTCGAGCTGCTCGTCGAACATCTTGAGTGCTGCGAGCAGGATGTCTTTCGCGGGAAGCTGTCCCCATGATTCGAGGGTGAACGTGTACGTGGTGCCTTGCTGCGTGTACCAGGCAAGTCCAGAGTCCCATTTTGCGTGTGTTTTTCCCTTGCCGAGAATGGCAATGGCTTCGAACTGCAGTTCTTGATCATCAAGGAGTTTAACAATTGGCGTTTTTGGATAAACGGGCTTGATTGCAGGATCCTTGCTCTTCAGATCCTTCGCATACACCGTCCCCGGTCCTTTTGCTGAAAGCACGAACTTGACCATGGCGTTGTTGACGAACTCATCCCCTTTATGATCAACGGGAAGCAATTGGTAGCCTTTCAAGTCAGTAGTGAGTGCGAGCAGGCCGACACGATGTGCAATAATCTCATCATACAGGATGCTGCTGTTCTTTTTCATCTCAACATCATCTATAGCCATGACAGGAACTTCCTTCGTCGCGAGACGTCTCAGCGCATTCATGTATGATGGGGTGGCATCAGTAATGGTGAACGTTATTTTTTCAGGAGTCCCTTTCACAAGTTCTGCTTTCATACGCGTCTGCCCCGTTTTCCTTTGCTTTTTCTGCACGTATCGTGCGGTGCAGGAGTCACTTCTTCAATACTACCTATACGCAAACCCATCCTGGAAAGGCTCCTGACCGCTGCCTGCGCTCCAGGACCAGGATTGTGCGGGCCGTTCTGACCACCTGGCGCTTTGATCTTGACGTGGATACCCATGATGCCTTTTTCCAGAGCAATTTCGCCAGCCTTCTTTGCTGCATTCATGGCGGCGACAGGAGAACTCTCAAGCCTGTCCGCCTTGACAACTTGCCCGCCGCTCGTCCGCGCTATGCTCTCCGTCCCAGTTATATCTGTGATGTGGATGATGGTGTTATTGTAACTTGAGTAAATATGGCATATGCCCCACCTGCCGCCTTCTGCCCTTTGGAACGACTGTTGCGGCCTCATGTTCTTCTCCTCCTCTTGCCTGGCCGTTTCTTTGGCATGCTCTCTTCCTTCTTTTTTGCCACTTGTTCCTGGGCTTCCAACGTGTTCTTCTGCACGAGTTCTGACTTGTTGGAGCGTTCAGGGTGGTCTTCGCGAGTGAACGGGCTCGTGGTCATGAATTGCAGGGAATGCTCTTCGTCTGTCCTGACGAGATAACTTGGCGAGGTTGTCTTGTTGCCATTGATGAGGATGTGGCCGTGCGTGATGAACTGCCGTGCTTGTTTCATGCTCCTCGCGAGTCCTTTTCTGAAGACGAGGGTTTGCAGTCTGCGTTCCATGACGTCCTTGAGTGCGATGCCCAATGCGTCATCGACTTCTTGTTCTTGCTGCAATAATCCTAGAGAAACGAGTTTTTGCTTGAGTTGCGCAGTTTCTTTTTCTGCCTGGCTGCCCGTTAGTGGCGTGAGTTTCTTGACCTGGTCCTTGATTCGTTTGAGGATGGTGGCCATCTTGTAGAGTTCTGTCTTGTTAACCGTTCCATAGGTGCGTGCAATACTCCTTTCTTCCTCGATGCGCGCCTTGTTCCACGGGTGCATCGGTGTTTCGTACTTCTTCTTTGGTTTTTTTGCATGACCCATGATTACTTACGCTCCATGCCTCTCCTTTTGCCGCCTATGCCTTGCACTTTTCCTTTGTTTCTTCTGAAATTGGATTTTGTCCTCTGACCCCGGACAGGCAGTCCCCACTGGTGCCTGAGTCCTTTGTATGATTTTATCTTCTTCATGCGTTTCATATCATTGTCCTTGGTAAAATCAAGGTCTGCAGTGATAAGGTGCATGTTTTCTCCTGTTTCGTAGTCCATGCGCCTGTTGAGCATCCATGTGGGTATGCCGTTTTGCAATGGCTTTTTGATGATGGTTTCTAGTTTGTCCACATCTTCCTGCGTGAGCGTTCCTGTCTTTTTCGTCTTGGAAATGCCCGAGATGGTGCAGATTGCATTGGCGTACATGACGCTGATGCCTTTAATCTTCTGCAAGGCTTGCAGTAGCGGCTTTTCACCTATAAGATCGGTATTCACGACTCTGACAAGGTGCCGCACTTCTTGCTTTACGTCCTGTTTTGCTTCTGGTGCCATGGTAATATCGCTCGAGAATCACACAGCCCTATACTACGCGTGAACTCGGGCTTTTTTGGAAAGAATGCCGAACCATTTATAAAGCTTCTGGTCGCTCTTTTATGGCATGGTTGTGGAAAAGACGGAAGAGACACCACCTTTACGCGAATGTGTAGAGATGGACCAGCACTTCATGCGCGACAAAGAACTGCTCAAACGCATTGCAAGTGCCGTTGCCATTTCAGGGAAGGACGTCATAGAAGTTGGTTTCGGACACGGTGAGCTCACTGGGGAATTGCTAAAAAAAAAGCCAGCGAGACTGCTTGCCATAGAAAAAGAGCAGTCGTTCAAACTCACTTCTGCCGTCTCTGATAATCCTTTGCTGGTAGTGCAGTATGGCAATGCCTTGCAAGTACTTAAAACAATGCATGCAGACGTACTCATCGGAAACATCCCGTACGGCATCAGCGAGCCGTTGCTCAAAGTGTGCATCAAGCATCCATTCCCCGGCATTGTGCTCGTCACCAGTCATGCATTCGCAGAAGGGCTCGTGCACGGATCTTCCAAGACTGCATTGCTCGCCCGTGCCGTGTATGCGTGCGAAATAGCGTTCACCATTTCTCCTGATGCGTTCTATCCTCGACCTCACACGAGGTCTGCATTGCTGGTCTTGCATAAGAAGAATGAGCAAATGAAACTGGATGTGGTGCTTGAGCGTATGGCCTGTCGTGATGCCAAGAAAATACTGCCGGCAGTGCAGGATGCGGCGCGAGAATTCTTGACGAAAAAACAAGTCAAGGAATTGCTGCGCGTGCTGCCAGAGCGATTGCTGCAGAAATCGCTGTCACAGTTGACGAACGAGGAGTTTCTTCTCTTGCATGCCGTGTTAGAAAAAAAGTTAGGCTAGCTTCACTATCTTTTTCAGCGTCTCGGCAAAGGTGTCAATATCTTCATCCGTGTTGTACACATACAGGCTTGCGCGCACGCTGCCCTGCAATTTGTTGGCATTGAACCAGGAATGCACGCAATGCGCCCCCGAACGTACGAGGATGTTGTGCTCGTTCAGCAGCAAGGCGACGGTGTGATTGTCCATGCCATTGATGTTGAAGCTGAAGATGCCCGCGCGCAATGCAGGGTTCTTTGGGCCGAGCAGCGAGATCTTCTCTGAACTCAATGTGTTGCTGAGCCGTTCGTTGAGGCGTTGCTCATGCCGCATTATGGTATCCATGCCTATCCTGTTTAGGTAGTCGAACGCTGCCTTCATGCCAGTGATGCCTGCATAATTTTGTAAGCCTGCCTCAAAACGAAAAGGAATCTTGTCATAGTGTACGCTCGTGTATGTGGAGTCGAGTGCCGTTCCCCCTCCCGTCATGAAGGGATTGAGTTTCTCGAGCAATTCTTTTTTCCCGTACAAGAACCCGACGCCCGTAGGTCCGAGCATCTTGTGTCCTGATACGGCCATGAAATCAACATCAAGTTTCTTTACATCTATTGCTTGGTGTGGGGCAGACTGTGCAGCATCGGAAAGAACGAGGGCGCCGACCTTGTGTGCCTCTTTGATGATTTCTTTGAGCGGGACGCTCGTCCCGTCCAGATTGGTGGTTTGGCAGACAGCGACGACTTTCGCCGTTTTTACTTTCTTGAGGAATGCATCCATGTCAAACTGTCCGTTTTTGGAAGGAACGATGTCATGCCTGCATCCCGTCTGCAGCCAGGGGAGAAGGTTGGAATTGTGCTCCTTATCCGTCGTCAAGACAACATCATCTTTTTTCAGGCCGAGGCTCCTGGCGACAAGATTGATGCTTTCCGTCGCATTCTTTGTGAAGACTATTTCTTCAGGACGGGCATGCCAGAATTTTGCTGCGCACGCCCGTGTCTCATCCGTTTTTTGCTCGACTAGTTCCCCGAGTTTGTGCTGGCTTCTCCCCGCACAGGCAGGATAGTTCTCATAATACTCAGTTATTGCTGCAATGACTTGTTTTGGCTTGAGGCTCATGCAGGCACTGTCGAGGTAGATGTATTTGGAAAGCAGAGGAAAGTCCTCGCGCAGCTTAGGATGTAGCATTGTTTTCCTTGCGTGCTTCTTTGATGAGCTTGTCAAAGTCGCGAACGCCCTCGGGGCCAACAAGTATCCTGTCGTTTATAAAGAATGTGGGTGTCCCCTTGACTTCTGCCTTGATGCCATCATCAAAATCATGGAGGACTTCTGCCTGTGTGGCATTGGAGTCGAGGCATTGGATGAACGTTTTCGTATCCATGCCCGCCTTTCCTGCCAAGAATTTCAGCGAGGTGCTGTTCAAATTGTTCCGGTTGTCGAAGACGAGTCGCCAGTACGGCCAGTACTTGTCCTGGAGCTTTGCGCATTCTGCAGCTTGGGCTGCGAGCATGCTGTTGTCGTGATTGTCGAGCGGGAAGTCACGGAAGACGATTTTGACATCAGGATATTTTTTTATGAGTTCGTCAATGATGGGTACGGCTCGTTTTGTATACGGACAGCTCATGCATCCGAACACGATGATGGTGATGCTTGCATTCTCCTCTCCCAAGAATGCGTCGTCGTCTGTCGTAGGGTATTGGATGGGACCTGGGCTGTTCGATCCCGAGGGAAGATAGCTGCAACTCTGGCCTTCAGCATGGTCGAGGATGCAGAACCCTCCTTGCTGGCCATTGCAATTCCCGTACGCCACAAAATTGAAGATGGCAAAAAGAGAATAGGCAAGACTGGCAAAGAGCAGTATGATAAAAATCCAGGAGAGCAGCTCGAATCGCTTGTACAGCCAGCCGCCCAGTTTGGCGTGCTTGGCCATGACCTTTCCCGTGAGCTGTGCCTTGAGCCGCTTATCCAGTCCCGTCTCGCATTTTTGCAAGGTGATGCGCTTGAACACGCATTCGAACGCTTCCTTGGCAATCTTTCTATACGTTGCACTGAATATGCCGAGTATGCCAAATACAATGAATGCTAGGAGGCAAATCATGTGCTTCCCTCAGACACCACAGCCTGCGCCTGCAGGCGCTGCTGCATCGCCCGTCAACGTGTTCGCGCAGCCAGCAAGTCCAGCATTGACTGTGCAGAATCCTTGCTTTATCGTTTCGGCGTCGAGCCCAGAGAATAGTTGTTGATTGTTTGCCATCCATGTCGGGCTTGCCCCTATCCTGAGCTGCTGGGCAAGTTTGAGATCTTCACTGAGGAGCTGCTTGCCTTCACTGCCTTCCGAACAGGTCTTGATTGTTGCAGCATCCATGCCATTGTCGGTTGCGCAGCTTTCCCATGCAGTGCTTTGGATGTTCTGGTTCCTGCACCAGATGTAGTCCATGTACTTGTTGTTGTCCGGATAGTGGTTCATGGCGCACAACTCACGGATGTCCTCAGCAACTTCTGCAGGGCCGTGTAGGCTGGCGAAGCTGCCGTCCGCATTTTCGTTGGCGATGTAGTGCAGTTTGAAATTGATGTTGCCTTGGAAGTTCTGGAGCACTTCTTTCATGCTGTTCATTGCCATTGTGCCGTAAGGGCATTGGCTCATGACAAACAGGTCGAGTTGTTTTGGCTTTGCTTCTCTGCAGTCCATCGTTTCCTTGCATTGCGGGTCAGCGCAGTCTATGAGGCCGTTGCCTGTGTCGTCGATGCCGTTGGTGCACTTTTCTGCAGTTGGATCATAGCTTGATCCGGCTGCGTCGGGAATGATGACATATTTATCGTCAACTTTCTGGAACGCCTGCGCGTACTGTGCATAGTTTGCGTCCTCGGTGAGTTTTGTGTCATACAAGTATGCGGGAAGCAGGCTAAGCTGGTATTTCTCATAGAGGGACTTGCCTGCTGGCGTGTTGTAGTCTATCTCGGTTATGGTTGTTCCTCTGAAGATTTGCTGCAATGCCTGCGTGAGCTGCTGCGGGTTGCACTCAGCGCACGTGTTGTCGTTCAGGACGATGAGCTGTGTCTCAACTGGCTGGGGGATGTTCTCGCAGCCCTTGCTGTCCGGAATGATATCGCAGATTTTGTATGCAAACTCCTCATAGGGCTGTGCACCGATGAGTAATTGTCCGTTGATGAGGAATCCTGGCGTTCCTGAAATGCCTGCCGCCTGGCCTTCTTCGAAATCTTTCCCGACGATAGTCGCTTTTATGCCTGAGTCAAGGCAGGTGTTGAACTGGTCTGCTTGCATGCCGAGTTCTACTGCATATTCTTTGAGCTTGTCCACTTCTAATGCGGCCTGGTTCTGGAAAAGTATGTCGTGGTATTCAAGGAATTTTCCCTGGTCACGGGCGCATTCGCTCGCTTCCGCAGCTTTTTGCGCATTGGGGTGGAAACTGAGGGGGTAGTGCTTGTAGATGAGTCTGACGTCATCACCAAAATTGTCCATGACTTGATTTACCACAGGAGCAGCTCTGCCACTATAGGGGCATTGGAAGTCGCTGTATTCGATAATGGTCACGGGTGCGTTGACGTTGCCCATGATGACTCCTTCGGCATTGTCAGGGATGGAGCTGTTAGTTGTGGGGGTTGTCGTCGGTGTCTTGCTGAGCAGCAGGATGGTGACGATGACACCGATGAGCAGAATGACGCCGATGATGATCCAGGGCAGCGCTTGCATTGGTTGTTTTTGTTTCTTCTGCACGCGATGCTCTTTTTTCTCGATCGCATGTCTCTTTTTTGCGCGCTTGTGCACCCTGTGCTTTGTCTCGTGTTTTACCAGAACAGGTTCTGGTGTGGTGTTTTCAGAATGTTGTTCAACCTCATCAGGCATGGTCATTCACCCCGTATTGCGGCTTTTTTGCCACTATTTAAATTTTTGGTATTTGCGCTATGCGGGTGTGGGACAGTAATTGGTTAGGTCTTCTGTACGACGTCTTTGGTGATGATGACATAGACTCTTCTTCCCATGTACCGTCTGGGGACGTCTGCTTTAGCAGATGTCCCGATTGGCGTGACTATTCGTTCTAGGAATCCGTCGATGTCTTTGTCGTTCAGTGCTAGTTTTCCTTTGTTGAGTTCGATTTTTCTTGCCATATCAAAGCTATCTATAGATAGCTTTAAATACTTTTCTATTTTGTATAGCGGATATGAAGATAACCACGAAGCAAGTGCGACAAGTAGCGACGATGCTTGATGAGATCATCAAGGAATACAAAACAGAAAATCCCAAACAAAAACGCGATTGGAGAACCTACGAACAGCAATCCGCTGAACGCCTGAAAACGGCGTTCAGAGAGCTCAAACCAATCATAGACGAAGCGGTAAGCATGATTGCTCTAACCAAAGGAATCAAGAGAGGCAACAAGTCATCACTTGACCTACGACAGAAGGTCTTGGTCATTCTGCTTGCCCGGTTGCTTCAGAAAAGCAACCGCAACATGTCCTCGATGATGATTCTGTTCTCTTGGCTCGCTGATGTCTCTGTTGGTTACAAGACTGTCGAAAGGTTGTATTCTGACGAGAGCGTAGCTCTCGCATTACACAACGTACAGGTGATTTTATTGAGAAGAAAAGGCATAGAGCACGTCGACGGTTCCGGTGACGGAACCGGCCACACGATTACCATCAATATGCATTACGCTACCGAAGCTCAAAAACGAAAAGACAAAATCAAAGAAAACTCTTCAGAGACGAAGAAGAAAGTTATCTATTCGTTTGCACTGATGGACATCAAGACTCGCATGTATGTGGGATATGGCACGAGTTTCATCAGCGAGAACGCAGCATATCTCGACGCGGTCATGATGACGAGAGAACTGAACATATCGCTTGATAGCATACGATTGGACAGGTACTACAGCACGCAATCGCGTGCTGAATTCCTGCAGGAAAACTTCCCAGGAATAGCGATGTATCTCATACCAAAAATCAATGCCACCATAAAGGGTTCCTGGTCCTGGAAACGAATGCTTCACACACTTGTTCAAGACCCCAAATCCTACTTGAAAGAATACTTTCACAGGAACCAATCAGAAAGTGGGTTCGCTGAGGACAAAAAGCGAACCGGATGGAAACTGGGACAGAAAAGACCAGAACGAATAGCCACAGCAGGGTTCTGCAACCTGCTCTGGCACAACCTTCACTGGCTCAACGACTAATTCTGTCCCACACCCGCGCTATGCGCTAACTATATATAGATGTGGTCTATGTGACGTGCATGGATCAGCATGCTGTTTTGCGCCGCTGGATAGGCATAGTGACGCTTGTCGTTGTCATAACGAACGTGTTGTTGTTCTCTTTCCGCATCGTTTCAGCGCTGACGTTCTGGATAGTCATAGGATTGGCGGCGATCATTGCCTGGCCCGTGCTCAATCGTTTGAAGAAATGATCATTTTTTTCCCTGCTCAACAAGGAATACGTGGCTCTCGCCAGGCTCGAGAATGATGCTGAGCTGCGTGCCGATGCGGTCATACGTTGTCCCCGAGAGGAGGTCTTTGAGCGTGTAATGCCTGTTGAAGTCATACCCCTCGAGGTTGAGATGCAGCTTCGTGTGCAGGCTGCTGTTGAAGTCCAAATTTATGATGGTAAGCACGGTTTCTCTTTTCTTTCCCTGATAGTCTCTAAAGAAGCTGAACGCTCGCGCTTCCCACGTGACTCCTTGATCGCTGTTGACGAACGTGTACGTTCCCTTCTGCAGGGCAATGCGTTCGTGCCGTATCTTGTTTATCTTTGCGATGTAGTCGGTGATGTTCTTCTTGCTCTTCCAGTTAATGGCAGAATAGCTGCGCAGGCTGACCTGCTCGTGCTCGACGACCTCGTAGCCGTTGTGCAGCAACGGTATGCCTGGGAGGAGCGCTGAAAGTACCCATCTGCTCTTGTTGAGCTGCATGTCACTGTTCTCCTTTTCGAGATTGCTGAATTTTTTTGGCAGCCGCAGGAAGTCATGGCATTCGGGATAGAGCAGCCAGGCGCTGTTCTCAGGGAAGAAATGCCCGGAGATGTTGTAGATGTAGTCGAGATACCCTTTCAGTTGGGGGACGCTGTATATCTTTGCGGAATAATCGCCATTGAGACAGGTCATGCCGCAGGCCTGCAGGTCCTCGACATCATTCACGTACGTTTCGCCGATGAACATGATCTCGGACGAGAGCGGGGCGTATCGCTGTCTGGCACACACGTGCCGTGCGTAGTGTCTTGTTTCCTGAATGAGCTCTTTCCAAAATGCTAATGGAATGGCATAGGCCACATCGAGCCTGAAACCATCGACACCGTACTGCGTAATCCAGTACTTGAACAAATCCTTGAAATAGTTCTTCATGTCGTTGATTGTAGGATTTTTCGGTGCAGAGTTTGGAGAAGAAGGGTAGCGGTAGTTCCAGTTCAGCCAGGCGCAGTCGCTCCAGAATACGTCGTGGTCGTACGGGCTGAAGACGTGCTCTGGCCGCCCCCAAACCTCTCGCTTCGGATCGTCTTCAGGATAGATGTACGGATCGTTCAGGGAGAGAGGATGTCTCTTGTACAAATACCATTCAGGATGCAGCCGTTGGAGGACGCTGTCCTTGCTCGTGTGGTGAATGACCATGTCGATGATGACCCTGATCTTGTTCTCATGGCAAGTCTTGACGAACTTCTTGAACTCCTTATACTGGTCCGTTTGTTCTGATTCGCTCCAACCGAGTTCGGGATCGATGCTCTTGTAGTCCTGGATAGAATAGATGCTACCTGGATGCATGTGTACGGGCAGGACGTTGGGTTCTTTGACGTAATGCTCCTTGAGCCATTCGTCGTACTTGTACATCTCTCCCGACTTCTGGATGGGATTAAGGTAGAGTGCAGTTATCCCTAACTTTTTGAAGTGCGGCATGGCCTTGATGAGGTCTCTGAACGTGCCCCCTTCTCCTGGTTCGATGATGCCGTCCTGGTTCTTGTCTTGTGCCCCGAATTGTCGGACGAATGCGTTGTAGATGATCAGGTCCTTGCTGTATGCGGGCTCGACATGGAAGTCTACGGGCGGTTGCATGTGCCAGCTCTTCTCGTCGGAAAAACGATACCTGATGCTGAACGTATAGCATCCTGCCAATGACGGCGTGAGCGTTCTTTCGAAGACGGAGATGTTGTTCTCTTTCTTTGCCAAGTGTAGCGTTGCGGCGAAGAAGTGTTTGTTGTGCTCAACATATTCTTTGCAGTGCACATTCGTCCAGATTTCGACAATGAGCTGCTCTGGTGCATTAGCTATCTTTGCAGAAAACGTGAAGGGGTCACCTGACAGAACTTTCATCAACGCAGCAGGATAGCTCGTAATCTCCAACGACTCACCTCTCTGCAATGGCTATCGAGAAACTTCTTTAAATAGTTGTTGGAGAATGTACGCCTGCCCGGGCAGATTCTTTTGTTGTGCAATTGCTAGCTGCACTCGCTATACCCGCAATCAAAGCATGTTGGTTTGGTGCAGCCACTCTGCACGGTGACGTTGGGGCTGAAGCATTTGGGGCAGTAGAGGTTGTCCTCCTCGTCTTTTTTCTTCTCGACGAGCTTTTGCTGTCCGAGCGCGCTCTGCCCGTTCAGATCAATGAGCTTGCCGGTCTTGATTAGATGGTCGCGTAATGCTTTCGACAGTCCGTGCGCGATGCTGTCGACGCGATTAGGTCCCATGCCGTACGGCTTGTCTCCCTTGATGCTGTTCAAGTGCCGAAGGATCTCACGGGCGTCCCCTCCGCACTCCAAGTACTTGGAGATCATGATGCCAAGAGCGGTGGTCATGCCGGAAATTTCAGTCCCTGATGGAGAAATGTTCGCAAAGAGTTTCGTCGGCCCTTGCTCGTCATAGTTAATGTGGATGTGCAGCGATCCCTGCCCGGTGTTTATCTTGTAGTACATGCTCAACTCACCAAGACCCGTGCTTTTTCTTCGTTGTGGCTTCTCTTCTTTCTTTTCCTCTTTCTTAACTATGTTGAGCACTTGGAATTGCTTGCTGCCATCCCGATAAATGGTGACTCCTTTTGCGCCCCACTCATATGCTTTCCAGTACACGTCCTCCACGTCCTTGACGGTCGCTTCATTCCTCAGATTGACTGTTTTTGAGACGGCGTTGTTTGTGTGCTTCTGGAATGCGACTTGCACAGCGACATGCTCTAGTGGCTCGAGGTCGTGACTTGTCAGGAAGAGCCGCTGGATCGCCTCAGGGATTTCCTTCAAACCAAGGAGCGACTTGTGGTTGGCATCGACTTTCTTGAACAGTTCCTGCTCGGGAAGGCCGAAGTAGCCGTGCTTCTCGGCGATTTCCTTGAACAGTGGATTCACTTCATAAAAGACATCCTTCTCATCGGGCGTCTTGCCTGTCTTCAACGCATCCAATCCTGCAGCGTTGTATCTCGTGTAGACGATGGCAAAGAATGGCTCGATGCCGGCCCCCTGCAGCCCTGCCGTTATGCCTATGGTCCCCGTCGGTGCAATGGTGGTCCGTGTGCTGTGCCTGAGCAGGGCGTCTTTGCCGCGATAGTGCGTGCTTTCCTTGTCGTACGTGCTACCGACAAAATTGGGGAAAGGACCGCGTTCAAGGGCGAGCTCGCAGCTGTACTCGAGTGCGGTATCGTCGATGAACTGCATGACTTCCTCTGCCTTCTTGAGCGCAGCAGTGCTGTTGTACGGCAGACCGAGCAGCACGAGGCTTTCCGCCCAGCCCATCACGCCCAGCCCTATCCTGCGGTTGCCTTTGGCCAACTCTTCGATGCGCGGCAGAGGGTAATTGTTCACGTCAATGACATTGTCTAAGAAATGTACGCTCAATTTTACAGTTTTGCCGAGCCGTTCATAATCAAAGTTCTTGCCGTCTTTCCTCACGAACTTGCTGAGATTGATGCTGCCCAGATTGCAGGGCTCGTATGGCAGCAAAGGTTGTTCGCCGCAGGGATTCGTTGATTCTATGCTACCGAGTGCTGGAGTCGGGTTGCTGTCGCTGTTGTTTATCCTGTCGATAATGATGATGCCAGGATCTCCCGTCTCCCACGCAGACTTCACCATGAGATCGAAGACCTCTTTTGCATTGAGCTGCCCACTCACTTCGTTCGTGTGCGGGTTGATTAAGTCGTATTTCTCGTTCCTTTTGACTTTCTGCATGAAATTGTCGTCTATGGCGACGGAGACGTTGAAGTTTTCCATCATGCCGGGCGTCTTCTTCATGGTGATGAATTTGAGAATGTCCGGATGGTCGTAGCGCAGGATGCCCATGTTCGCCCCCCGCCTCGTGCCCCCCTGCTTGACGACGTCGGTGCTTTTGTCGAAAATCTGCATGAAACTAATGGGTCCTGAAGAGACGCCTTTTGTTGACTTGACTTCATCATGTTCTGGCCGGAGATTGCTGAAACTGAACCCGGTGCCTCCACCTGACTTGTGGATGATGGCCATGTGCAAAACTGAGGTATAGATACCTTCAATGCTGTCAGGTACGGGCAAGACGTAGCAGGCGCTGAGCTGCTGCAATGCCCTTCCTGCATTCATGAGCGTTGGGGAGTTTGGCAAAAATTCGAAATTGCTCAGAATCTTGTAGAATGCATCCCTCGTCTTTCCCATTGCTTCTTCGATCGTGTCGTCTTTTGCAGCGACTGCGGCCAAGTTGGTGAGGTAGTGCTTGAAGTTTCTGTCCCGTTCGTTGTGCTCGTTGCTATCTACATGTAGGAGGTGATATGTCCAGGTCCTTCCTCGCACGTTGTACGTCACTGGTTTGTGACGGACATTCTTGAACAAGTCGTCCTCTCTCGTGTTGGGATGGTGCAGGACGTCTCCTAAAGCTATGTTTGTTGCCACGAGCTCAAACCACGCTTCAGGGGAAGGAGAATCTTTTAGATACTTGTCCTTGATGACCTTGCTCTGGTTTTCTGTCAGTGCAATGTGGGGCAGATTCTTTCTCAATAGGTCATGCATGGGTCATCCCCTCTTTTCTTCCTTCAAGAGTTTTATTTCTTGTTCGAATGTTTTCAAGTCGGCAAAGTCTTTGTAGACGCTAGCGAATCTGATGTATGCGACAGCATCAAGGTTCCTGAGTTTTTTCATCACCAGCTCGCCTATGTGTTGGCTGCTGATCTCGATACTGTTCTGCCTGCGTAATGTCCGTTCGATATCGTCTACTGCTTTCTCGATCCGTTCCTTGTCTACGGGACGTTTCTGGCAGGCTTTGAGCAGGCCCATGAGCATTTTGTTCCTGTCGAATTTTTCTTTCGAACCATCTTTTTTGATAACGCTTAATTCTATCTCTTCGATGCGCTCAAAGGTGGTGAAGCGCTTTTCGCACTTGAGGCATTCTCTTCTGCGCTTGAGCACGTCCGCCTCATCGTTGTCGCGGGATTCCAGAACTTTTGTCTCTGCATGAGCGCAATACGGACATTTCATAACCCACCTTGTCACTGTGCAAGAGCAAAAAAACACTGTATTTAGTGTTTTTTTGCTCAAAAAACACTACATCTAGCGTTCTCTGCAGTAAGTCATATTTAAAGATTGTTGTGGTGCAAAACGTGCAAAGCAGTGCGTATGAAGCAGCAGTTATGTACTAATACATAGGTGCTAGTCGGTCTGTTCTTACCTTGCTGGGATTTCAGGAGAACTGCCAGGGGGTAGCTCAAAGAGAAATGCCTGGCAGCTTGCATCCTTGCTAGAAGTAAGCTTTAAATACGACCCACACATTTCATTCTTAACAATCGTTAATTGAAGGAGAGCGTCAATGAGTGAACGGTTCGATCACAAAAATGAGGAAACGCCGGATAGCTATATTTACAAGGCAATTCCTGGCTTGACTGAAGAGCTCATCCGAGAGATTTCAAAGCAGAAGAACGAGCCTGAATGGATGCTGCAAAAACGGCTCAAAGGCCTTGCGGCGTTCAACAGCATGCCTCTCCCTTCTTGGGGGCCCGACCTTGCAAAACTTGACTTCAGCAAGATAACCTTCTTTGCCAGGCCAAATGCCGCAAAGAATGCCAAGCAGTGGGAGGACGTCCCTGAAAAGATCAAGCAGACGTTCGAACGATTAGGCATTCCCGAGGCCGAGCGCAAAGCACTCAGTGGCGTTGGTGCACAATACGAAAGTGAAGTCGTCTATCACAACCTCAAGAAAGAATGGGAAGACCAAGGAGTCATTTTCTTGGACATGGATGAAGCACTGCACACCCATCCTGAGCTGGTGAAGCACCACTTTATGACCAACTGTGTCCCCATCACCGATCACAAGTTCGCAGCACTGCATGCGGCAGTCTGGAGCGGAGGAACCTTTTTGTACGTGCCCAAGGGAGTGCACGTCTCCATGCCCTTGCAAGCGTATTTTCGTATGAATGCAGCAAAAATGGGCCAGTTCGAACACACCCTCATCATCATAGAAGATGACGCGCAAGCACACTACATCGAAGGCTGCTCCGCTCCGCAATACAATGACAATTCCCTCCATGCCGGATGCGTCGAGATCTACGTCAAGAAAAATGCACGCATGCGCTACAGCAGCGTTGAGAATTGGTCAAGGAACACGTACAACCTCAACACGAAACGCGCCATCGTGGAAGAAAATGGAATCATTGAATGGGTGAACGGAAATCTTGGCAGCTGTGTCACCCTGCTCTATCCCTGCAGTATCCTTAAAGGAAAAGGCGCCAGGGCGGACTTTTTAGGAATTGCAATGGCAGGGAAAGGACAGAACCAAGACACAGGTGCCAAGGTATTTCATCTAGCATCGCACACCTCCTCAACCATAACAAGCAAGAGCATCAGCAAGGATGGTGGCATTACTTCCTATAGAGGAATATTGCGCATTGCCAAGACGGCGAAGCAATGCACGTCCAGCGTACAGTGCGATGCGCTCATGATCGATGCGGGAAGTCAGAGCAACACGTATCCCGTCATTGCTGTCCAGGAAGAAGATGCCCAGGTTGTTCACGAGGCGACCGTAGGAAGGATTGGTCCGGAGCAAATATTCTACCTACAGAGCAGAGGATTAAGTGAACAGGAAGCCAAGCAGATGATCGTCTCAGGATTCATAGAACCCATCGTCAAAGAACTCCCGCTAGAATATGCCGTTGAGCTCAACAGGCTCATAGAACTCGAGATGGAGGGCAGTCTCGGATGAAATCACGTACATATGGGTTGGGAGTGTACACGGATCTTTCTGTGTACGGTGCGCAGGAGCTCAGAAAGAAACTCACGCGGGCAACTCAAGAAGTAGTATTGCCTTATCCGAAGAATGATCTTGCAGAGCTTGCCTATGTGCACGTTTCAGAACAGGTACGCGTGCTCATAAAGGAAAAGAACGAACAGCACACATTCCTTTTGGATAAGACAAGCAAGCCGTGCAGTTTCATCACCATCAACGTGGGCAAGGGTTGTAGCGGAACGGTGGTTCTGCACAGTACAGGGGAAGGCAGGTTCGGTTCGAGCGTTGTTCGTGTTGTTCTTGAAGAACGTGCAGCACTGGCCGTGTATGCACTCCATGATGCGGCAGTTTCCTTATTCTATGCAGAGCAGGAAAGTAGACTGGAGGAGCGGGCAGTTCTCGGATGGACGGACATCGTCCTTTCGGGCAGCACGGTGATAAGCGAGACAACGACAACACTCGCAGGCAACAGTGCACGAGCAGAACAACATGCTTGCTTTCTGGCAAAAGACGCCCAGTATGACATTGCCAGCACGGTCATTCATGAACGAGCAGACACGAAGAGCAATGTTGCCATCAAAGGCGTCTGCTTTTCAGGAAGTGCTCTCTTCAGAGGGCTGATCAAGATATTGCCTGCAGCAACGGGCAGTGATGGCTATCAGAAGTCAGACATCCTTTTGCTTTCGCAACAGGCAAAGGCAAACGTCATCCCCACGCTCGAGATCCAGAATGCAGACGTCAAATGCTCGCACGGAGCGACGATTGCACCGCACAATCCTGAAAAACTATTCTATCTCATGAGCAGAGGCCTGTCAAAGAGCGAGGCATTGCAACTCCTCCTGACCGGCTTTTTTGAGCCGCTCACTCAGACATTTCCAGAAAGCATAAAAAACCTCCTACAAGAAAGAGTGGCAAGAGAGGCAGAACATGCATGATTTTCCCTTGCTGAAAAACATCACGTACTTGGACAGTGCAGCAACAACCCAGACTCCCGTTCAGGTCGTGCAAGCAATGGCAGACTACTATGAACACTATAGATCAAACACGCATCGTGGGCTGTATGCGTTGAGTGAGCGCGCAACGGAAGCGTACGAGCGCACAAGAACCGATGTTGCAAGCTTGCTCGGAAAGCATCCTGAAGAGATTATCTTCACACAAAGCACAACCTATGCCCTGAACATGCTGTCGTTCATGCTCGAAAAGCTGCTCACAAAAAAAGACACCATCCTGATTTCCGAAATGGAGCATCACAGCAACTACCTGCCCTGGAAACGCCTTTGCGAACGAACGGGAGCACGACTGGAAGTCATCCCGTTGACAGATAATGGTTTGTTGGATCAGGGAGCAATCGAAGAGTTGCTCCCATCAGCGAAAATACTTGCCCTCACGCAAGCATCAAACGTGCTCGGCACAACAAATCCTGGCAGCATATTTGAGAAGGCACGCCAGCAAGGAACGATAACCGTGCTTGATGCCGCACAATCCCTGCCACACTTGCTCACGGCCAAAGCAGACTTCATCGCCTGTTCTGCCCACAAGATGCTCGGGCCCACGGGAGTTGGCGTGCTTGCAGGCAAGAAGGACCTATTAGAGACACTCGACCCTCCCTTCGTGGGAGGAGGCATGGTGGCAAATGTCAAACCAGAACAGTGGATGGAGCTTCCATTGAAGTTCGAGGCAGGAACACAGAACATAGCAGGAGTCATCGGCTGGGGAGAGGCAATAGCATACTTGCGCAAACACCGAGACTTGCTCGAGAGAAAGGACAAAGAAATCACTGCCCATTTCCTCGCGCACAAACCAGACTATCTAGAACTCTACGGACCGACAACAGCAAAGAACCGCCTGCCCATCTTCAGCTTCAACCTACAAGGCATACACTGTCATGACGTTGCATCGATGCTTGCGCAGAACGGCATTTGCGTCAGGGCAGGCCATCACTGCGCCATCCCCATCATGCGCCGCTACAAAACGCAAGGCATGGTTCGTGCAAGCGCACACCTCTACAACACCACACAGGACATAGACGCACTCTTCAAAAGCATAGAGCGGATACGGAAGCGATTTGCATGAATCTATACAGAGAAATCATCATGGACCACTTCAAGCATCCGAGAAATGTGGGTAGCATTCCTGACGGCATAACGCAGAATGAAGTCAATCCCTTGTGCGGGGATAGCACCACGCTTTCCTTGTGCATTCAAGATAGACGGATAACTGACGCAAAGCACATAACGAAAGGCTGCGCGATCAGCATAGCATCCATGTCATTGCTCACCGAGCACATCAAAGGCAAGAGCGTCGATGAAATCCAGGCGATGACTGCAGATGACATGTTCACGCTCATAGGAACGAATCCCGGATCGGCAAGGCTCAAATGCGTGCTCCTCCCCTTATCGACGCTCAAAACAGCATTGGCACGAGGAAAACCATGACAGAGCTACTCAAAATAAGCGATTTGCACGTACGCGTTGAGGAAAAAGACATTTTGAAAGGAGTGAGTTTCTCGATCAAGAAAGGAGAGATTGTTGCCCTGATGGGTCCCAATGGTTCAGGCAAGAGCACACTGAGCCAGGCCATCATGGGAAATCCTAACTTCACCATCTCAAAAGGAGATGTGCTGTTTGAGGGAAAGAGCATACAACCGCTACGTCCTGACGAGCGATCCAAGCTCGGCATATTCCTCAGCTTCCAATATCCCGTAGAAATTCCTGGTGTGACACTATCCCACTTCTTACGAGCAGCCATCAATGCGCGGCGAGAACAAAAAATGCCCGTTGCAGAATTCATGCAGGCACTCAACAAAAACCTCGCCCTGCTGCACATGGACAAATCCTTTGCGGACAGGTACGTACATGCGGGTTTTAGTGGTGGTGAGAAGAAGATGACGGAAATACTGCAGCTCGCCCTGCTGCAGCCAAAACTGGCAATTCTTGATGAGACCGATTCGGGGCTGGACATCGATGCACTCAAGCACGTTGCTGAAGGAATAACTTCAGTCAAGACACCAGACAGGGGCATACTCATCATCACGCACTATCAGCGAATGCTTAATTACGTGCGTCCTGATCGCGTGCTGATCATGCTCGACGGTTGCATCAAGGAACAGGGAGGTCCTGAACTTGTTGAGAAGCTGGAAAAGCAGGGCTATGATTGGTTGAGAACGTGAGATGTTCTGCACGTGTTCTGAACAATGTGCAGCTTACACCGACGGTGTGGCGACTCACCATACTTCTCGATGAGGACATTACGTGCAAACCAGGGCAGTATATGAGTTTTGAATTCGAGGAAAACGGCAGCATCTTTCGTAGGCCGTACAGTGTCCTCGCCCAACTTGATATGAGACAGCTCGAATTTCTCGTCAAAAGAAAAGGGAAGTTCAGCAGTCTGCTCTGTGATGTACGTGCGAGCCAAAAATTGACAATACTCGGGCCTTTCGGCAAATTCTTGCTCGAGCCTGCGCAACAGATGATATTCATTGCAACAAGCACAGGACTCTCTCCCCTGTTCTGCATGCTCTCTACACGACCAGCAGGCAAGTCATGGCTGTTCTTTGGCGCAAGGACAGAAGAGGAACTGCTGCTGCACGACCAATTGTCGCAGCTCGACATCACCTACCTGCCCATTCTGAGCAGGTCTCCGCAGTGGCGGGGCGAGCAAGGACACGTCCAGGACGCACTGGCCAGGCACTGGAGTGCAGTTGCTGACGGTGTTTTTTACATTTGCGGCGGCAAAGGCATGGTCGATGACGTACGCGCATTCCTCGAAGGCAAGGGAGTTCCCGAGGAAAGAATAAAATTTGAAGAATACACCTGAGTGCTGTTTCCTTGCAAGAATATTCATATTTCCTTTTTCTTCAGCAGAGGTGTGACGTCGACATTGCTGATGTCTTGCTCGACGAGCGCTTGCTTGGCAATTTGCGGTAGGCCATCGCCGTACGTCGGCTTGCTCGTCTTGTAGAACAAGCCAATAGGCAATTTTTCGTATTCTCTTGCTTTTTTGTGCGCTGCCTCGAAATCAGCAACATCATGCTTTGTTTCTTCTAGCTTGTACACGTTGGCCTTGTAATAGTCGAAGGTGTTTACTGTATTAAAGGATAGGCACGGCTGGAACACGTCAATCAATGAGAACCCTTTGTGTTTGATTCCCTCGGTGATAAGATTGACGAGGTGCACAGTGTCTCCCGCGAATCCTCGGGCAATGTACGTTGCTCCCGCATCGAGCGCTAATGTCAACGGATTTATGGGCTCCTCCAATGTGCCGTCGGGCGTCGATTTGCTCTTGTATCCTTTCCCTGATGTCGGTGACGTTTGGCCTTTCGTCAGCCCATACACTTGATTGTTGTGCACGACATATGTGATGTCAATGTTTCGTCGCATGGCGTGAATGAAATGACTGAGCCCTATGCCGTAAGCATCACCATCACCGCCTGCAGCGATGACCGTGAGCTTGTGGTTGCAGAGCTTTATGGCAGTTGCCACGGGCAGTGTCCTGCCATGGATACTTTCAAAGCCGTACACATGCACGTAATGCGGCGTTTTTCCCGAGCAGCCAATGCCTGAGACGAGAACAATATCCTTGGGTGCAACGCCTATTTTTGCAATTGCCTGCTTGAGCGCGAGCAGTATCCCGTAATTGCCACAGCCAGGGCACCATTGTGGATGAACGCTTGTTGTGAGTTCTTGGAAGGTAGTCATTGTTTCACCAATGCCTGCACTCTTTCTTGGATGTCTTCCGGATAAAACGGCCTGCCGTCATACTTGAGGTAGGTGTTTGGGATGAAGATGCCTGTCTGCTGGAACAGCCAATCTCTGAACTGTGCGAGACTGTTGCCTTCAACAACGATGGTCTTTTCAGGATTGGTGATGAGTTTTTTGGTCTCCTCGACAGGGAAGGGTGTGATGTAGGTATAGTGGATGAGTCGTGCCTTGATGCCTTTCCTTTCCAGGAAGCCGAGCGCTTCACGCGCAGGTCCTTTCGTCGATCCCCACGTGACGATAGTGTACTCTCCTTCTCCCATGACTCTGGGCTTGATGAGCGCGAGGGGAATGCTTTGTAGTTTTTTCATGCGCTTATCCGTCATGTGGACATGCATGAGCGGATCCTCTGATGTCTTGCCTCGCTCATCGTGCTCATAACTCGAGCAGACATACAGACAGTTTTGTTGGCCGGGCAGTGCGCGTGGAGAAATGCCGTCTGCTGTGAATTCGTGCCTCTGGTAGTCTGTCTGTCGTGCGGCTTCTTCGTTCGTGAGCAATTTTCCGCGAGTGATGGGGATTGCTGTCTTGAATGAGGGTGTTGTTTTTGCTGATGTTGCTAATTGCTTGTCTGACAAGATGATGACGGGAACTTGCAGTCCTTCTGCAACGTTGAATGCATTGACCGTTTCATAGAAGCATTCTTCCACATCCCCCGGCGCGATAACAACTCGGGGAAATTCGTCCTGTGATGCGTGCAGCATGAATCGCAAATCACCTTGTCCTGTATAGGTGGGTAAGCCTGTGCTCGGACCTGGGCGCTGCACTTCGACAACAACCAAGGGCACTTCCGTCAGGCCTGCCATGCCAAGCGCCTCGGTCATGAGCGAGAATCCACCGCCTGACGTGCCTGTCATGGCCCTAACCCCGCTATAATTTGCGCCTATGGCCATGAGGATTGCTGCCAGCTCATCCTCGGTGTGCTTGACGACAATGTTGTAGTTGTTTTGTTGCGCAGCAAGCACGTGCAGGATGCTGCTTGCTGGCGTCATGGGATATGCTGAATAGAACTTGCAGCCCGCCTTGAGGGCGCCGTAGCTGATGGCTTCATTGCCGTCGATGAGTGTGTTCGTCTCATGCGCAACTTCTTGGATGGTGTGCTTGAATGTTTTGTTCTGCACGGCATCATAGCCTTTCCTGATGGCGACCATGTTGTCCTGGATGACCTTTTCTGTCTTCTTGGCGAATTGCTTGCGAATGACTGCCTCCAAATGCTTGAGGTCTATTTTGAGCAGGCCCGTAACTGCACCGAATGCAATGGTGTTTGCATAGATAGCGTTGCCCACCTCTAATGCCATTTTTTTGAGCGGCAAGCCATGCAAGATAACGTCTTTGCGGACAAGCGCACTAACATCTAACTCCACGCGTCCCGTGTCATAAATGATGGCTCCCTGCTCTGATAGCTCCATATGGTGCTTGGTTATGGTCTGTGCATCCAATGCGATGAGAATGTCTATTTGCTTGATGCAGGAATGCAACTCTTGCTCTTCTGCTCTGATGAGGACGGTGTTGTGTCCTCCTTTGATCAGCGAAGGATAGTCAGACTGCATGAAGATGTGTAATCCTGCATGCTGCAATGCCTGGGCGCAGAGGCTGCCGATGGTCATGATGCCCCATCCTGCCTCGCCACCAACCTTGATAGAAACTTTGTTGACTGTCATGCTCACCTCACGTCGTTGTCGTCTTGCAGGATGTTTATATAGGTTGCGGTCAAATCAACTGATTTTACACGTTAGCGGGCTTGCAGTCCACTGTACAATTTTCTGTATTGAACTTGCAGAACTGTGGGACTGAATGTCGCACGCTTTTTTGATTAAACTTTTCGCAAAAGTTTATGGACGAGGCGGGACGCAAGAAATGCTGTGGCATTTCTGCGCGTCAGAAACTTTGTTTCTGAACGTTTGAACCCGTTCAAATCAAGACGAAAACTCAAACGAATTACTTGCTATGGACAAGGCGGGATTTGAACCCGCGGCCTCACCGTTGCGAACGGTGCGCTCTACCGAGCTGAGCTACTTGCCCATGGTGTTGGAAACCCTTACGTTCTTTAAAAAAGTTCACAATCTCTTTGTTCTGCAGTCACACCGCAAATCGCTCATTAATGTCACTGTTGAGTGGTTATGAAACGAAACCTTTATAAACTCAGGCAATTTGGTAATGTCCATGACGACCTTAGTCATGGAACTGGCAAAGAGTGCAAAGACTGCAACAACAGTGGGAATTGGATGTTTTGGGGCAGGGCTTGCCTGCGGTCTTGCAGGATATGATGCTGTTAACGACCCACTTATACCAATCATGGCAGCTAGCGTGGGTCTCGAAGCCACAGTTTGCGCTGTACAAAGAGCGGTCGATTTTGGGGGTGCGGGATCGGCCTTCGTTGGTGCAGAAGCTGGACTTGGCTTTGGCGCAGTATGCAGCTCAGCAGGTTATATCCTCGGTACGGGTATCCGTTACTTTACTAATTGATGCTACACGATGTGTAGTCTTAGACATTGTGTTTTCAAACTAATTTTATCTTTGCAACAAGGAGAATGTTGATATCTACTATGGGACTGCTGGGAATCGGACCCAGGTCAGGCGGCCCCGAACCGCCGATGATACCACTACACTACAGCCCCGCGGTATTTTTCAGAATTAATCGCCATTTATAAGCTTATTCCCTGCGTAGTGGTCGAATTCGTCGAGGAGTTTGATGCAATCGTCGATGTGCAAAAATGCTGATTTTATTCCTTTCTTTGCAATGTCATAAATCATTTTTTGAGTAAATCCAAGATGCTCGATGAGTTGCATGTATTCTTTCGTTACGGTGGTATCTGATATCGTCCTGTTGTCCGTGCAGATGGCAAGGCGCAATCCTCTGTTGTAGTACGTACGTACAGGATGCGTGTCGAGCGATGCCACCGCTCCGGTGTCGATGTTGCTGGTGATACACGTTTCGATTGGAATGCGTTGTGTGTTGATGAAGTCGAAGAGTTTTGTGCTTTCGCGCAAGGAGATGCCGTGGCCGATACGTCGTGCATTGAGGTAGATGATCGCTTGTGCGATGCTTGCAACATCATCTGCTTCTCCGGCGTGTGTCGTTACGGGGAGAAAGTTTCTGAGGACGGGCATGATGATCTGCTCGAACAGTTCAGGTCTGTTGCCTTTTTCTGGTCCTGCAAGGTCAAATCCAATCGCTCCTCGTTCTTGGTAGTTGATGGCGAGCTCCACCGCACGCTTTGTCGCTTCGAGGTCGTTGCGGATGCCGCACACAATGACGCCCGCGTACATGCCGAAATCTCTTTTTGCACGTGCAATGCCGTCGAGGGTTGCCTCCATTATTGCATACAATCGTAGGCTCTCTTTTTCATAATTGGTTGGCCCGAACCGTAATTCGAGAACGTTGACGTTCTCTGCATGTGCGTCTTGGCATATCTCGTATGCTGCTCTTGAGAATGCATCAGGTTTGACGAAGACGGATTCGCATATCGCTATGCCTTCTAAGTATCTGACCAGGGATTTGTCTTGCTTGTTCTTGTACACGACGAGCTTGCGCAGTTCCTCCTCATTTTTTGCAGGAAGCGCAACCCCGTATTGGTCGGCAAGCTCGAGAAGACTGGTTATTCTTGTCGAGCCGGCGAGATGGCAGTGTAAGTCAGTCTTGGGCATGTCAATAAGCCATTGCGGCGTTTCCATAACTACTTAATAATGGTAAATGATTTATAAATGTTGTGGAAAGCTTTTTAATGCGAGTGCTGTTCGTGCATGCATGGACAAACAGGAACGCGTGCAGAAGCTCATCGCCCAATCCGGATGGTGCAGCCGACGCAAAGCAGAAGAATTCATTGCAGAAGGAAGAGTGACGGTCAACGGGCACGCTATCAAGCTCGGTGACAAAGCAACTCCGCAAGACAACATACTCGTTGACGGCAGAAAGGTCGTTCTTGAAAAGAAAGTGACTATCATGCTCAACAAGCCAAAGCACTACATCTCAGCCATGAGCGACCAGTTCTACAACAAGACACTTTCCAAACTGCTCCCTGTTGAAGAACGAATATTTCACATAGGCCGACTGGACAAGGACGCCCGAGGCATGCTTCTTCTCACGAACGATGGAGACCTCGCCAACAGGATCATGCATCCTCGCTATCAAATAACAAAAACGTACATTGCACAGCTCGATGGTGTCTTCACCAAGCAGCACAAGGAGATCCTGGAGAGGGGCATACGGCTCAAGGACGGCTTCGTGAAAGCAAGGATCCGCCAATTAGAGAAGAACCTCATTGAACTTACGCTTGCAGAGGGCAAGCACAAGATTGTGAAACGGGCATTCCAATACTTTGGTTTTCGCGTCGTCGATTTGAAGCGCACGAAGATAGGCCAGCTCAGCATCGACGTCAAGGAAAGAGGCTACCGCACCCTAACCGGGCAGGACATCAAAAAGATATTCGCATGAGTGCTGCTGTCTCTTTGCAGTGCTTTCAGCACTACATAATCCTTATATATGCCGCTGCATTTTCACCAGCATGACACTCAAGCAACTCGTAACGGACGGCATAGCAACCATAGCGGCGTTGCCAGCAAACAATGCAATAACCATGCATGATCTGAACAAGTACATAGGCTACACCGTCCCCCTCATAGCACACGACTATGCGGCAAAAACACCGCAGCTCTGGAATGCGCTGTATGCAAGACTCAATCTGCCGTATAGGAATATCATGCTCGTTGCCAATCCAGAAAACATTCCCATCATCTTTGCTGCGTTCAGGAAAGACCCTAAGTATTTGGGTGGAGGTGCAGGTGTAGGATTTAAGGAGAAGGTCATCCCGTACCTTGACAAAGTCGTCCCCGAAGACCTTAAATCAGTCAACATCATTGTGAAAGAACAAGGTCTGCTCGTCGGCTACAATACGGACGCAAAAGGACTCTATCTGAGCGTGGAGCAGGAACTCATGAAGCTGAACAAGAGCGTGAACGGAAGTGCCGTAGTGCTCATCGGAGCTGGCGGCGTGGCAAAAGAGTTCGCGAAACATCTTGCTGAACATGGAGCGCGCAGGATAGCAATTATCAACAGGACGGTGTGGAAGGCGACCACGCTCGCGCACGACCTTTCTACAACATTCGGCATTGAGAGCTATGCCGTTCCCGAAGACAGCATTCGTGGAGCGGTGCTCAACACGATCGTGAAGCCAGATATCATCGTCAACACCTCTGACAAAGGCAGCGATGCTCTTCCTGAGACTGCAGCATTCGCTGCAGAAGGTCCCACGAACAACACGCAATCGCTTGAACTGTTGAGGAATTTGTACCTATTCAATCCCGATGTGGTGCTCATTGACATCGTTCTGCCGCAACGAAGATCAATAACGTTGCGCCTTGCGGAGAGTGCGAAGCTCGAACATCTCGTCGACGGCACGCCCATGGTTATCAATCAGGCAGCGCCTGCATTCAAGCTGGTCGCAGATGCCCATCCCGGGCATGGCGGAGGATTATCAGAAGCAGAGATTCTCGAATACATGACCTGAGTTATTTCTTTTTTGCATTCTCGAGCATGTTCTCGATGAAATGCTTGTTGAGCAGTTCCCTCTCGCGAGCAGGGATATCTGGATTCTTGGGTTTTTTCCTGGACGATTTCTCCGGCTCTTTTTTCGGTTTTGCATGCGGGTGATAGCTGCTAATGCTCTGGAACGTCATGCCGTTCGGCCTGATGAACAATGTCTCTCGTTGGAGATGCTTGCCAAAATTCACCTCGATGAGTCGCATCTCCTTTAAGGTAGGGAGGAGGAAGAGCGCTGCGCCGAATCTCGCTATGCCCGAAATGACGAAGACGGTCTTGATGGTGAGCAGTCCGGTGAGCAGACCGCCGAGCATGGCCCCCGCAAAGATGCCTATGCCGTTGAGCAGGTTAAGGTAGGCAACGTATCTCGTTCGCCGTTCTGGGTCTGTAGCGTCAAAGATGAAGTTTCCCGCAGCGAGGTTGAACCCACCCCAGGCAGCTCCTGACAGTGCGTGCACGGCAATGAGCCACCAGAAATTGGGAGCGAGGATGAACACGATGGGAATGAGCGGCACGAGGAATCCCGTGATGACGAGCAAGCGCTTGCTGCCCTGCTCGTCGTTAAGTTTTCCCCATAACGTCAGGAAAATGAGATTGGCGAACAGATCGATGCCGTTGAGGATGGTGAATTGCCAATAGCTGACATGCAGGTGCTTGAGTAGGTAGACGGCAAAGAACGGGCTGCTGATTGCTGTCGCTATCTTGAGGAAAAAGATGAACAGGACGAACCTGCCGTAGTTGTTCTTGGGAAGGTTGTGCAAGAACGTGAAGAGCCCAGCAACGTGTATTGCTTTTTTCTTCTCAGGAATGCGTTCCTGCATATTCATGAGAAAGACGGCAGAGCTAATGCGCGCGATAATGGCTATGCCGAAGAGAATGGTGAATCCGATAAGTGCGTTCGTCGTCGAGAATTTGTTGAGAATGAATCCTGCGATGAATGCCGAAAGGAAACTCACCAGTCCAGTGATTTGGTTTCTTTTGCTGAAATACTTCCCGCGCTCATGCTCCTCTACTAAGTCGCCCATCATGCTTCTCCATAAGGGATTGATGAACACGCCCGCAGATGCAACCAAGGTCATGAAGATGAGCAAGAACATGCCGCCATACCCTTCTTTAGCAAAATAGGGTATGAGAAGAATGGGCAGCCAGAGTATTGCCTGCATGAGTGCGGAGATGACGATGACGGTCTTTCGTGACTTGACGAGCTCGCTCGCCTTGATGGCACCGAGCTGGAAGAAACTACCGAAGAGATCAGGAACGCTGGCGAGCAGGGAGATGATGAGGTTGCTTGATTTGAGGAAGAGTGCGAAGGGAATGATGAATATGCTCGTGAATCCATCCATCATTGCAAAGCATGAGCCGTCAAGAATGGAGTAGCGTAAGCTTTTCTTTCGTTTCTGCTCCTCTTGTGCAGGGTCTGGAGACATGTGTGTTGCCTCTTGCATGAAGGATATTTAAGCTTTTGCAGCTTTCCTCACTGCTTCAGCAACTGCCTTCGTGACGTTCTTGTCGAGAATGTTTGGAAGGATCTCTTCAGCAGTCGGCTGCCGGATACAGCTTGCAAGTGCGTGTGCTGCTGCCAACTTCATCTCATGGGTAATGCGGGATGCTCGTGCGTCCAGCGCTCCTCTGAAAATACCTGGGAATGCAAGCACATTATTCACTTGGTTGGGGAAGTCGCTCCTTCCCGTTGCGACGATTGCAGCTCCTGCTTTTTTTGCCAGGTCAGGCATGATTTCAGGAACGGGATTTGCCATGGCGAAGATGATGCAGTCATTTGCCATGCTCTTTACCATGTCCTCGTGCAGTGTGCCGGCGACGCTCACCCCGATGAAGACATCTCGTTCCTTGACTGCGTCAGCCAGCGTCCCTTGCAGCCCGTGCTTGTTTGTCATGTTCGCAAGCAGTTCCTTTTCCTCGTTCAAGTCTGTCCTTTCTGCGCTGATGATACCTTTGCTGTCGCAAACAATGATGTCGCTAACGTTTTGGGACAGCAAGAATTTTGTGATTGCCGTTCCCGCAGCACCTGCGCCACTGATGACTACTTTGCATGCATCGAGCTTTCGTTCTGTTACTTTGCATGCATTGAGCAATCCTGCCAAAACGACGACTGCCGTGCCGTGCTGGTCGTCATGCATGACGGGGATGCCTATATCCTGCAGTTGTTCCTCGACAGCAAAACAGCGTGGTGCAGAAATGTCCTCGAGATTTATCCCTCCGAAAACAGGCGCGATGTTCTGCACAACCAGGATAATATCTTCTGTTTTTTGCGAAGCGATGCAAATAGGGAATGCGTCGATACCTGCGAATTCCTTGAAGAGCGCGGCCTTGCCCTCCATGACGGGAATGGCCGCTTCAGCACCAATATTCCCCAGACCCAAGACAGAGGAACCATCGCTTACGACGGCGACCGTGTTGCCCTTAATAGTATACGTGTAGACATCGTTTCTGTTTTTGGCTATTTGCCTGCACGGTTCTGCAACACCCGGGGTGTAGGCGAGACTGAGGTCATCCCTGTTTTGTAAAGGGACCTTGTTTTTTATCTCGAGTTTTCCTCTGTATGCTTTGTGTAGCGCTAATGCTTCTTCGTAGACGTCCATGCGGTTCACCTGAAGTATCGTTCTCTCGTGAGTTCTGCTGCGTGCAACAATGCGTGCGTGTACAGATTGGCGCTCTGTGCCTCATCTAATACCGTGATGCCGTCTTGCATGCACCGTTCTTTGAAAGCAACCTCGAATGCATGCCTGAGTTCGCTACAGAACTTGTGAGCGTCAGTAAAGTTGAATTGGTAGAGGCTGCTAGCAGCATCGAGTTCTTGCAACCACGCAGATTCTCTGTTGTATAGCCTGTCCATCATGGTGCTGCACTGTAGAGTGTATTTATATGCTTTTTCAGACGCAGGGCAATGTTTAAATATGCTGACGCAGTTTCTACGTATGGGAGGGAAATCATGAGCTTAACAGAACTGATGCAAACGATTGAGCCGACGATGACAGCGACGGGATATGGGCTTGCTGTAGGTGCGAGCGCGTATGTCGTGGGCAGTGCAGCATGGAGCTTGCGCAGAGGGACTACCTTCTTGCAGCAGCTGAAGACACCTTACACGATATTGGTGGGCGCGTTGGTCGGAGGGATAACTGCGTTCATTGCGTATGCGGGACTTTCTCCAGACAACATATCTGCGCTTGACCAAGTAGTCCAGTTTGTGGGTGCAGCGGGCATAGGTGCCGGTCTGGGATCCATAGTCAGACCCATAGGTCATGCCATGCGTACGCATGACGGCTTGTTTGATGACATCAAGAACCAAGCATACAATGGTGCGGTTCGTGGCGCAGTCATAGCACCCATAACATATGCGGGAATGAAGTTGCTCACTTAATCGTCCAACTGTTCCCAACGTTGTGGGAGCTCAGCGAGCTTTTTCTTCCTCAAGAAGGTCATGTTTGGTTTTTTTCCTGCAGCAAGCAGTTCTTGCTGCAATTGTAGGACGGTGCTGAGACTGAACAGCAGTGATGTTCTGATATGCTGTAAGTCAGGCTTGTACTCAGGCAGATAGATGCCTCTGTTTGCAAGAATGCCGTTGAGTTCTGCCTTGTTCCTGAACTTGTACTCGTGCGTGGAATTGAGGCTGTGCTGCAGGAAAAACCTGATATTCTTGACGATGAATTCATAAAGGTTTGGCTTGCCGATGATTTTCTCAGGTGACGTGTATGCCCAGTTGAGACTGCCCGCAACCGTCTTGAGCTTCACGTACGCGTGGGATATGCCTCGTTCGATGACCTCTTCCCTGTCGATGATGGGAAAGTCGAACTCGCCATGAAGGACGAGCGTGTGTTCGAGGAATTCTCGCGAGTCGTGCAGGAAACGGATGTGTCGCTGCAAGTATTCATCTGAGGAGGGGAAGAGGTGGATGCCGACATGCTTTGCGAGCGAGCTGTGCTCTGCGCCCTCGACTACTTTTTCTTCGAGAACGCTTGGCTTGGTTAAGCGCAATACATTGTGTGCTTTGCGCAGGTCCTTGACTCGCACCCAGTTGTCGTAGTCGCTGAACTGTGCAGGATCATCTGTCCTGCTTGCTGATCCGTACAGGAGTATGCCTACGAGATTGTCTCCTAACTTTTCCCTGAGCCACTGCACGTAGGGAAAGCGATGCTGCAATTCATGCTCGCTCACTTCTACAGTCCTTTTCCTGATTTCGAATTTTCTCTTGCCCGAGGGAATCTCGAGCAAGTATTCCATGAACTGATACTTCATTTGTGACAATGCTTCGTCCCAATGCTGTTCGTTGCGCAGGTCGCCAAACAAGAAAGGATATGGTCGTTCTTTCAGGTGATCGTAGATCTGACCGATCATGTAGAGTCTGTTGAGGACGTGTGCCTTGTTCACGACCGTTCCTAGTTCTCGCCTGCCGTGGATGATTGCACTATCCAGTGTTGCTCCCTTTGCTTCTATTTCCGTTTGCAATTGCAGCAGTACTCGTTCTGATTCGGGAATCCAGTTTTGATCCAGTCCAAAGTACTCCTGCATGAACTTGTTAGGCATCTTTTGCGTTATTCTTCTGAATGTTGTGGGAATATAGTCACGAAATCCCTTGATGACATCGATGGACCACGGATTAGTGAGTGTGTTCTCATCGCTGCTTTGCAGGATGTGTTGTATGTCGTCTGGAGTGGGAATGCCCTCCACTACGACAGGATGTACGAACTGGTAGGTCTCTTCATATGGCAGGCCGGGCACCTGGTAGTTCGGGCCTATGTCCTCATAGAGTATCTTGGCCATGCTTGTCAGCAATGGAGCATTCTTTATAAATTTTGGGCACAGTATTCTCTTGGGGAAGCAGGACGTGATTCCACTCTGTCTTTCTTACGAGAATCATGCGTTGGCCGTTCATCACTTCTTGACCTAGGATGTAGTATCTGAAGCCCTCTTCAATGTTTTCTTGTATTGCCTGCCATGCCCTCGTATCTGCGGGGTAGAATGCCCGGTTAGGCGCTATTTCCTCTGTGTTGAGGGGAACGCCGTGCAGACGTTCTTTCAGCAGCTGCTCGTCGACGATGCTCTGATAGATGAATGTGTGCTCAGCGGTGTGGAGGAGAAACTGTGCATTGACCAACTGCAGCGGGGCTATCTTTGCGTGCAAACGCACAGCGGTGTTTGTGTATTGTGTGATGCCCGTTATGTGCTTCGCTTTGTAGGTGAGCAGACCCAGAAGTTTCGTCGGGAAGCCCATGCCCGGAATGACTGATGCCAGCGTGTGTGCAACCATGCTCCCTTTCTCGGCATAGTGTGGTGTGGGCAGGGCGCAGAACGTGCTGATAGGCACTAATCCTGTGTAGTTGTGTGGCAAGGAGAACTTCTCCAGAACTACTGATGGAAGCTGTTCTGCAGGATACGCAACACCGACAAATGCGCTCGGCAGCAGTCCACAGTCGAGCATCACCCAACGAGGCATGGCCAAGTGCTTATCTCCATAGGCAATGCCGTCCAGCTGGTGGAGCAGGTTGAGGAACGGTTGCTGTTTCTTGTCCAGAACATCGATGACGTGCAAAGGAGTGCCGAACGGAGAAAGATCATATGCGGCCATGTTTGCCGTATTGCCCGCTATGTACGAAATGCCCGAGAGGAGGTGCTCGAGCGGAGTCATGGTCTTTGCAGTTTGCTGTGTTGTTGTCATAGCAGACGAGATGTGCGATTGTCTTTTAAGCCTATCGTCCATAAATGAACATTTTTAACAATAATGTTCAAAACAGAACATTTATAGATGGGTAGTGCCTTTTAGTGCACATGTCCATTGCGCGCACAGTCAAGCACTACGTCATCGAACATGCGTTCGTACATAAGGCACTCAGACAGCACCTGCTCAACTATTCATCGCTAGCGCGAAAGATTATCAAGGACTGCTCGCTTTCTCCTAAGGATTTTGGTGCAATAGTCGTTGCGCTGCGCAGGATACAGGACAAACATCCAGACATGACGACACGCAAGATAGCACGCATCCTGCAGGAATCACATCTCGAGATACGGACAGGCATAGTTGTTTTCATCATTGAGAAAGAATATCTGGGAAAGAAGGTGACAGAATTGCATGCAAGGGTCAAAGATGCCAAGGGAAGTATACACGTGATTGAAGGCGTCGATGTCATGACCATCATTACAACCACTGATTGCGAACGTCTTGTTACGCACTATTTTCGCAGCGAGATTATCAGCAAGCAGGGACATCTCGTCGAGCTCATCCTGCGCAGCCCACAATTCCTTGAGAACACGCCGGGCGTGACATCGTATTTGTGTGGACTTCTCGCCGAGCGCGACGTGAATATTGTCGAGATGATGAGCTGCTGGACGGACACCATCTTCATCATAGCAGAGAACGATTTAGAAAAGGCAGTTGCTGCATTCTCAGTGTCGTAAGGAATAATTGGGGGGTTCTCGTGTTATCCTGATCTCATGCGGGTGTGCTTCTTTCTGACCAGCATCAGTGACTCTTCTGAAGTCTGCCTTGAGCTGCAGTTCCTCTACCGATGCTGCGCCCACGTAGCCCATGCTTCTCCTAAAACTCCCTACATACTGTGCAATGACCTCTGCCAGCTCTCCTTTGTAGGGAACGAGTCCTTCTACTCCTTCTGCGATGAGCTGTTCCTTGCCTGATTGGTTGTAGCGCTGCCTCGATCCTGCATGCTCTTCCATGGCGCCGATGGAGCCCATGCCTCGGTAGACTTTCCATTGCCTGCCTTCGACAAATTCGATCCTGCCGGGTGCTTCTTTTGTTCCTGCAAGCATGCCTCCCATCATGACAGAAGCAGCTCCTGCGCCTATGGCTTTTGCAATATCTCCTGGATACTTTAAACCACCATCTGCACAGAGCGGTATGCCATACTCTTTTGCGATAGTACTGCACTCATAGATTGCCGTCACTTGCGGCGTCCCAATGCCTGCAATGACTCTCGTCGTGCATATACCCCCTGGCCCTTGTCCTATCTTGATGCCATCAACGCCTAACGCGCACAATCGTCGAGCACTGTCCGGCTCTGAAATGTTGCCTATGACGATATCGATGCCCAGTCGCATGTCTTTGAGCTTTTTGAATGTTTCATGGACGGGCAGGGAATCAGCATGTGCAGTGTCAATGACAAGCACATCTGCCTTCTTCACCAACTGTTCTGCACGAGAGAACGCATCGTCATACACGCCGATAGCTGCAGCAACCCTGAGCTTGCCGTGCGCATCGACATTGTATGCATAGATTCCAGCAGCAGGGTGCATGATGCGCTTGACGTCGCTCAGCACGTACATGCCTGCAAGCAGTCCTTTGTCGTCGATAAGGGGAAGCACTTTTTTCTTGGCAGAGAACATCAGCGCGTATGCCTGCTCGATGGTTGTGTCTGGAGACGAGGTAATGAGTTGTGTCGTCATGAGCTGCCGTGCCTGTTGTGTCGTGTCCGTGCAGAAGTCGAAATCGTTGTCCGTCAGGATGCCAACGAGCATTCCTGTGCTGTTGAGCACGGGAAAACTACTGAACGTCCACCTTTTTTCTTGCTTCTTTGCTAGGATGGAGGCAATGGTGTCTGTTTCTCTGAAAGAGATGGGCTTTTCGATGAGTCCGTTGAGGTGGAACTTGACTTTGGCGACTGCCGCAGCCTGTGCTTCAGGAGAAAGATTCTTGTGTATGACGCCTATGCCGCCGAGCTTGGCAAGTTCTATAGCCATGTCCGCTTCTGTTACGGTGTCCATCGCTGCGCTCACAATGGGAATGTTCAGGTTGACATTGCGAGAAAATCGTGTTGCCGTGCTTACTGCATCAGGCATGACTTTGCTGTATTGAGTCTTGAGCTCTACATCGTCATATGTGACGGCAAGACCAATGCGTGAGAGCGTTTCAAAAAAAGCATCTTTGGGCAGGTTGTTCATCAGTAGCTGAACCTAACGTTCACGTAGAGGAGAAAGCCACACCTTGTTTAATAATTTTTCTAAACAAGACAGTGCGTTTTCTGTTCCAGTAAATTATTTAATGACGGCTACCTCTGTGCTGTTGTGGAATTAAGACTTGGATTTTTGGCATCGCATACGGGGAGTAATGTGGAGGCCATACTCAACAGCATAGACACGGGTGTGCTTACTGCACAACCGAAAATTATCATAACGAACAATCCTGGTGCAGAAGTTCTTGCTGTCGCAAAAAAATACGGCGTAGCATCACGTTGCTTGAATGCCAATAACCACGCACCCTATCCGACTGTGGATGAGGCAATACTCCAAATACTTATCGCATCAGAAGTGAATCTTGTGCTCCTTGCGGGATATATGAAACGCATTGGACAAAACGTGATTAGACACTACTCGAATGCAATACTCAATATACATCCTGCATTACTTCCTAAGTATGGTGGACAGGGGATGTACGGAATGAACGTTCATGACGCAGTTATTAAGTCAGCCGATACAGACAGTGGTGCAACCGTGCATCTTGTTGATGAACACTACGATACGGGGAGAATACTGTTGCAATCAAAAGTGCCCAGACATACGGATGATACTGCAGCGACCCTTGCAAAAAGAGTACTCGAAACAGAACATGCGCTCTATACTGAAGTACTCAAAAGAATACAGGAAGATGAACTTCTCCTTAACTAAGATTAGTCGTATTCAAGCGTTATCGCCGAATCTTTTTGTTTTGGTGAATTATTGTGTGCTGGGTAGCGAGTAATGTATGATTTTTCTCCTTATCGTTCATAGTGAATTCACATAAATAATTTTGTGATTGATAATTGATGCTCCTTGTTGACCAAACGTGAATGTTGCTCTCAATTTCTTCCCTTCTAAAACTTCAGGCAACCAGTATGCATCATCTATCCACATCCGTTTCATGGGAAGTGAATCGCGGGAATACCATTCGGGTTTCATCTCTTCAGTTTCCTGTGGCTCCCCATACCATTTCTTCAGAAAATAAACATGCACAGTCTGATTCCAATCTTTCTCCTCAGGCACATCATCAAAGAAAAAATCTATCTCAGCCACCTTCTCAAGATTAGAGAACTGTGCATCTATTCGAGCTTCTTCTTTTAATTCACGTACGGCTGCTTGTTCAATGGTTTCTCCGTTATGCACCTTGCCACCATAACCATTTAATTTTTCAGCACCAAAACCGCGTTTTTTGAGTCCCAAAAGAACGTGATTATCCTGTATACAGTAAACAAGAGTAACTGGTCTCATGGCAATATCGCATCTTGGCGGTGCGGGAAGGCGTTAATCGGTGTCGACTCTCGGCGCGAGGATGAATGCCAGTTGCGCCTTGTTCAGAGCGACATATTCTATCTTGAGCGGATAGTCCTTGGAAAACTCGACTTTCACCTTGTCTGCTATCTTGCTCCCTTGGATGATTTTCTTCAGGTATTCGATGCTGTACTTTGCTCTGCACTTTTCCTTGGCATCGACTTTCGTGTTGGCATCCTCGGGAATGTCGATCTGTGCTTTGTTGAGATCCCCTTGTGCGGAGATGATGAACTTTTTGGGCTCAACATGGAAGGTGACGCTTTCTCCCACGATGTCCACATCCTCGATGGCATCATTCAGTGCCGTGCTGTCGAGCATGATGCTTGCTGCAAATTTGAGGTCGGGCATGCGCTGCTCCTTCTCTTCGAGGTCGAGCAGTGGCAGGGAGAATGTTCTCGTGCTCGTTCCTTTCAATGTGAGCTTGAACTTGCTGTCTGCAACTTCTAAGGTCATGGTGTCATTTCCTTTGATCCTGCGCAGAACCTGCTTGAGATTGTTGAGGTTGATACTGAAGCTTGTCTCGGCCTTGACATCGTATTCGACAAATGTGCTCGAAAGGATGCGGAAGATGACCATGGCGACGTTCGCAGGGTCCATGGCAATTAACTCAATCTTGTCCTTGTCCACCTTGAACGTGCCTTCGCTGACAAGATCAGAGATGATGCTGACGGGCTCTTTGATGAATTTGGTATCTGCTAGTGTGACTTTCATACGTTTCCCCCCTTGAGAGTCGTACAACCTGCTGCTTTATATAATTTTCCGTCCTGCACAGCTACAGCCGCAGCGTCTCCCCAGAATATAGCCTATGTACAGTCTTTCCTTCGACATATCCTTCTTTCTTCGCCATGGCGATGAATGCGTCCATGCTTTCCTGTTCGCTGTGGCTGGGGATGATGTGCTCAGGCTTCACGAGCCGGAGCAGTTCCTGCTGGTCCAGTATGCTACCGTGCCCTGACGCGTGTATGTCGCGAATGATGCGCACTTTTCTTGCCGTCAGTTCTTGCTCGATGGCTTCCCGGTTCAGGCGATTGATCTCTGTCGGGATGACGGAGCTGGCGAAGATGACCACGTCACGCTCGTCAAGCGGCAGCATCTTCTCCTCGACGATTTTCCTGAGCATGGATCTCGGCTCGCCTTGGTGGCCGGTGACGATGAAGACGTACTGTTCTGGCCGCTTGACCTTTCTGAGCCATTTCTTCACGGCAGAGCTGAACTTGACCATTTCTGCATCAGAAAATTTGGCAATGTTGAGCTTTTCTGCAGCCTCGATGTACTTGGCCATGCTCCTGCCCATGAAGCACGCTTTCCTGCCTATGCTTTTGCAGCACTGTGCGATGGTCTTGAGCCTGGCTATCTGGCTGGCGAAGGTGGTGACGATAATGAATCTGGACTGTCGTTCCTGTTCCAGGGTTTTTTCCACGAGATTGGCAGCGTCCTGCTCTGAAGGGACGCGGTCTTTCTTCGTTGCATAGAGCGTGTCAAGGATGCATGCTTTCACCTTGAGACTTTTGAGCCGTTTCGTGTCCGTCGTCTTGCCCAGGATCGGTGTGGGGTCGAGCTTGAAGTCATTACAGTATAAGACGGTGCCTTCTGGCGTGTGCACGGCAATCATCACGCTGTCGGGTACGCTGTGCGTGACGTTGATGAGTTCTATCTTGACGTTCTTGGTGAGCTTGAACGTCGTGCCAATGGGTACACGCTTGAGCTCGTTGGGGATGCCGATGTCCTCATCTCGCAATATCGAACGTAGTACTGCTATCGTGTAGGGACTGCCGTAGACAGGACATTTGAATCGTGGTGCGAGGAAGGGGACTGCCCCGACGTGGTCGAGGTGCGCGTGCCCTATGATGATGCCTTTCACGAGCGGCTTCCAATTGCCCAGGATGTCCACGTTGGGAGCTGCGCTGCAGGCGATGAGTCGCTTTCCAGAAAGTTTGAGGATGGTGTCCTCTTCCGTGAGTTGGATGTACTTGTCCAGCATCAAGCCCATGTCAAGCAGGATGACGTCGTCTCCTGTCCGTATGGCGGTCATGTTCTTGCCTATTTCTCCGTAGCCGCCGATTGCCTTTATCTCCATGTATCTTCCTTTTTTCGTTTATGCTTTAATAAGTTTTGCAATGAAGAATCCTTCCGTGCCGTGCTTGTGCGGCCAGAATCGTCTCGTTTTTGCAAGTGCAGGATTGAGTGCCGTACCAAAAACAGTTGTGAAGCCAGGATCGCCAATCTTGCTGGTTGTTTCTTCAAGCGTCATGTCTTGATACTTGTTGAGGAACCAGTCAATGACAAGCTCATTCTCTTCAGGCTCCAGGCTGCATGTGCTGTACACGAGGATTCCTCTTGCCTTGAGTACTGTGTGTGCTGCCTTGAGTAGTTCCTTTTGCAGTCGGGAGCGCTCCTGGATGCCGGGCAGAGTCTTTTCCTTGAAATAATTAGGGTGCGTGCAGAAATTTCCCGAGCACGGAGCGTCGAGCAGAATTTTGTCGAACTGCATGCCTAGATCTTTTGCAAAGCGAGCGTCTTTCCTGTACACGAGGACATTCTTGACGGAAAGCCGTTCGAGGTTGTTGCGCAATGCGTCGAGCCGTCCCGTATCGAGCGCAATAATGATGCCTTCATTGCGCATGCGTTGTGCGAGCTGTGTCGTCTTCCCACCAGGGCTTGCAGCCATGTCGAGCACGTAATCAGTAGGTGAGGGATTGAGCAGCTCTGCAGGGAGTTGTGCTGCGGCCTCTTGCAGGTAGTAGTGGCCGAGCAAGTATTCTGTTGTCGCTCCGAGCGAGAACGGGGCTGTGTAATAGTAGCCGTTGGTGAGGAAGGGAATTTTTTTGAGGATGACGCTCTCTTTTGCAAGCCGTTTTTGCAAGGCCGCAGGACTGGTTTTGAGGGTGTTCACGCGCAATGATGGATGTAAGATTATGGGCAAGGAGAATGTCTCTCCAAGAGCTGCATATCTTCTTAAGAATTGTTGTCCTTCCATGGCAGATCGAGGGTTATTTTTCCTTCTTTTTCCTTGATGTCGATGATGTTCTTGTCTTCTTGAAGCGCATGCACGGCAGGCCAGCCTTCCTTTTTCCTGACAGCATTGATTTTGTCAAGGACAGCTTTCACGTACGTGTAATTGTTGTAGATGGCTTCTCCCGCAGCCTGGGACTCTGTCTCTTCTGTGATGAGTCGTTGCTTGTGCTCCTCTTGTGCCTTGATGATTTTTTCGTGGGCGTTGAGCTTTTTTGTTGTTTCGGGTTGGTTCTTCATGATGAGTGTGGGGAGGCGAGTGGTGAGCGCTGCATTGAAGCTTTCGAAAGACGTTCCTTCTCCCTTACTACTCAGAGCGAAAGGATAGCAGCCATCTGCGTATGCTGTCGCTTGCGGTTTCTTTTGCAAGAGCAGCTGTATTGCCTTATGCAATTGCTGTGCATCTGCAGGAAGAGGTGTTTTGTTCTTGTCAAGTCCCGCAAGTGTGCATGCCTCCTCTGCGTATTCACCGCCAAGACCGAGTTGTACCGCAAGGAAATGTACGATTGATTTTGGTTTCTTTTCAAGCAATGTTCGTATGTCGTCAACGTCACAGGTGAAGGGGTTGGGCAATGCGGGAGGCAAGCAGTAGGTGTTGTGCCGTTTGATGCTCCTATCCTTCCAGTCGCGCATGTGCAATGCATGGACTATGCTTTTCTTGTCATCGCAGAGGATGAGATTTCCCGTACTGAAGAATTCGATGAAGATGTAGCTGGTGTGCTTGCCCACACATTTCATGCTAATGACACGTTCGAAACCTTCTTGGTGTAGCTCTTCAATCCAGGCATTGCCCAAGATCTTGCGGAGAGCCATGGCGAGCTGTGTCGGTTGTTCGGGAGCTTCCGGCTTATCCTTGAGCATGACAATGAGATGCGGGAGGTCTATTGAGAGGATGGACTTGCCGTGCTTTCTGCCGTGAACGACGAACCAGAACTTCTCCTTGTCCTGATAGATTTGGTTGATGCGGCAGGGAATGTAGTCTTGCAATTCCCTCACCAAATAGTGCAAGTCCAAAGCAGAGAGTGCGTCTTTCATGCGTGAAGAGAAGACCTGTTGTTTATATACTTATTCCGTCCACACCACGATGGGCTTGTGCCCTTTGCGTTTTGCTTCCTCGTAGCAGACGTTGAATATTTCCGAATCAAGGTTCTGCCGCATTTTCTGCTCGGCGTATTTTCTTTTCGCCAGGCGTTCGCGGAGGACGGGCAAAGGACATTTGGTGACGAAGCACACGCTGACCTCCTTTCTGGGCAGGTAGTGACTGAGATGCCCATCAACGATACAGCCATTGTGCTTGTGCATTTCTTTCAGAAGCGGAGGGATGAGCTGTGCAGGATCGACGTCCAATGCATCCGTTTTCATGTAGATCTTGTGCTGTTTCACGAATGCCGTGATGCTCACGTAGTGCAGGTGCAGTTGCTTCGCAAGTTGCTTGGCAAGAACAGTCTTTCCCGTGCCGGGAGTTCCCGTGATGATAACGTTCATAGTTTCGGCTGGGTCTCTTTCTCGAGCAGCTTGATGAGTTCGGTTTTGGTCTTTGTCTGTTTCATGAGTGCTGCGAGTTTTTTGTTGTGCAGGCCTTTTCGCACCCACTTGTCCATGTTGTGCTTCTGATGCGCACAGGTTGTTTCGTCCATGGCTTTGACTTCGGTCAGCAGCTCGGTGAGCGTGCCAATGATGTGGCCGTTCTTCAACCGTAATTCTGCGTGGGCAATCCTGCCACCATGAACTCTCAATAGGTACTGCATCTTCATCACTTTCTGGATGAAGACGATGAGGACAAAAATGACCAACGCTACGGAGAAGAGCAGACCTATCTCCTTGTACATGTCGTGCGGTGTGAGATGGAACAGCATGATCTTCCTGAGCGACTCCGAGGCGATGACGTAGATGTTGTACTTGGCAAGCTTCTGCATGAGCGGGCTGAGGCTTTCCAGGGGAATGATGATGTTCGAGAGCAGGAGCAGGACGCTGCCGATGCTGAGGCTGGCGAGGGTCACGCCCTCTTGCGTGCTGAGCAAATAACCAAGGCCCATGCCTATACTGGTGAAGAGGCAGATGGTAATGGTCACGAGCAGGAGTGCGGGCCAGAGGGTCGCGGGCAGGGCGATGTGCAGGAAGAGGTGCGCTGCGCCAATGATGATGATGAGCTGTACTAGTGTCAGAAGCAGGTTGGTGAGGAACATGGCGAAGATGAACGTCATGTCCTCTGTCGGGGTGATGAAATTCCTGAAGAATGCCCTGCTCTTCTTTTCCATGACTACCATGGTGGAAGAGAGCATGATGCTGATGAACATGATAATGAGCACAACCAAGTAGGGGAGGAGGTAGTTGAGGTTTGTCCCTTCAGTGCTCACGGGCTCTATTCGTGTGCTGATGGGACGCACGATGCTTTCCGAAGAGGTGACGCTGATGTTGTCGATGGCATCGGTGATGCCTTCCAAAGTTGCCTTGATTTTTTCCGTGTCGCTTTTCAGGCTGTCAAATCCTACCCTGATACCGTCGGCTTTTTTCTTCAGATCAGCATTGGCAATCTTGGCGTTCGCGAGCCGTTCGTTGAGATGCCCGACGGTTTCGGAAATGTTGCTCAAGCTAGCGTTGATGTCTGAGAGTCTTCCTGTTGTTGTGTTCTGGAATGCTTTGATGCTCGTATTGAGACTGTTCAGGTCTGATTCGAAGTCGCTCGAGCTCAGGTTGGAGCAGGATGGACAGTCATCAATGTCTGTTAGCAGTGCATAGCCACTATCGAGAATACTGGTTCCTTTCTGGATGAGGGTGCTTCTTTCACTGCTGAGCGTGTTGACTGTTGTGCGTACGCTCTCCGTGTTGACATTCTCTTCCGTCAGGTCGATGCTGTTTATTTTTGTCTTCAGGGCATCAACGTCCTGCTTGCCTTTTTCCTCAGCTGCTTCTTGTTTTATCAGGGCAAGCACGGTTTGTTCGTTCTTCGCTTTCGTATCTGTCATGACGTCAAGGATGACATCGGTGAGTCCTTTGCTCAATTCGGCAGTTTTTAAGTCGACCTTCTTTCCGATGATGTCCGTGATGATGTAGACGAAATTCGTCCTACTCTGGTCTGCATAGAAGATGACTTCATTGGTCTTGTTGTTTGCAATGACGAAATTGTCAGGGAAGATGATGCACAAGTGCAGTTGCCCTTGTTTAATCTGCTCGATGCATGCTTCCGTGCTCTCTGTTTGTACAACCGTGATCTGCTGTTCTTTGATGGCATCGATGAAGGACGTTGCGAGTTCAGTGTAGGTTGGCGCGTACGCACCCACATTGAGCTGGATGTGCGTTTGGCTGTTGAACGCTAAACCTACAAGCAGGATGATGAGCAATGGTCCGAAGATGATGGTGAATGCAGAGGTCTTGCTTCTGAAGAGCACCTTGAAGTTCTTCATGCAGACGTGCCAGAGTTTCATGGTTGGTCTCCCTTGGCGAGCGTGACGAAGATCTCATCAAGCGTCGGCTTGTTCACCCGGAGATCAATGAGATTTTCTTTCTGGTCTTCGAGCCTGTTGAGGATTTCGGGAAGGACTTTTTCTGGCCGTGTCGTGTAGATGATGAGCTTTGTTCCCTTGTTCTCTGCGTGCGTGATGTACTTGAGCGCCTCTTTGTTGCGTAATTTCATGATGTTCTCGTATTTTCCCGGGAAGCTCTCGATGTGGATTTCTTCCGCGTTGCTGAACCTTGCCCGTATTTCGTGCGGCGTTCCTGACTCGAGGATCCTTCCGTCTTTGAGTATGGCTATGCGGTTACAGATGTTCTCTATCTCATTCAAGTGGTGGCTGGCGAGCACGATGGTTGTGCCTTTCTTGTTGATCTGCTTGATGAGCTTCCAAATGTTGGCACGCAGTAACGGGTCCAGATCTGCAGTGGGCTCGTCGAGAATGAGCAGTTTTGGATCGTGGATGAGCGAACAGGCAATGTCTAATCTGCGCTGCATGCCCCCACTCAGGTTCTTTGCAAGCGTGTGTTGTGCTGACATGAGGTCCATGAAATAAAGCAGGGTATTCGTGTTTGCTTTCAGCGCATCCTTGCTGAGGCTGTACAAATTGCCGAAATAGGTGATGTTCTCCCGCACCGTCAGTTCGGGATAGAAACTGGGATTTTGTGCAGCAAAACCAAACAGGTGCCGCATTTCTTTCTTGTTCTTGAAAATGCTCACGTACTTCTCTGACATGCCTTTTTCTATCTTGTAGAGCACGTCGCCATCGTCAGGAGTGACGAAGCCGATGAGGCAGTTCAGGAAGGTAGTCTTGCCGCTGCCAGAAGAGCCAATGATGCCGAAGATCTTTCCAGAATCTATCTCAATGTCAATGTCCTTGAGCACACTATTATTGTTGAACGATTTGGTGAGATGAGTTATTTTCAGCAGAGGAAGCATGTGTGTATCTTAAAAAAGCCGCTTTTTAAACTTTGTTCTTTTGGAGAAGCGTTCGTTTTACCTTTTCCTCATCAGCTCGTATACGAGAAACAGCAGCAATACAAAGACAACTCCTCCGAGGAACCACCAAGGACTTGCCCAGGGTGTGACAGGAGGTTGTGGAGCCATTGGTGCGCTCTCTGCCGCGAGCATCATGACCCTGTCCGCGCCTTTCTGTGCGGCAAAGCTTGTTCGTTGTGTTGCGAACAACACGGCGGTTGCTGCAAGAGCGATGAGTGAAATGGGCAGGAACTTCGCCAAGCGCTCCTTGATATCCATATTTTTTTGTGGCGTGATGATGATGAGCTTATTGGCAATGCTGTAGTGGTTGATTTCCTTCCCGCGTTTGCTATAATGGAACTCATCTACCTTCACAAGTCCTGTTGCGAGCAGGTTCTTGAGATTGTAGTGCACGGTGGAGAGCGGCATGTTAAGCCCTTTGCTCAGCTCTGTTTCGGTAGCGTCTTTGCTGCTGAGCCTGTCGAGAATCTTCTTGCACGCTGGACTTTTGATGATTTCCGCGTAATGTTTGGCTTTGTCATCATCTAGGCTGAGGAGTATGAATTTTTCTTCAGGCATGGTATTGAGGAAGGAGCTTCACTTTATAAATGCTGTTTTTCTATTCGTGCAGCGAAAAGTATTTAAATGCCCCTTGCGCAGTGAGAAGAAGTCTTTTTCGTAATGACAAAAAGAGGTGTGGAATTATGGCGTTGGATACCGTCATTCTGGCGATTATCATAGGTACACTGTTGGCTATTGTGTATAGCTTGAGAATCCTCGTCCTTCTTGAACGGCGTATGGCCCGAATTGATTACAACATCGAGAAGATCGTCATGCGTATCGAGCGTGAAGAGGCCAAGATCGAGAGCGAAGAAGGCATGATCGAGAAGAAGCTCGGCATCAAGAAGAAGAAGCGGTAATTTTTTAATCTCTTTCTTTTCTTCTTTGTTTTGTGAGCATTCGTCATAAGTCATTCAAGCACGGCTGGTTCTACCATTATCGCGTCCATAATCCCAAGGCAGAGCTGCTGTGCAGCAACGGTTTTGTGAATCTCAAGCAATACTTGTACGGGCTGTTCGAGCATTGTCCTGACGATTTTTTCGACAAGGAGCCGAGGAGCAGCAGCCTCAAATTCTCTCTTGACATTCATCCGAAGAAAGTCCTGCATCATGAAGTATCTGCTCTTGCGCAAGAAGCGCTCGAACTCGGCAAGTTCAACACGGCACACACCTGCGTGGAAATGCACATGCTCCAGCACGATCTCTCGACCATTAGCATAGAAGTTCCTTTGTGGACGCAGCATCCGCTCGTTACAGGCTATTTTGGTACAGCAATTCCCTTGACGGGGCACATCGACTTGTTGCGCGTCGAACACGACAAGGTATGGATTTGGGATTTCAAACCGAACGCAGAGAAAGAGAAGTTTGCGACGACCCAGACATACTTTTACGCGCTGATGCTTGCTGAGAGAACGGGCATTCCTCTCGAGAAATTCATGTGCGGGTATTTTGATCAGCAGCATGCGTTCGTCTTTAAACCAGAAGAGAAGTTCATGCAATTGTTAAAAAAATAAAAATGTCTTTCGTAGTCTTTTTTTCTAAATTGTTATCTCATCTTCTATTTTTTGTCCAGAGAGATTGCCTGTCACTATTTCTAACCTGTACGTGTTGCTTTTCAGGTAGCCTGCGCCACCTTCTAGAAAGCTCCATTCTCGCCTGGTATATCTTACTTCATTTCCAATAATGGCGACTCTGTCGGTTAATGCCAGATTGCGTGGAAGTTCTATGCTGCCTTTTCCATGAGGCGTATCTATGTCGAGGTAAACTCCTTTGATGTCCTTATCATGTACATCCAATGCAGGTGATGAAAAATGCAAGTTTCCTTCACGTATTTCTTTGACCACACCCATCGTTGAAAAAATACGATCACCATCAACAGGATAGTTGCCATGTGCAACTACTTCAAATATTCCTTCTACTTGTTTTTGTCCGGTTTCCATGTGCTTGAGAATGCAGCATTGTTTATGTGCTTTTCTATTGTAATCACTACTAAATAGAAATTAATCTTATTGAAAAATTAACTTTCCGTCAGCTGCGCAAAGCTCAATCCTTTGCTCTTCGCCATCGGAATCGTTACGCCGTAGCTCTTCGCTGCCTGCTTGAGATCTTCTGTCGAGAGGAACAGCCAATCCATCCTGTCGAACTTGATGCCCACCCACGCCTCTGCACCGAATTTTCCTGCGAACTCGACCAATTCATCGACCTCTTTCTTCGTAAGATTCTTGTTCAAGCCGCCAACTGCCTTGCATTCGATTGCGATGCGCCGCGCGCCATTTCCTGCAAGTATATCAGGGCTCGGGTATTTGTTGCTGCCGCTGCCAGCAATCCGGTGTGCTGCCCAGCCCGCAGCCCAGAACTTGTGCACGAGTTCTCTTTCTGCGTCTGAGCCTTTTGCTTTCTTGTTCTGCAGGGTCATTCTTCTCTTTCTCTTTTTCTTCTTTATAAGTTTTTGTGGTGAGTGGCCAGTGGCATGTTTCAGGGTTGTTTTCTCCTTTCCCGCCAAAATCTCCCGAAATAACAACTTTTAAATATGATTTCGCCCTTTTTTCTCTTGAGGTGGTATGATGAAGAAAAACATTCCTCTTGCAGCCATGGAACGAATCCTTAAGCAGCTCAGCAACGACGTCAGGGTTGGCGATGATGCCAAGGAGGCATTGCGCGATGTGCTGGAAGATATTGCCAAGGATATCGGTGCTGCAGCGCTCAAATTCGCCAACCATGCGGGCAGGAAGACAATCAAAGCGGATGACATCAATCTCGCTGCGAAAGAGTTGTGATTGGAATACTGATGAAGAATCTCGCCCCGAATATTACGCGGCAAAGACTGCTCATCGAAGGTTATTACGCTATCAGCGTCAATAGAACGGTGATAAAGAACTATTATGTGCTACTGACTAAGACATTGAAACTGAAAATGTACGCTCAGCCAATAATCCATTCCCCCTCAGGGGCAGGAAAAGCAGTCAACCAAGGTTTTGATGCTTTTGTTCCTTTGATCGATTCGGGCATTTATGTCGGTGCATGGACGAATGAGCAGTTCTTCTCTACTGTTATCTACACGTGCAAACACTTTGACGAAAAGAAAGCGATTGCCATAACAAAGAGATTCTGGAAAATAAAAGAAGTAGTGTGGCACTCCTTTTAGAGTTTTACCTTCATGAAATCATACGCAGCTTCCGTCTCAGGAAAGATGGTTTTGGCTTCGTCGAGCACTTCTTCGACAGTCTTGTAGCGCTGCGAGAAATGCGTCAAAATAAGTTTCTTCACGCCCGCCTCTTGAGCTATAAGTGCAGCGTCTTTCGCGGTCATGTGCCTGAACTCCTCTGCCTTGTGCGTGAGGTTGCTCGAGAAGCTGGACTCTGAAACGAGCACGTCTGCATTCTCTGCGATGAGCAGGCAGCCCTCACACGGTTCCGTGTCGAGGATGAATGCAACTTTTTTTCCTTCCACGAGGTACGTGACCTCCTCTGCAAGAATGTGTTTTCCCTCATGCATGATGCTTTGCCCTTGCTGCACTTTTCCCAAGAGCGGACCTTCTTTGAGGCCGTGCTGTTTCGCCTTGTCCAAATCTATCCTTCGCCTGTCCTTCTCGATGAACGCATATCCTAGACAGGGGACGCTGTGGCTGAGCTGGACGCACTCCAACGCAAAGTCTTCATCCTCGAAAAAAGTGAGCGCCTCATTATGCGCAGGGTTGAGCTCCTCGACGCGTATGTTCATCTTGCTGTCGAAGATGCAGCTCCGCATGAGATTCCCAAAATATTCTTTCGTACCTAGAGGGCCGTAGATGACAAGCGTATCGCTTCCCGAATTGCCCATGGTCTGTATTAATCCTATCAATCCTGAGACGTGGTCGCCATGCCAGTGGCTGATGAGTATTTTCGTTATTTCGTTCCTGTTGATGCCTGCGATGTTCATCTGCCGCTGTGTTCCCTCACCGCAGTCGATGAGCATGCCTTCTGCCTTGAACTTCAGGAAGATGCTCTGCACATTCCTCTCTTTTGTTGGCACCATGGATGACGTGCCCAAAAACGTCAATGTTATCATGCCACACGGGAATGGAGGGGCGTTTAAAAAGATTTTTAAAGCTGTCCCGGTTCTTGCGACCATGGCCAAGAAAGCAGTGCAGGAGCAAAGAACGCCAAAAGTTCTTGCTCATGAGCGCAAGTTGCTTATTGAGCAGGAGCCGCAGTCTGCGAAAAGCCAGAAGCACATTCCTCTGGCATCGTTCGTCGATGGGAGAATTCTTGCCGAGAATTGCGATGAGTCGAGAGAACTCAACAATAGCTCCTGCTATGGAACGCTGCTTGCCGACGGCAAACTCCAATTGAGCGCTCTCGAGGCAGCCTACCTTGCCGAGAAAGGAAAGATCAGCATAGTCGATGCGAGGAAAAAAGCAATACGCCACGATGCGTTCGTCAAAAAAGTGAAATCAGTCGAGAAGAATTTCTCCATCCGCTATGCGGTCTTCAAGGACTTCAGGAACAGAGGATACATTATCAAGACGGCGCTGAAATTCGGCGCAGATTTCAGAGTGTATGACCGTGGAGTGAAGCCGGGGCAGGACCATGCGCGCTGGATTGTCTTTCCCGTGCATGAGAGCAGCCACATGACCTGGTATGATTTTTCTGCAAAGAATCGCGTTGCGCACAGTACGAAGAAACGCCTCATGATCGCTGCTGTTGACGATGAAGGCGACGTCACGTACTGGGAAGTGCGCTGGGCACGACCATAAAGTATATATACTGCGTTTTCTTTCTTTTTGGCATGGCATTACAAGATGCAATTCAAGACGCGATTGAACATGATGACAGCAGGGAGGAACTGCGCTGTCTTTTTCTGAATCCCGAACTCGCTGATGCACGTGAGCTACTTGCTCAATACCGTCTGGATCTGCTCAGGTTGCGAGCAGAAATCATGTACCCGTATGTGAGTGCAGAACGACAATATATTTAAACCTTCTCTCGTTGCTGCATGTATGGTTCTCAACAGAGATACTGTCTTCGAGGTCGTCTTAAGGAAAGGCCCCGTCATTCCCATAGATATCATCAAAGAACTCGGGGGAAACACCATCCTCGTCGGGGCGATGCTCTCTGAACTCGCGAGTGCGAGCAAGGTGCTCATCACGAACACGAAAAAGGGAGGCAGTCCCTTCTATTACGTGCCGCAGCAGATGCATTTGCTGGACAAGCTTGCCGTCCATCTCAACGAGAAGGACCGTCGAGCATTCGACGTGCTCAAAGAGAAAAAAGTGGTCAAGGACGCAGACCTCGATCCATTGTTCAGGGTATGCATGCGTGCCATCAAGGATTTCGCAACACCCCATCCTGTCGGTGAAGAACTGTACTGGAAGTATTATCTGTTGAGCGATGCCGATGCGAAACAGATACTTGATGCGCAGCAACCCGTCACCACGTCTCCTGAAGTGCCTGTTCCACCTCAAGCACCACCTCAAACAACCGAACCCGTTCTTGCAAGGCAGGAGCGTCCTGTGCAAGAGAAAATACTTCCTCACCAATACCCTCATCAGCAACACGTTCAACAACCAGTTCCTTCACCAACACACGTCGCCCCTGCAGTAGAGCTGCAGCAGACGCTCAAGAAAAAAGAAAAACCACAGCACAAGCCAACACCTCTTGAATCATTCCATGAACGAACATTGCGCTTTTTTTCGAGCAAGAACGTTGAGGTAATTGATGCGAAAAAGCTGGGAAAAACGGAGTTTGAATACAGGATAAATGTCCCTTCACCGATAGGCAAGACACTCTACTACTGCAAGGCAAAGGACAAAAGACGTATCAACGAAGGAGACCTCGCCGTCGCTGCAATGCTCGGCCAAAACATGAGCCTGCCCGTCCTTGTTCTCACTACCGGAGAACTCACCAAGAAAGCCAAAGAGCTCCTGCCCACGTTCAAGAATCTTACGCTGGCCAACCTGTGAGAGCATGGGAACAAAAATAGCAGATCTTTTCGAGGCGCAACAGATAACTCTTGATGACCTCCGAGGCAAGACGCTCGTCGTCGACACGTACAATCAGCTGTACATGTACCTCGCCACCATTAGACAGCCAGATGGCAGTCTGCTCGTTGACAGCAAAGGGCAGGTAACCAGCCACCTCTCCGGATTGTTCTTCCGATTCACGAACCTCATGAAGCACGGCGTGAACTTCATTTTCGTTTTCGACGGCAAGCCTCCAGATCTTAAGAGGAAGGAACAGGAGCGCAGGAAAACGCTCAAAGAAGAGGCAGCGGCACGCTATGATGCAGCAAAGAAAGAGGGAGATGTCGCGGGCATGAGAAAGTACGCGCAGCGCACATCAAAACTCACACCCGACATGCTCGTCGATGCAAAAAGACTCATTGCTGCATTGGGATTTCCTGTCGTGCAAGCGCCCAGTGAGGGAGAAGCACAGGCAGCGCACATCGTGTCAGCAGGAAAAGCACACGCCATTCTTTCCCAAGATGCTGATTCATTCCTCTTCGGCGCGCCACGTGTCATAAAAAATTTGACTATCAGCCAACGACGTAAGAAAGCCAACGCTCTATCCTACGAGCCCATACAGCCAGAGCTCATCTCGCTCAAGGACAACCTTGCACGGCTCAACATCACGAGAGAGCAGCTCATCCTCATGGCATTGCTTACCGGCACGGACTTCAACATTGGCGGCATCAAGGGCATAGGGCCGAAGAAAGCGTACGATCTCATAACAAAGCATGTTCGTCCTGAGGACGCATTCATTGAAGCGCAATGGGACGAGCACATGGATGTTTCATGGAAAGAACTCCTCAATCTTTTTGTGCACATGCCTGTCGAGGAGAACGTCGACCTATCCTTTGCTTCCGTCAACGCTGCAGAAGTCAAACGCGTCCTGCTCGAGCATGACTTCACGCAAGAGCGCATCGACAAAGCACTTGCGGATATCATGAAACCAAAACATGATTCCTTATCGAGGTGGCTATGATGCTTGCTTTGAAAGTGCCGCTCAAAGAGGCACAGCAGGCAAAAGAATTCTTGTCAAAAACGAAATTCTATGATTTTTCTCGACGTATTGCAAAGACAAAAACCACCCTATACTATCCGGTGAAGAAGAAAGAGAAGATGCCCTGGCCTGTTGTCCAGAAAAAACTGGAAGCAATAGCACATCCGGAAAAGACGCTCAAAGCAGCGCTTGCAGGCAAGCTTACGAAAAAAGAGCACGAGCTGCTCATGAGTAGCCATGACGTTGTGGGCACTATCGCAATTATTGAGATTCCTCCTGAACTGCAAAAGAAGGAGAAGCTCATTGCGAAAACGCTGTTGCAACTGCGTCCCTCGTTGAAGACCGTCCTCAAAAAATCAGGCATTCATGAAGGAGAGTTCAGGACGCAGAAACTCACGTACATTGCTGGAGAAAAAACTAAAGAGGCAAGGTACGTCGAGAACGGCTGCACGTTTCTTCTGGATGTAGAGAAGGTCTACTTTAGTGTCAGACTTGCTCATGAGCGTTTACGTATAGTACGGCTCGTGAAGCTCGGCGAATGTGTTCTCGTCCTCTTTTCAGGCTGTGCACCCTATCCTGTCGTGTTGGCCAAGCACACACGCGCTGCTGAGATCCTTGGCATCGAGCTCAATCCTGTCGGGCACGCGTATGGCCTGAAGAATCTGAAATTGAATCACGTCAAGAATGTCCAGCTCATCTGCGGAGATGCTGCCAAAGAACTGCACAACCTGGCAAAAGCAGGAAAGACGTTTGACAGAATACTCATGCC
>JAZDHK010000034.1:0-24937 GCA_043806035.1 archaeon
CATGGCGTAGTCGTCATCGACGACCGACAACAAAAACTGAAAGTCTTTACCGCCGACGTGGATGCGACAAGCCCTCCGCAGAGGGCTTGACGAGGAAGGAGGCGGAACGGGGTCATAGGGGGTCGCAACCCCCTATCTCACTACACTTTTTTTGGAGGAATGTATGTCACGAATGAATATTGCTGCACTGGTTGTTGCATTAGGCGCATTAGGTCTTTCTGCAATGAACACCGTGCAATTGCATCGGCTGAAAGAACACGACAACGGCGTCAAAGGAGAGCTCAGCGTGCAGACAGACATTAATCTCGACTCGCTGAGAAGCATCGTGGGAAAGGCGCACTTCAGGTCTGACCAGCAAGAGGACATGGCGAAGAACGGCTTCGAGTATGAATTCATGGTTCAGAGCGAAGGGAGAAGGACGTTATACGTTTCTTCTGTTGATTGCCTGCCTTCTCATTGCGAACAGTCACTTAACATCTACACGTGGGAAGGATATGCCATGGTATCTTCAATCCACCTGGCCGATGAAGACCGTGATGGGCTGCTGGACCGTATTAGCCTATCTGATTTGAGGAATAATACATCCATCGTGTTAAGTAAAGGAATACCCTCGCTCTTTTCTCGAGCATCCTGGGACGTGCAAGGAACAACACCTGCCGTTGCGGATTCCCTCAGGGCACTCTACTCGGCATTCTATCTGCAATTCAACCACAATCATGACATTGGGCGAAGAATACAGGAATACTCGCCTCAATTGAACATCAGTTATGACTACAACCTTCCGACAGAATAGTTGCTGTCCGGTGTAGTTCTTCTAGCGCTTTGCTCGCCTGGCACGCATACCTCTCCGCTTTCTCAAAATTCAGCACGTCATCTCCGTACTCGGCAGAAAGCTTATCCCTGATGCCACCCTCAGTGTCGATGCAGAAGTCAGTAGTGCCTATTCTCTGATAGATTTCCTTGACTCTGGAGAACGTGTTCTTGTCAGAAAAACCGCCGGCAAAGCCGACCATGGCGCCAGGTAGTGCTTCGCGTATTGCCCAGTAGAGTTCCACGCTCCTGCGCATGTTGAATTCCTCACCCTTTCCCCCTGACGGGTCGATGAGGACATAACTCACAAGCCCAGCATAATCCTGCATTCGTCTGCTGATTTCTTTCGTCTTTCCTTCCAGCACGCTCCGTGAAAGCTGCAAGACGATCTCAATATCAGGAAAATCATGGAAGATACGACATGTTTGCTGGAGCGGCGGCCAGGGAATGTTGAGCTGAAGGGCTCTGCATGTGCTGTTCGTGTACACATCATCCATGAGCTGCTCGACCTGGTCGGCAAGCGTGCTGAGTTCTCTGCTGTTGTAGTGGAGCATGGCCAGAGCCTTGTTGCCTATGGCCGCCGTAAGTTGAGGAATGCTAGGTATGGCAGGATATCTTCTGTTGTTCGTGTGCTGCCCGTGCAATGTCTTGTATGATGCAAGAATGCCGATCATGGGAATGTGTCTGCTTTGCATGGTTATTCCCTGGTCGTCAAATAGTGAGAGCAGCTCCTCAATCTCAGCAGGAGTTGTCGCCCCAGTTATTCCTATGTATGGTTTCATGCTCACCCGAATATTTTTCCCATGACATAATAGCCAATGACGTAACCGATGGCGGTCTGGATTCCCCCAACGACCGCACCGTATCCGAAGCCGAGACCTCCTCCCACTACTGTTCCTGCGGCTCCTCCTTTTGCAAAGCCGCTGAGTGGGTTTTTGCTGCCTGCGCCGATGATACTTCCTGTCAGGCCTCCGCCAATCGCTCCTTTGATGCCGCTCACTCCACCGCGTACGAGTGCTGGGCCGTACGTGAGCCACCACTCCGTGTTTTCTTGAGAAAAAGGAATGCCTTGCGCGTCACAATAGCCGTGATAGGCGCCTGCACCAAGAGAGGCAAGACTGAGGACGATGTTTGTTAAAGAACGATGTTTGACAATGACTTTTGTTTCACCCATGCACGATCACCCCTGCAAGAAAAATACCCTGTACTATAAAAGCCTTTCTAAAATGTCCATTCTTGAGTGAGAACTACTTGATGTTCCATCCCTGTTCTGTCCTCTCGAGCATCCCCCGTTTTTTGTGCACCATCTGGTGGTGGTTAGGGCAGAGTATGATGACCTCGTCCGGCTGTTTCCTCAGCAGCTTGGCAAGCTTTGCAGGAGTATCCTTGCCCTTGAGCGCATGGAATTCGACGATTGCAGAGAACCCGCAGATGACGCATTTCCCTTTCGCAGTCTTCTTGAGCAGGATCTTGTCCTTCCTTTTCCTTGTCTTCTCGAGGGCTGCTCGTTGGCACGCCTCGCTGCAGTACTTCCAATTTTTCCTCTTCGTGTGGAAGACTGCCTTGCAGTGCTTGCATTTCTTCTCGATGAGCAACTTGTTCCCGAAGAGGTCGCACGCCCTATTCCAGCTGCCGAATCGCTCTCTGTAGACGGTGATGGAGGGATAGCCTGCTGCCTTGTTCATGTCCTCTTCTCGTGGCATTCTGCCTATCTTGTCCTGCAATTTCCTGAAGTAGAACGCCAATTGCTCTTTCGTGTAATGACGCTTCACGCTACACCCCAACAGCATTTCTTGAGAAGGAGAAGTATTTAAAGCTATCGCCACGTCACGACAACGTCATCAGTCCTTTCGTACGGGTTAATGTCTGCTTTCTCTGCAGTAACGAAAATTCCTGCCTTGAACATCACTAGCCCAGTCCAGGCAATCATGGCTGCGTTGTCGACAAGAAATTCATTGTCGGGAACATGACCTGTTGCATTCCTTGCCTCGCACATAAGCTTCGCCATTTCTTTCAGACGGGTATTGCACGCAACCCCTCCCCCCAATATTAATTCATTCTTTTGGCAGTGCGCCATTGCCCGCTCTGACACTTCGAGCAGCATAGCAAATGCAGTCTCTTGCGCGCTATAGCAGAGCTGCTCGGGCGTGTATGCCTTCTCTGCAATCTTTCTTTTGAGATTCGTGAACATGCCGCCGAATGAGACATCCATGCCCTTGACGGAATAAGGAAGAGGAACGTACGGGAGTTTTTGCTCGACGGCTTTTTCTGCATACTGCTGTATGGTTGGCCCTGCAGGAAAGCCCATCCCTAAAAGTCTGCCGAAACTATCCAGGAAATTGCCTATTCCCATATCGAGCGTCTCTCCGAATATGCGATACTTGCCAGCGTCGTATGCTATTACTTGCGTGTTCGCACCCGACGCATACAGCAAGACAGGATCTTTTGCAGGCGTGACCAGTCTCGCTATTTCCAGATGGGCGATGCAGTGATTGACAGGAACAAGAGGCTTGTTGGTGATAACAGATAGGTATCGTGCGACAAACCCGCCTACACGCAACGCATTGCCTATGCCTGGGGCGTTGGAAAATGCGATGCAATCAATATCATGAACGGTGAGATTTTTCTTCAGCACCTCACTTGCCACATCCAGTGCCTGCCGCAGTACTTTCTGGGAAACAGCGACGTGATGGTCCGCAAGCTCTGAGGGGATCATGCCTCCTTGCTCCGTCTTGTACACGTCCTTGACATTGCAGAGAATCGCGTCCTTCCCTTGCCTAGTGCCATCTACCAGGCTTATGCCGAACGTGTGCGCTGTCGTTTCGATGCCGAGGCAAAGCATGTCCTGGAGAGATTGTGCGTATTTATAAAATGTGTGCGCAGCATATCGTGGGCATGTTGTTGGCTTGTTTTTGGAAAGCATGTGTTTTGCTTATTTTGGATGGAATATTTTTTCTTAATCATTCGGTGATGAAAAGGAATATTTTTCTAGAACCACTATTGAATGGTTACAAAATAGATATGTTTTTAAATGCGGGTGCATTTCCCTCCTTACAACGATGCACGTATGTGCATTCATAGTGAAGGAGGAGTGAATCATGACTACAAGAGCAAGTGGATTGGAAAAGACAGTGGGTGGCATGTACAATACATTGCCTAAGCCCCTGAAGCATGCAACGAATGCAGGACTCTATGGCGCTGCGGGTGCAGTGATATGTGGTCTTCTGCCCATTGTTACCGTGCCTATTGGCCTGATTGCTGGTGTTGGATTGTATGGTTACAAGACCTATTCCAAATACAAGTCCAACAAGTCAAGGAAGTAAGTTGCGCAAGATCTGCTGAGTAGTTGATGCTCAGTTATTTTTTTTTCTTTTCTTGTTCTGTTTTTTTTATTGTTCTATCTGTGTGTTTGTCAAAGCGGACTGTTTCTGCAGTATGTTCTGGAATGATCCTTCCGTAGTATCTTGCCGAAACATTTAAATATACTAGATAATTCCTCTAAAGTAGTAACTTGATTATGTCATCATTATCGAGTTACAAATGTGGGTAATAGGATATTGTGAAGGAGGAAGGAATATGGCCTTATCGTTGAAAGATAAACTTACAGCAGGCAGAGCAGTCCTTAAGAAGAAAGTCACGGAAGCAAAAAGCAGTGCTGACAAGAGCATCACCGTCCAGACAGTCTTGGGTGCGGCTGACGGAGCATTCAGTGCATTGAAAAGAAAAGTAACTGATTATTCTGAACAAGCAACGGACTATCTCGAGACAAAAGCTGCAGAGGGCAGCGGTATTGCACAGGCCGTCCTTGCAGGAAAGCAGCGAGTGGAAGCATTCACCACTGACATCAGGGAACGCTACCAAATCCTGCTCAATGAAACCAGTCCGTTGCGCATTCTCGTGCCAGGCTATGACGATATTGCAGCATTGCTCGATCAGGAACAGAAGACTGAGAGTGAGCAATCATACACGAAGAACCAGGACGGTCTCATCCTGCGCCTTGAAAAGACCATGAAGAAAGGAATGCTCGTGAACGGCGGCAGACTGCAGATTACTACAGAAAAGGAAACCGAAAACTTCGTAACGGCCTGTAACGTAAGCATGAATTACTTGCCAAGACACGACAGGGACTATGTCTCGCTCTTTCACGCGCTTGCCAAGAATGCATTGACAGTCGTCCAGGATGAGTTCGGCATGGACGTCCAGCAAAAGACAACGACAGCGACATCCTATGCTGGACAGCGGTCAACGTTCATTCTCGTCGAGGACGTTCAATATCCGTACAAGCTCGAGACGAATTTTGAGAACAGCGAATTCAAGATTGCCTACACGCCGAAAGGCGAAGGCATGACCTTTACAATAACAGGACAGGTGAAAGCATGAGCAAAGAAAAAGACGAGAAAACATTGGCAGTCTACACGCCTATAGGGTCGAAAACCACTCTCCAGCGTATGCAGAACTATGATCAAGTGAAAGAATCACAACATAACGTCGAGGAACGGATGGATCTCCTTCAGGAAGCACTCACCATCAGAGAACAAGAGGCAGTCCATGCAGCATACGGAAACATACCCCCACTCGTCACTTTTGGGACAGGACTCGTTACGCTGAATAAGGACAAGATGCGCGTCGGATGGAAGCTTATGCGCGGCAAAGGCATAGCACTGAGTGACATCCTCCGCGACCAGTACAGAAACCTCGTCGAGAAGGCAGACAATCTTACTGATGAAGTGACAAAAAAAGACGAGCAGAAAAGAGAAATAAACGGCAAAATCAACACACTCTATACGGACAGGGGGACGATATACAAAGGCATGGGTGCACTTAATGATGCGCTAGAAACGTGCCAACAGGAACTGGATACACTGCGTGCCCAGAAAGCTGAGGAAGACGCAAAAGAAGTCGCTGACTTTGGTGTCATCCACCAGTACGAAGAGGATATACGCAATAAAGAGCAAGAGTTCGTCCAACACCAGATTGAACGGGAAGTCAAGATTGCCGACGCCAACACCAAGGGAGAGACCATAGAGATCCTCACCGTGTTCGAAAAGCAGATTGATGCGCAACGACCTCTGCTCTACGGTCTGCAGAAACGGGCGCAAGCAAGAGTGGAGCAAGCGGACACCATCATCGAGATTGAGGCAAGGAACCTCAACACGGCAGAGGCAGTCATTGCATTCACGACAGAATTCAGGCAGACGCGTGAAGTGCTCGGCTTCGCAGGAAAAGTGAACGCCTACTTCAACCAGAACCTGGACAGGGTACTTGACTACGTGAGCAATACGCCCATCGTTGATGAGAAGGATCTTGCCATCCGCGTGCAGAGCATAGGCACGATGCGAGAAGCAGCAAAGAATTACCTGACTGGCTGCAGTACGGAAGGGCAACTGCTCCTGCACGAATGCTACGAACGACTAGCCTTGCCGTTTGGCGCTTCAGAAGAGGAAATCGATGCGCGATGTGCCGTCATTGAACGGAACTCGAATGAAGAAAGGAAGATTGAAGCACGGCTTGCGGTAGGAACACTGCGTTCATTGAACAGTCTTGCAAAAGGCCAAGACGACCTCTTACGAACGGAATACAAGGCGTTGACGGCAGGAAAACCAGCAGAAGAAGATGCAGCGGAGTGACCATGTCCATCCTGAAGTTCTCTTCAGCAGAGAGGACGACATACCTCACTGCACTGCATAGCTGTCTCGTCCGTCTCGTACAAGTTATGAAGGAAGACAGCACCAGTCCTACGAGTACTGCATTTCACACGACATTTGCGGATCTCATCGGCCTGTACATGTCTGATACGACAGGAGTGCTTCCTGACTGTACGGTTAGTGCACGCTCAGGACTGCCCATGCTCTCGAAGCTTCTTTCCATAGCTCATGACCAGAGGAATCTGCTCCGTCAGATTACCTGGCGGGAAAAGAAAGACATTGCAGAAGATGTGCTTACGGCATTCTACCGACAGAGTAATGTGGACTTGTTCATGAACGAGTTCAGGAAGGCACACTATTATGAACGCTTGAAGGACATTAGCGAGTTCGACGAACAAGCGTTCTGCGAAGACATACAGGGCAATGCCATTATTGAAAAACAGGCAATCCAATACGCAGGATATCCCCTTGCGGAGATGAGCTGCATCAGCGTGCGTGCAGAATTTTATCGTGCCAAGACTATCCTGGAGCTTGCAGCGGCAAAGCCCCCTCTTGAGATGGTGCGCAGATATGCGGGCATGCCGGTGGAAGCGCTCTATCCTATGCTGGTCGACAAGCAATTCTTGTGCGGGCAGCTGGAAAAGACAGAACTGATCTTCTATTTTGTGCAGAAAGAAGCCATCGTAGAAAACACGCCTGATGAGATACGCCATGTGCTCGCTGCGTATCCAGATGCGCACATCCTGCTCCAGAAGAGATCCATGCTGCAGAACCTCGATGTGCTCGTTGCAGAAAACCATCTGGAGCTGCACGATGCGCAAATCGAGAATCTCGAGCACGAAGTCACGAATCTTTACTTTTGTATAGGCATCGATGATGCGAACTGGGAAGGAAATGAACTGCAACGGCGAGGAGAACTATGCAAAGTCTACAAGGCATGACCTATGCACATCCTGAAGAAAAGAAGGAATTGTACAGGCAGACACTTGCAGCGCTGCTCGATACGCAGCCGTTCGTCGCATCCTATCCGACATCGACGGACTGCCAACAGCACGATGTATTCGGCATGCCTCCCGACATGCACCCGCCATCACATGCACTGCTGGTATCGCGTAAACAACTACAGGATATCATCACGCGCAAGCCGAACACGGCAATCTCCTTTTTTGGAGAGATGCTTCACGAGCTTTGCGTGAAGAACCAACGGCTGCTCAATCTCGTGCTCGACACGGACATCGTTGTCGCCTCCTGCTCTGCATACGCAAAAAGCCAGAAAAATGACCCTTCTGCAATCGATGTGCTTGCTCTCATTGAAGGGCACTATCAGCCCTTGGCTCAGACACCAGTAACGAAGGACGTGGACTGGGAACTGTCCTGTGCGCTCTCCAGCCCGACGCTGGACACGATGCGGCTCGTGCTTGCAGGCGAGGAAAAAATCAGGGCAGAGCCAGATGCGCTTCTCAGAAACCTCGTGGGTGAATTGCAGGCAAGCTATGCCCCGCTCTTTGCACGATTTGGTGACATCAGGGCATATGAGCCTTTGCTTGAACTGAACAATACAACTCCAGAACCATTCACCTACGCGCTTCCTGGACAAACCTACGTGGTTGTGCCCCATGAAGGATTCTTTGTTGTAACGCTCATAGAAACTGAACAAGAGCTGTCATATCCATTCCTCTCAACAAAAGAGGGAAAAACCATCGTGGATAGAATGTTCGATGCAGGCTATTTGCGCGTCAACATACCTTTTTGCGAAAAGAACATCCATGCGGTTGAGAAACGGGAAATCATGCACTTTTCCTCAACACGTGAAAAAGAAATCCTGCCCGAGGACAAGGAATACATTGCACGGCTGAAACAGAAGCAGCCCACCAGCACGTTCGAGCATATACGATTCATACGAAAATACCTCCAAAAATCGCTTGCCGACAATAAGGACTGGACTGAACTCAGGGATGTCATGTACGATGGAAAGAAGGTCCGTTACTTCCCCCTTTCCTTAGAACTACTATTCGTGGAAAGCATAGGACATCCTGCAGTGAACGCAATAGTGGAAAGCCTGCACGCGTACGATCCGTTCCTGCACCAACAGAACGATCCTGAAGGGTTCATAGAAGCGTACAAGGACAGCAATTGGACGGAGAGAAGCAACAGGGCATTCTATCTGAGAACGATGATGCGGGCGGGCAAGCACCTCGCGCCTGAAGTCCATGGCTTCCTCAAGAAGGAGGGACGACTATGAACGACATCAGCAAACTCCTTCTCGAATACGCACACACCCATCTTGACACGGTCTCGGAGCAAGAATGGGATGTGCGGGCTGAACTTCTTGATGATAAGCAACTCAAGAAAGTCGTGCTTGATAAGGTTGTCAGCAAGTATGATTCTCCGGCAAAACCCATTTCGCAATTGCAGGGTGTTGTCAAACGCCTTAATCCTCACGAGTATGATGACTTGAGGGAAGCGCTGGACGATATCGTCATGAGCATTAATGACTATTATGGCTATACGCAGGCATCAGGGAAAAAACCGCCGATGACCGTGGCACCAGTCATGACGATTGAGGAACGGCAACAAAAGGCGCTCGATGAGATGGAAAGCAGACGCATACGGAAAGTGATTGCGGCATTGGAACAGATGAAAGGCCAGTTTGATAATTCAGAGATGTACATTCGTGAACTCATCCAGAACGCCGTCGATGCGGGCAGCACGCGCATTGACGTACGCATGCGGTATGATGATGCTAAGAAGAAGGCCATCGTCAGCGTCAATGACAACGGCTGTGGCATGAACCTTGACAAGATCAGGGGCAAGCTGCTGACCTTGTTCGAGTCAGACAAGGAAGGAGATATAACAAAAATTGGCAGGTTTGGCATTGGCTTTGTCTCCGTCTTCGCCCAGAAAGGGCTAGAGCAGGTAGTAGTGCACACTTCTGATGGAACTGCAGAACACGTAGTGAAATTGCTCCCTCCTGCGCTCGGCTGGAAGGGTGAAATTTACGAATCAGGAAAGACGCGGGAGAAAGGGACGGAAGTCATCATCGAGGCATGCATCGGCAAGGAACACTACCTGGACCTCAGGAAAGGGCTGGTCAACGAGATCGGCAATTCGAGCGCATACATCACCACACCCTTGTACGTGAACAACCACAAGATGAACAGAGAATTCAGAATTCCTCATGCAAAAGTGCAGTTTCACTTCGGCGGTGGCTCCGACCTTGAAGGCATACTTGCCATCACGCCACCAGAGATAAAAAACGGGAACACCATAGACAAAACATTCTATGCCATCTTTAATAGGAGGCTGTGCATCGCCAGGGAGAACAGGCCTTTGTTCGATGATGAACCTGACCTCTCTATCATGTTGAGCTCATCGCATATTGACTACACCATCTCTAGAGATGCAATCATTGAGAACACGCGCTATAAGCAGATCCTGCGCCTGCTCAAGGAGAAGAAAGACCAATTGCATCACATCATCGCAAAATCGATAGCGACAGAAGAACAATTCAAGGTGGGTATTCCTCCCAAGGATGGAAAGGCGAGGTTCTGGTCATCCTCACCATCCGGCGAGTATGGTGCAGTTCCCGCGTATGCAGATGAACACAGAAAACAGCCCGTGTTTTTCAATGACAGTGAACGATTGCATTTCTGCGGTGACGAAGCATTATTTGACAAGTTGACCGAGTACATCAAGAAGAAGATAGCCCAGAAGAGGGAGCCCCTCTTGCGACGCATGAAGCATTTCTTTATGCGGAAGAATGGGACTGCCAGAATTCTCGAGCGGTTGCCTCGTGAGCTTCGGCATGAGAAGATACTCACGGGTATAGTCTATTTACCACAAGAGGATCGTGTTGGGTTTAAGCGGTATTCCCTCGCAGAGGTACTGGATCAGGCGGAGAAGGAGCATTGCGTGCTTTACACGTATGTCAGTCATCAACGCTATATTGAGTCTGTGGCTAAAGCCCTGCTCGATCGGGGAAAGATTCTGCTTGTCAACTTTGAGAAACATGATCCCCAGAAACGGCTGCTTGAGCTTTTCAGCACGTATCAGGAAGTTCGCAGCAAGTATTCGTTGCCGAACTATGAGGATGTAGAGAAGCTGTCGCCCGCTGAGCGGACATTCATCACCGAACTGGATAGTATCATCCAGAAGAGTCCGCTGAAAAAACACGTTGCGTACACGGTGATGGGCACGAAGCAGGATGTCCATAAGCAGAATGATGTGCCGTTGTACTTCTCCTCGAATGTTCTTGAAAAGGGATGGGGCAAGCGCCTGTTTGGCGTCAAGAGAACGTTCTATGAGCGGACAAAAGATGTGCTCATGGGGAAGGAGAAAGTCGTGCTGACGAGAAATCATGAGTTTGTCGAACGATGCGTCGCCCTCTCTCAGGACAGCATGTGGTCGTTCCTGCCGTATGTTGCGGTCATGACCGGCATCGCCTATAAGCTGGCACACATGCACAGCGCTCTGCCCAAGGATATGCTGCAGTTCATCATGCAGGAGTATGGTGAGCAGCTCAAAGGCAAAGAAGTGGACATGGAGGCATTCATGTCGCAGTACAAGCGAGATGAGGCCTTTACCAGAACAACCGAGGTGCTGGTCGATGAACGATGAGCAGTTGCGCCAAGTGACGGATGGCACGGAATTCATATGGGACATGAATCAGGAGAAGATGCAGCTCAAGACAACCACGAGCCTCCTCTCCGACCCTGTTGACTACGTCCTAGAATTCTTCTCACTCCTCCATAATTCGAATCCATCTGCCATACGTATCAAGACACACGCGTCTTCATTGGAAATGCTGGCTGATGGGGAAGGCTTGGACATGCAGGACATTACCGAGCTCTCCTCAACATTCTTCGTTTCTGAACAAGACAGTTCGCTCATGAAGAAATATGGTGGAATGACGCGGGCTGTGTATTCTGCCATGCATCTCAACACGGAAAAAGTCGTCATCGAGAGCAGAAAGCACAATGTTCCGCTTAAGTATACCTTCTCAAAGCTCTCGCCCAAAAAAATGTCCAAGGAAGAGCGTTTGAAATCTGTCAGGTTCGGTGAGCATAATGTGAATTTCAAGCACGAGCAGCAGTCGAATGTCAAAGGAGGCATAAGGATAACTGTAGCAAAACAAGGCAAGGGTTTCTTCAGCAGGCTTAGCAGGGATAAGACTCCAGAGTATAGAAAGCTCATGGAGCGCTGCAGGAATTCAACCATTCCCGTCTATATCAATGGCAGGAAGATAAACATCGAACAGGAGGACTATGTCAAGAGGTCACTGTTCCACGGGGCATTGTTCAGGGAAACGAACGATCTGCCCTATCAGCACACGATAACGGATGATGGCCTGTCTGCGAAGATCTGGCTAGAGAGCAGGATTCCGAAAGGATTCATCAACCTGCTGAAGTCAGGCGTGTACTATCCTCAGGAAGAATTACTTCCCTCGGTTCCCTATCTTTGCGTGAACCTTGACTCGTTGGAATTCGTTGTCAGCCTGGGCAAGAAGAAGACAATCGCGAATTATGAAGGTGTTGTGCGAGAAGTTGGGAGAAACCTTCGCCCGCTCTTCGAACAAGTGCTGAATGGATATACGGAGAAGCTGCAACGGGAGTTTTACACCAGTAGCGCAGTCTCGCATCGGGAAGTCATAGCTAGGATGCTGCTCGACTTGAGCGAAAGTGACATTGCATCACTCTCTTCGGGCGATGCAACGCCGTATGTGAAAAAGTTGGTTTCAGCGAAAGTTTTCAGCATGAGCGAATACAACAAATCCGCATCGTTGGAGGATCTCCTTCACGAACCAGTTGTCGTTACAGTGCAGAACCGTCTTTTTTCACAGCATGACTTTAACGTGTATGTTGCCGATGAATCGTTGGTTGCCGTGCTGCATAAATTCGGCCTGCGTACGAAGGATCTTTCGGCAATTCAGAAGGAGGAAATCCAGCGTACTCGTGAAGAATTAAATAGGATAAAAGAGGAGGAACGTCTCGCTAGCATGTCTGTCCATCAGCAACAGAACGCTATTGTTGGCGGCTACTTGGCAAAGCTCTTCGGGAAAAAGAATGCCATAACCCTTGATGAAGTGGTGCGCGTGGGCACATCCTCTTTGCGAGGGGCGTCATTGGTTGCGAGCGCAGTCATTGCTTCGCCGCTCCTCCTTGGTGGGGCGGCAGCCTATCATACAGTGAGATATGCTGGAAAAGCAGCTTTGCTTGCGCTGGTGACGGGTGTTGCTCTGGTAGGAGGAGCGGCAAAAATTAGCTATAAGGGAGTGGAGTGGACGGTGAAGAAGCCGCTGCGTGCCACCTGCAATGGTGTGGGGACGGGCATCGGTGCGGTGTATCATGGAGTCCAGCGTTTCTATCATAATCATTTGTACAAGCCATTGCGTGCGACAGGTCGCGGCATAGCTGTGGGCGTTGGCACTGTCGCTACGGGTATAGGTGTCGGTGTTGGTGCTTTCTTCACTGGTATAGGTTATGTGCTCTATCACGCAGGCAAAGGCACGTGGGTGGCAACGAAGTATACGGCAGAACATACGGGTCGTGCTGCAGGCGCGACGAGGAGCGGCATTGCGCGGCTCGCGGGAAACATTTCTGATTACGTGAGTTCTACCTATCAGACGTGGAAATTGCAACGTGAGACAAAACGTCACGCGCCCGAGGCAGTTCTCAAGAGGGATCAGCGTGATGAGCTGCGGAAGGCACAATATGCATTGAAGCAGAAAGCAAGAGATCAACGGAAAGCAGCACGTGAGCAAAAAGAGGAAGACAGAAAACAAAGCAAGGAAGAAAAGAAAAAGAGAAAGTATGAGGCGCATCAGGAAGAATACAGGCAAGATGTCGAAAACACCTTACGTGCAAGTCAGAAGATGGCGCACGCCATCCACTATCTCGCAGGTCACACCGATTTGTTCCAGTATCTCATCAATCACTCCTTGAATGACACTTCACTTTTGGAATTCAAAATCCTCTGCCCGCGGGATTATCTCAGCGAATACAGCACGAAACTGGACAGTCTCGTTCTGCGACATCTGACAAAAAGGAAAGGCATTTTCTTCAACGTGCCGAAGTTCGACAGGAATCATCTTGGCATTGTTCACCAGTACGTGCACAAGTCAGTGAAGCCGTACGAGGCTCCGCTCATTCCCTTTATTGATAAACGGCACTCAAACGATGAGAAGCGAACGCTCTCGCCCATGTTGACGATTGATGGACGTATTGACAAGCAGAACACGCTTGCGGATGCACTCGGGTACGTTCCCGGACTGTATGCGCTTGCTCCGTACGTGTTTGCCTTTGCCGAAATGCCAGATGGCGTGTGGATTTCTGATGTGCAGCCGACAACAACGTCATATTGGGATGAGCACAGGAATCTGATGGCGAGGACAGCCATCAAGTTTCTCAATCCGAACAAGCCCTACACGTCAGATGTGATTTCATTCTATGATGCCATGTTCAAACGCATCCTCGAGGCAAAAGTCATTGATACGGTCGAGGCATACCAGCACGGCGATGAGAAACGCTTCAAGGAACTCTTCCCGCTCCTGGACAAGAAAGAAGTGCGAGATGTCGTGACACGACTATTGCAGGAACAGAAGCATTATCCTGCCCTTGACGATTATGTCGAGACGGCACAACCGCAGTTGGTGAATGAGCTCGGCAGGACGACATAGCAAACCCTAAAGTCTCGATATGTTCATAAATTGCCGAAAAAGCAATGTGAGAATGTGCAGAATGCGGCAATTCTCCTGAAAAGCATTTAAAGAGGTGTACGTTGTATGTTTCTTACGTAACTACTACCACGATGTGGGGGAGGAAAACATGGATCTAGAAACGAAGGCAAACGAATGGTATACCAATGTCCTGACATCAAAAGTGGCAAAGAATGCACTTCTGTATGCGGGTGTCGGCGGGGTCGGCAGCTTCTTTTTTGACAGCGTCGGCTTCCTCGGAGGAGCACTCCTCGGATCAGGCATCTACGTTGTTGGCAAGTGCATCAAGGAATACCGTGCGCACAACAGGACTACTGACAACCAGGTCAATGACACGACACACACGGGCTAGAACAGCTTGAAGAAGCTCAGCTGTTGGATAATGTCAGCGCCGCTGCCATGCGTCAGCATTATGCTGGGAAACGCATCGAAGAGGTTGTTGATATAGCCGAACTTGAACAGGGCAATGCACCAGATGATGATGAGTGCGGCAATGCCATAGGCGAACGTGAACAGCAATTGTTTTCTTATCTTTTCTTCAAGCAAGCCGTACGTCTTGAACAGGAACAGCAAGGAGAGGCAGAACAGTACGTAGAGGGAGAGAGCAAAAAACATGCTCAGATAATTTTGCTTGAACACGATGTCGTGCAGCATAAACCATAGCCTGTCGGGTATGAGTTTGAAGACGAACACGTTCAAGAACAGGACGAAGAACGTGATGAACAGCATGATGAGATGGGTGAAGAGCTTGCTCTTCTGCCTAAAGAATACCAGCCGCACGAGGACAAGCCATATGAGGAAGATGACCACGAGCAGGCAGCCGATGATGACATCATTCCTGGACATGAATGCCAACGGGCTTGATAGTGTTGCACCGATGAACACGGCGATGATTGCCCGATCTGTAACGGGATAGAGGGAAAGGATGCGCAGCAGGATAAGCACGGCAACGAGGGCAAATGCCAGCGTCGAAGTGATGAGCAGGAGCTGCCGTTGCTTATACCTCTCGACGCGCTCGATGAACTGGTATGCATCACTGAAGTCCATGCTCGGCAATGCCTCGTCCTTGCCATATTCGTGCTCGAGCTGCATGGCGAGGCTTTTTGCTTCTGCAGCGGTGGCCTGAGCGGCGAGTAAGTAGTTCTCGTCCTTTTTCTTGATGAACTCGTAGTAGGAGAGGAAGGCCAGCTTATACTTTGCAAGGAAGGAAAGCGTTTTTTCCTGATAGTCGAGGCTTTGCCGGATGAATGGTGTTGATGTGCCGTTCAGGATGGCTTGTTTGTGCATCATGAATCTGTCCAACGCAGCGTTCGTCCGTGAGGCTTCTTCGCTGACATTTTTTACTTGCAGATAAACGTGCACGAGTGCAAAGTGCGCATCCATCGGCCTGTCCCACCAGAGCCATAATAGTGTGGGGAGGGGAACGTTTCTCACGCGTGACGGTCGTTCCGCATACGCCTTGACGTACAGGATGTCCTGAATAATGGTATGACTGTCCTTGACGAATGCAAAGAGCGCGTCTGCTGCGCCTGTCGATTGCAAATTTTCTTGCAGTGCACGGTCCGTGTCATACGCTGGATTGTGCACGATTAGGGGAAATACAGCACTGTTCAGTTCTGTCCAGAAACCTGCAGGGGTGTCTGGTTGGTTGTTTGCCCTGTCCCATCCGCCGAAGTGCGTCCACACGTACACGCCAGCAAAATTCTTCCTCGTTGTGTAGTCTGCAAGGAGGTCCTTGTTGCTGTCCACGAGATAGTTCGTCAAGGAGCCATAGCCTTCGTATTCTCGCCTGAGTTGGAATTCTACGAGTTGCTGCACGGATCCTCTGCCGAGCAGCCGTTCTTTTGGGAGGAAGCTGAAGAAGTCGCCTTCACCGTTTTTTATGGACGTGATGAGATGGCTCGTGTTGTACGTTCTGAATATGTTGTCGTACTTGTCGGGATTGTACATGAGATCCCCTATTTTTCCTATGCCCACTGTCCAGGTTCTGAAGATGAGCGTCTTGTTGTGCTTTTTTGCGAGGGGCAGGAGGGTGTCGATGAGCCTGCTGATGTCCTGCTCCGTTGTGTAGCTCAGCACGGACGTGTACTCTGCCGATGAGGTGTAGAATTGCCCTCCTTCTCCTATCCTGATGATGATGCCAGACAGGCGCGGCATGCTCGTGCATACTTCTTCGAGTGCTGCCTTGTTCAGCTGCATGAGCCGTTCGTTCTCTGCGGAGAAATCATGTCTGACAAATGCACTGATGAATGAATCCGTGAATTGGTAGTCTGACGTGAGGTAGAAGCTGGCATTTTCCAGCTCTGGCGTTCGCATGATGTCGTTGAAGAATGTCTTGTATGCCTCTGCCCTGATGACATAGCTGCTGTTTACGGGATAGACGTCGATGCTTGGCAGGGAGATGACCCGTTGCATGTCTCCAATGACGAATGCATTGTATCCTTCTGCAAGCCGGTGCTTTGCGTATGCAATGAACCGTTCTTTGGCCACTGCTAATTTTGCTGTATCAACGTATGGTTGGCTAGTGGTGTCGTACTGGTGGTAGGGAAAGATGTTCCACGAATCTTTTTCTTTCGCATCAAGGTAGAATGTCCCGCCGGGATCCGTCATGATGAGTTGCGCTTGTGCTGCACTCAAGATGACAAGCAGGGTGAGAAGGAGCAGCCAGGCCTTCATGGTTCAGACGAGGCATCATCATTTATATACTTATCTTCTTGCTTCACCCTGACACGTTCGAGCGCCTTCCGTACTTGCTGGTTAAGCTCAGTAAGCTCGTCCTTCTTCAGTTCAAGAATGCCCGAGGCAGGCCCATCTTTGAAGCAAAGCTCGATGATCTCGTCTTTTTCGTTGATGAGGTTCTCCCTGATGCGGACTTCCTTGATGATGACGTTCGCCTCAATTCTAGAAAGGTTCTTGTCATCACCCACCTTCACCTTGAGATGCATGCTCTCTTCATGCAGCAAGGGCTATTTAAAATTTCTTATTTTGTAACTATTCTGAAGAGAATACGTGATTTGGTATGCACGCTGTTGCAGCACTTGTGTGAGCAATATTCATATGCGCTACAACACCCTGCACTGTCCCCGAAGATAGAGTGGTGAAATCATGGAAGATCCGAATGGTGAGAGTGTTGACGAAAACAAACGGCGTGTAGTGCAGCTTGATGACATAGCGTTATTGCTCTTCCTTGATTATGAGGCACGATTCGTCAAGAAGAGCAAAGAAGGGCAATGCCTGCCAGGTAAGGACTACATCCCCTGTCTTGTCTGCAAGGCGAAGATTCCACCGTATCGTGCTATTGTCTCGTCTGAAGAATACTACTGTCCTGTCTGCGAGCACGAGTGGATGTACTAATCGTTGTCGTTCCGTGTTAGGAACCGTGGTCAGCAGCATCAGTTGCCGGCTCAGACTTCTTTTTCAACTAGACTTGACCGGTCATTAGATTTATTATTCGCGGTGTTGCGTATGTTTCTTTGATGGTGTGTCTCATTCTGCGCAGAGTGAGTAGTGGGCAATAATCCCTCGTTACGTCAACAGACTTATTCATGATTGTATATGGCAATAATGAATGTCCTGCACCAAGACAATGATTTAATTCGTGTTTGAACACATTTTTGAATCTTTTCTCTTTTGTCGAGACTATCATCAAAGGATATCCTATATGTTGTACTGATCCTTTAATTGTGGATGTTGGATAAATGGTTATTTGCCGAAGGGAATTTAATAGTGTCTGAATGATGCGAGGAACATCCTCGATATTACCCTGTATCTCGATATTATCAACTATTGGTCTATTAATATCTTCAAAAAGTGCACAGTAGATGGCAGGTCTCGTGAGAGAGGCACATTCTTTTTCATAAACTGCTACCAGATCCAGGCCCCTTCTCTTATGAGGTTCACGCATTTCGTATTCCCTTATTAATTCTCGCATTGCTTTCTGATCATGTTCTGTTTTTGCTATTTCATCTTGCAGTGTGCTGAGTGCTTTCTTGAACTGATGGTCATATTCCCAGACGCGGAATGTTGGCTCGAGTGCGAGATTAAGTTTTCGTGCGTACCAGTCAAATATGGTGTGAAAGGTCTTTTCTGTATCGCTGATACCTTCAGCATATTCTTCTTGTGTCAGATTTTGAGGAAAGACGCTTTTGTCGAAAAAAATGTGCAGGTCTATCGTGTGTGCGTCTCGTCTTTGAGGAGGATTCTTCCAGACACGATTCATGTCAGCAATGAATTGTTCTGTTAGGTCCATGTTTCGATGCTCCTTGCTAGTAACGCGTTATTTGTACACTTCAATCCTGATCTTTCTGACGGTGTCGGGATTGATGCCTGCCTGTTCTGGCATGGAGCGTTGCTCGAAATCGTTGAGTGCGTCGTTTACCATGTATTCTATGCTAGATGTTCCCCAATTGCCACCTGCGAATGCGTATTTGCCATTAAACGTGGCACCTTGTACCGTTGTAACCTTCTGAGAAGGCTCTTCTCTTGGTCCGGTCCGTTCGCACTGCCAGACAAGATCAGGTCCGAATAAGGCCTTGTAGGTAAGATACACTGCGGTGAGTGCAACGGCGCCAATCCCCGCAAACAATGTTCTGTCTTGCCATTTCTTCATGAAAACCACCTTGTATGATTAGAATGAAATCTTATGTCATTTATAAATTTTGTGTTTCGTAATCACTGTTAAGTGACTAATGGTGTGAAACACTAGAATTCTGCAATTCTAGGGCGTGGTGCGACTTTCTGCTCAAAAAAGGATTGCGCATGGTTCTCTGGATTTTTGGCGCAATTCTTTCTTCGAGGGTCGGGGATCTGATCATTCTTTTTGTTTACTGTTTGTAAGACGCTGGTTTATTTAAATGTTGTCCTACAATTCAGCAATTCGTGAGCCAGTATTTACTCGCAGATCGATGGTGTTGTAAAGGCCGTTTGCGAATTTGTAGCTATCTCTGAATGTTATTACTATTTAGTGGTTATAAAACCGAAACATTTAAATAGGAGTTACGACACAACAAGAGCATACAGTCATTGGAGGTCATACAATGTTAACCTTTGAAAAAGAAGTTCGTGTCGTAAAAGATGTTCAAGGACAGGAATTTTACGCAAACAACATTCCAGATGCTCTAGAAGCAGCGCTGAAAGCTGCGGCAGGCGGCGGCTATGTGGCAAGCTTCCCGCAACTCGTACATGCACGCCTTATCACAGAGAACGGCAGCGATCCTATTTGGCAGAAGTGGTGGACGGCAAACGGCAGCGAGAATGTAGGCAAAACCAAGCAGGGAAAACCTGTCGTTCTGACTATTAATGGACAGCTGCCCTCGCCTGACAGAATAAGGCAAGCGCTTCGCGAAGGGCTCATTGGCGGACGCATGCAACATACAGACGAAGAGTTCCAGTATATGCTCACTGACCCTAATGTTCCTGAGCTGTCATACAAAGAAGTAAAAGAGGGTAAGAACCTTCCTATACTCTACAGGGTCGTCACAGATTTCAATGAAGAAGCAAAACTGCCCTCAGGCTACGAACCTATAGACAGATGGAGAGGCAACCAACGCTTCATTATCAGAGCTGGCGGAGAAGAGAAGGCTAACCAGATCCTAGATAGAAGTGCACAGGTGTACAATACAAAGAAGTATGGAAATTGGACATTTTTCAAAGACGCTAACCCAGATAAGCCTCAGGGGCTTGTGCCTGTCCTTGGCGACGGCGGCGACTACGGCTTCGATGGCAGCTTCCTCGGCAGCAACGTGCGGTTTGGTGGGGTAGCGCCGGAGGCGCTCGTGGCGCGCGAAAAATTCGCACCTACTCTTGAGCAGATATCCGATGCTATGACTGATCTTATAGCACCAAAGAATATGGATCTTGTGCAGGAGCGCTTGCGCCAGTTATACAAATAAGTAACTTTTTTATACTTCTTCTTTTTATTTTCCTCTCGTCCCAGCTACAGCATCTAAACGGGTGCTGAGAGAGTAGCTTGGAACTACACGCTCGTTCACTACGGCAAAACTCTCATTTTGCCATAAAATACAGCCTCAACAGCGATGAAGGGGCAGTGAACGCCGAGAATTAACGTTCTCGACCCTGAACAGTGATTCAGGAAAGTGAACGCGCTACTGTGCGGGGCTTGTGCCTGTCCTTGGCAACAACGACAACAACGGCTTCAATGGCAACAACAACCTCAACAACAACGCGCGGTTTGGTGGAATAGTCAGGCTATTAAACGCTGGGACACTTTTCTTTTCTCGAACATGGCTACCGACGAGGATATGTTTACTCGGCTATGTTCTTACACTAATCTTGAACTCGCTTTTCAAAAAGCGCGAAGAGGAAAGACTCTCAAATCATATGTTATAGACTATGAAGCCAATCTGAAAGAGAACTTGCTCAAATTAAGAAACGAGTTATTGTTGCTCACGTATCGCCCATTACCTCTTAAGACATTCATTCTCCACGATCCAAAAACGAGAAAGATTAGCAAATCCGACTTCCGCGACAGAGTCATCCATCATGCAGTGTGTAACATTATCGAGCCTCTCTTTGATAAGACGTTTATTTATGACAGCCACGCTAACCGGCTGGGCAAAGGAACATTCAAAGCAATAATACGCTACGAGCAATTTGCGCGGCAAGTATCAAAAAACAACACGAGAACTGTCTTTGTGCTTAAGGTAGACGTCAAACATTATTTCGACACTGTTGACCACAAGATGCTCATGCAGATACTTGCAAGGAGAATAAGTGATGAACGGGTCTTGTGGCTTATTGGTGTTATTCTTGCCAATCATCACACGACAGAGGAAGGGAAGGGCATGCCGCTTGGTAATCTGACGAGTCAATTCTTCGCTAATGTTTATCTCAACGAGCTTGATCAATTCGTGAAGCATGAACTCAGGGCAAAATACTACATTCGGTATGTTGATGATTTTGTCATCATGCACACATCACAAAAAGTGCTTGATGAGTATAAGCGAAGAATTGATGACTTTCTGAACGATCATCTTGCTGTTGCATTGCATCCTGACAAGTCAAAAGTCATTCCACTTGTGCAGGGCGTGGTCTTCTTAGGCTTTAAAATCCATCCTTACCATAAGCGAGTGAGAGATAAGAATGTGCGCAAGTTCGAGAGAAAACTTGCAGATCATGCAGCATCATGTGCTCAAGGGATGATTACAAGAGAGCAGGCGGTCGAGTGTTTTGAAGGATGGCTTGCCTACATCGCTCACGCCAACACGTACAAATATCGTCGAGCAATCACAAGACGATTTAACGCGCTCTTTCCCATTGAGCCCATGCAACCGCTTGAGCATGTGAAGAAACATGAGCGTAATATACGACGCGCAGAAATTGCAGAGAACCAATTCACGACACAGAAAACATTACTGCTCTACAGAAAGGGATTGACCATCAAGCAGATTGCGGAACAGCGAGGCATCAAAGAATCTACGGTATGGCAACATTTCGCCAGTCTTATTGAGCATCATCAACTGTCCGTCTGGCAGTTGCTCGCTAAAGAGAAAATCATCAAGATACTGCATCACATCCAATCTGAGCAGGACAGGCTTAAAGACATCAAAGAACGTCTCAACGACGCAACAATAACCTATGATGAACTGGCTTGCGTTCTTGCATTCGTGAAAAGAAAGAATAAGAAGAGCAACATCTGCTTTCTTGCAAACTGGTATCAGCACAATTACTGTTATCGAAAATGCCCACTATCGCAGCGTCGAGTATGCAAATTCAAATTTGATGAGTTTATCAGGAAAAATCCGACGCTGGAGATGAGAAGAAAGGAATTTCTCGGCCTGTTCAATGTGTACATGACTATTTGCATATTATCTGATGCAAAGAAACGAGAATATGTCTCGTGGATTGAGTTCAGGCAGAGGCTCACTTCAGTTTCAAGAAATCGCTCGGCGTAAGAACACGAATGCCCTCAAACACCTTAAGTTTGAGCAGATGCTGGTCTTGTGAGATGATGCAATCAGCATTCGCTGCTTTGGCACATTCAAGAAAAATGTTGTCAGATGGGTCGTCGGTGATAACATTCACTTTCTGAGCGGGTTCGACGAGCGTCGCCAGTTCCACGATTTTCTGGAAAGAGTTACGAACCTCAAGATGCTTGTTTTTCACCTTATCTTTGATCTCTTTGTAATCGAGCACTCTTGAGAATTCGTCAAGAATGTCTTTTGAGACGAAGAGTTCGTGCTTTTTCTCCTCGATCAGTTTCACTATTCTAAACGAGTCGCCATACCAGAACGTAGCCGAAAGCAAAACATTGGTGTCCAGAACCAGTTTCATCGTGATTTCCTGAACTTGTGCACCATGTCGGGAATGTCTGATTCTTTCATGCCTGTCTTTTTCATCTCTTCTTTGAGCGGCTTTGTTATCTGCTCAAATGTTTGAGACGTTACGCGTTTCATGATGAGCGCGTCGTTGCTAAGCATGAAGAGCACCTTGCTGCCTTCCTCAAGACCCATGCTGTCTCTGATGTTGTTCGGAATGCATACCTGTCCTCTGGAGCTGACCGTTCCCATTTCAATCATATCGTCCATCGTAAATCACCTCAACTTACTTACTAGTAAGGTATAACTTATTTATAAATTTTGTGCTTTCCTTACCTCTTTTGTGGTAAGTCACTACCACTTTTATGGTAAACGCTGTTTGTCGGCGTTGTTCTTGAGGGGCACAATGTGCCCACGCCGCTTAAATACGATACGCAACCTTGCTTGTCAAGGAAATGTACAAAATTTTTCACCTGACTGTTTAAATACTTAGGCGAGCATAAGAATGCTGGGGGAAATTGTAATACATCCTCCGAGCGCGCAATATAAACCGCCGCACGCTTAAAGAAAGTGTATAACATAATCGGACATAATGTAATAAATCATGGAAGCTAAAAGGGTATGAGGTGAAAAACATGGTATGGACTTACAAACGTGAACCCTTAGAAGATAACGAAGCCGACTTGCTCAGAAGAAACTGCAAAAGCTTTGAGGAAGAGCTTGTGATTAACGTGCTCCTTGATACGGGCATGAGAGTGAGCGAGCTTGCCCACCTCGAAGAGCAGAACGTGGCCTGGCAACGCAGTTGCATCAACCTTACAGGCAAAGGCGGTAGACGACGCGTCATTCCCATGAGCAATCTGGTGGGCTTCTATCTGACGCACACGTTTAGCAAGCAATCGAGGGTGCCGTTAGCTATTCGTACTATTGAGAAGTACGTCAAGGTTGTGGCAGAGCGCGCGCGGCTCAAGAAGAAGGTTAGCCCGCACATCTTACGACACACCTTCGCCGTCATGTACCTGCACCGTGGCGGCAATCTTCGAGCGTTGCAATCAATTCTGGGGCACAGCAGCATAACCACAACAGACATTTACTTGAACTATTCTGGCAAACGGGTGATTGAGGATTTTCAGAAAGTGTGGCAGCAAAAGGAGGTCGGCAACGCGAGCTTGAAGCAGTTTTTCCCATGAGCGAATCCCTCACTAATGATGCGTTATTATGGACAATACTACTGGCTGGATTGGGCATTGTTATTAAGAACTGGTATGATAGCTTGTATATGCAGCAAATTTTGCACACTGTGCTCTTGCTGGTGTACGGCCTGGCTATTTTGTCAGCATTCCTTCTTGTGCTATACTTATTACTCAGGCATGGTCAGAAGAATAAGGAACACATCAATGATTTCAAAAGCAGCATAGCCAGCTATGAGCGAGAATATGCAAATCTTGTAGAATTGAAAGAGGCACAACACGGTCTCGACAACTATTTACGCTGGCAGCCATTTCTTGTGCGTCACTATCCATTACTTATTAACAAAAGCAAGCGGCACTTTCTCGTGCAAAAACACAAACTTCAGCTCCAAATTGAAAAGGCTGAACAGCGACGAATTCGTGCAGAACGTGCTGAACAAAAGGAACGAGAAAAAATCGAAAAACTATACGAATATTTTAAGAAAAGGAACTCTTGCAAGTCCATTCCTGCATGGGCGTCATCGTACTCGCAAAGCATGGTTAAAAACGCAATAAGCTGGTTTAAGGATGATGAAGATGAACGCTGTGAACGACAACAAAAAGAAAGGCACAGGCAGGAGGACAAACAAAAGGCAAGAAGGTTTGTGCGTGCGCACAATGGTTTGCCAGTAGACTTTGCAAACTGCGACGATGAGGAACGCGCAGACTACCTTGAAGCCTTACAATTAAACAAGGAACATAAGCTCACCATTGATGAACCAATTAACGAAGAGATAGACTTTGATGATGACGAACGACGATTTTATCATGCCAATAAACTCAAAGCACTCAAACGTGAGGAGCTGCTGCGCAAGCACGGCTACAGGCACAAAGCATTCATCAAGCTTGATGGCAAGCGCGGTAACAACCTCATCATCAAAAATGACACGCGCAAAGAGAGCGATTATCATTTCTGTCTCAAACACCTGTTTGCAGAGCTTGATCCTGAGCAAGCAGAAATAGAATATGGCGCAGATGATAAACGCGCAGACGTCGTGTTCCATTTGCCACAGAATAAATTGTTAGCTGTTGAGATAGAAACGGGAACAAATAAGGAGCTTGCTACGCAAAAGAAAGTTGAATGGCTCAATGCTGCTTTTGATAATTGGATGATTGTGTGCAGCAGACACAACAAGCAACACTACAAAAAATATGTTAACAATAAGAAGAGCTACTGTTTAACGGTCAAGCATGCAGCAGAGAAAATCAACCAGTTACTAGCAAGACCTGCCCGCATAGGGATAATTAAGCCCGCTGTTGCAC
>JAZDHK010000035.1:0-24448 GCA_043806035.1 archaeon
ATTTCTTTGGCACGTTCACAAGGAAGTGCACGTGCGTTCCTGCAAAGCCGAACGTGCCGAATTCGAAGCCTTGCGTTTCGAATTCTCGAAACGCTGCCGTGCACGTGTCGATGTGCGATTGTTTGCCAAAACAGTTGTATCTGCATTTGGTCACGAACATCATCGTGACCCAGTTGTTTCTTGTATCACTCACTGCGTGACCGATAGTTTTATAGCTCCCGCTGTCCAATGCAGTCATAATTTCACGTCCATAGTCTCAAAGGCGCCGCTTTGCGGCGGCGCGCCGACTATGGTCTCTTCTTGATAATTCGAGAATTTAACAGCTGCGGCCTTTCAACTGCGGGTTTCGCTGCTACTCAACCCGCGAGTATTCCCGGCCGCACGATAACAACATTAGAATTTTCGGTTTTAATCTCTGTGAAGACGAGCCCGAATTGAGTTTAACATCGCGATCAAGAGAACGTGCACATATTAAATAATTGAGACCCTTATCTTTCAGGTGTAATTAAGATCAAATTACTTAAATATTTGCGAGTATTCACCCCCTGATAGCATACGTCACTCAAGCAATCCTTCTTTCCTCATCTGCCGCAGTATGCGTGCATAGCGAGAAGGGCTAATTCCTAGAACGTTTGCGGAATGCGTCTGCTTGTGGAGATGTTTCTTAAGGATCTGCCCTCGATAATACCTATCTGAATCTTTGAAGGGTGATTGCTTGCTTACGGGTTTGATGCCTGTCTTTCTTGCAGTCAATACCATGGCTCCATAATCCATGAGTGCGTTGTGCCAATCTCGTGATCTTCCTTTCGGGAGTAGAGCGAGTGCATACCTTTCCAGCGTCGCCTGTGGTGTTTTCTCGGACAGATGCAGCAATGCAATGAGTATCCTGCGTACGTTCGTGTCTATGGTTATCTCACCCTTGTTGTAAGCGAATATCAAGACTGCTTTGGCCGTGTATGGTCCGATGCCGGGAAGTGCAAGCAACTCTTTATACGTTTGGGGAAATTTTCCTTTATACGCGTTTACAACATGCCGTGCCAGCCGCTGCAGACGTACTGCCCTGCTGTTGTAGCCGAGACCAGACCAGAGTTTCAGGACGTTCTCTTTTTTTGCTCTAGCCAGCGTTTGTAGCGTCGGAAATTTTTTGATGAACGCAGCATATTTGGGGATGACTCTGTCCACTTGGGTCTGCTGGAGCATGACTTCTGAGACGAGGATCTTATAGGGATTTGTCGTCTTGCGCCAAGGGAGGTTCCTACCGTGCTTTGCATAATGGTCGAGTATTGTCCTCTGTACTTCCTTCACTTTTTTCTGGGAAAGCATGCGTTTTGCATGGCAATCCCGAATAAAAGCTTATTGAAACCACTTGCGAGTAGCTAAAATGGAAACATTTATGAAAGAGAAGCACATCACAACCACATGCACGAACGCCTACACATCTCGGCAGAAGGGCTTGATACACTCATGAACAAGACACTGCCCGCAGCACGCAGCGCTCTTGCCGAGTGGAAAGAGAGTGTTGCAGGGATACTCGTGAAAGGAGACAATGTGTGGACTCCTGCGCTCATCGAGGTCCACGACGACACGTATGACATTTCTCCCGTCGTTGCCGTGCACGGTGTGGGCAGCCACAAGACGGGTGACAGCTACACTGACCTAGTACAGATCATGCAGAACGGTTTCTCTGGCAGGAATGGACCATTCAACGCGTATGGCGGAAATGACGTCGAGGCCCCTTCAGTATGGATGCAGCCATCACAAAGAGAAGAGACAAAAGGAGACAAGTACTGGCTGACCGTGCTCAAATTCCAGCCAAATGCTGTAATGTCAAGAGAAGTGGAACGCGTCAAGAATGGCAGGTTCCCGCTTGCAATAAAGAGCGCACAATCTCAGGATATTGTTGCAAACATCATGCTTGCATCAAATCTTTCGAAAGCAGAACAGAACAGGCGTCTTGCCCTGTATCTGCAACTATCAGGAACAATTTCTATTCACAACTACGCGTCAACAAACAAAATAGAATAACACCACCACTCATCAGTGGTTATTAATGGAAAGGTTTATAAACGATGTCTGATTGACGTAGGCAAGGTGATAGCATGGTTCTATCTGCAAAAGAAACACTCGAAACAAAAAACCTACAAACACAACAAAAAGCCAGCAAGCTTGAAGATGCAATTGATAAAAAGCTTGCGGATGAGTATGTGGATGAAACATCTGAAGTTGTCTTTCCATATATACCCGGCACATCAAGAAAGGCATTAGCAATAGTCATGAGTCACTATCGCCAGGCAGGCTGGACAGTCACCCAAAAACATGATCAACGAGAGGGTGACATGCTCGTATTCAGTTACAAAGGATGAGAGGAGAAACATGACCCTAGGCAAATACCTCATGATACCCATCGCAGCAGGATACGTCCTGTTCTCGGCAGGCTGCAGCAAGCAAGACTTGTCACCCGTCAACCCGCCTAATCTCGAGCAGACAACACCACGTGTTGTTGACAAGGCAAAGGATTTCGTCGACGACATTCCGCTCACGAGATATCACGGCAAGCAGGACTATACGTGCAGAGGCACCTGGATCCATGGCTTGTACGACGGATTCATCGATGTTGACTTGGGAACGCTTGTCACGGACAGTTCTGACGTTGTTCAGATAAAGAATGAGAAAGACGCTGACGGCAAATACCAAACAACCATTATCGTCGACCAGAATGGCGACGGAAAGCCAGAACTGTACAGGACATGGGGCAAGGACAGAAAGAAGGACAGCGGTATAAAACCTGTTACTTCAAAACAAGTCAAGGCGTTCAACGAAGTAAAAAAGGCAGCTGGACGACGGTTGTGAGCATGAAAACGCTTAAGACAATAGTTCTTGTGACGCTCGGCATGGCAGCCCTGGCAGGAATAGCTGGCTGCGAGGAAGGAGAGAGAAAACCGGAAGCGAAACTCATTGTCACGCCAGTACGCGTTGAAGAAAATTTCGCAGAGGGCAAAGGCGCAATTAGCATGTATGTCGAACCGCAGGACGGGCAACCGCAACTCGTTGTAGGATACCGTGACGGCTATTACGAAGAAGCAATGGACCTCTCCTCAGCAAAGCTCCTCATTGACAAGAAGATTGCAGAACAGGACACCATGACGGTTACTGGTCACTTTGAGAACAGGTACGGTGGGCGCATCATACGGATGATGAGTTTTGACCTGTACGGCTACCATTTCAAATTTGACAAGTAGGGTGAAGGTATGATGAACTATCTGAGAACGACGCTATTGACAGCTCTTGGCGGAGTAATCATGCTCGGTTGCAGCAGTTCTCATACAAAGGAAGGGACGTTTGCAGTCATTCCAACAACGGTTGCCGAAAGCTCTGACTACGGCTGGCACGTTGTTTCTAGCGACGTCATCCTTGAAGGCAAGCACGTGCTTGCAGAAGCGTACATTAATAACAAAAGCAGGGACATGAAACGCAGCGTTTCCGCAACAGCACTCATCGCAAGAAAGATTGCAGAGCATGATACTATGACCATCTACGGTCATTTCGAGGACATGCACGGGGGACGAGCGCTCAGGGTTACGGGGCTTGACCTCTATGACTATCATTTTTCGTTCGACAAGTGAAGGGTGAAATCATGAACTATCTGAAGAATATTGTGTTGGCAACGCTTGGCGCAGCAGCACTCGGTGTAACATTGAGCAGTTGTTGCGAATCTGGCAGCACTACCGCGAAACCAAAAGTCGCGAAACTCACTGTTCTCCCCATCACTGTTTCCGAGACGTCAAAAGGAGACTGGGCAAGCATTTCAGCCATCGTCAACGTCGAGGGAAAACAGATGCTCGCTCAAGGATACACAAATAGAATACTGCCTAATTCCGCTGCCCTTTCTCTTATCGAGCAAAAGATTGCAGAGAAAGACACCATGACCGTGTATGGCCATTTCGAGAACTCATATGGTAGGCGCATCATCGCTATTGACGTTCTTGAAGCCTACGGCTACCATATTGAGTTCAAAAAATAAACGTGGAGAATTAATTAAGAGCGACTTTCTGCCCTATTGCCTGACCTGGCAGTCCCGTCTCAAAAATTGCTCTGACCGCTCCCGTATTGCCGTGCGCGGCAGCAATCTTTCCCTTCATGTCCTTCTTGCCCGTGTTCCAAACGACAGATTTTCCGACGAGCTTCTTTGCCTCGTCTCGTTTAGCAACGCCTTCTACTTTGATAATAATGTGTGTAGGGGTTTGCGTGTGCCTGTTCCTTCTGTAGTTGACGATGACGCCGTTCATGCTCTGGGGAAATGCACTTCGTTTATAAAGCTTACTGTGCAACAAGAACACATGTAGTTATCATTAAACAGTAGTTACAAAACGCAAGATTTATATACTGGAAATGCCTCTCATATTAACCAAAAAGGTGCATCGCAGATGAAGAAACTACTCCTTCCCTTGCTCGGACTTGCTGCATTGCTAGGCGGATGTGCATGCAAGGAACCACAGCAGCAAGTCAGAGAATACACCCCAGAAGACGTTAAACCCATTCCTATAGATAGCATGATGGCTGCATCTGTGCCTTTTGAAGCAATCCCCCTCGAGCAGCACATCCTTCAGGAAGAAGAACGTGTCAAAACAATCGCTGAGGAAGATTATCTCCAAACAATGGAAGACATTTCCACACCACTCGAGGCGGCCATCTACTGTACGAAAGTCTTGCACTACGCCGCGGAGGAGAATTTTCCTTCAAACGAATACGGTTTACCAACATATTTTGTCGATTTCAAAACCATCCACGAGAAGAAAGAGGATGTCTGCACCGGTGGAGCAACGGCTGCAGCTGCTTTGCTCTATGATAACGGCTTTCATCCCTACGTGCTTATCATGCGTGCAAAAAACAGCGACAAAAGCCACGTCGTATTCGTGTATAAGTCAACAGACGGATGGTACGGAAGCATAGGCATCAACGAGATTGACATCAGAACATTCGCAGACAGCCTCGGACAGATTGCACAAGATATCATCTGGCTAGGAGAGCAAACGTATCCAGCGAGCTATAAACTGTATGAGCTGAACGGCCCTGGCTTCATTGATGAGCACAAAAATCATGATCCACGAATGGACTACAAAACACGAGACATTCTCGAGCACTACGCGCAAGCAAGACTCAGAGGAGTCCATCCGTAATGCCCAAAAAGTCTGAAGAAATAAGAAAAAAATTTAGAATTCTACGTTGTACCCGTGTGCGTCAACGCTTTGGATGATGAACTCGTTGCCTTGATATTTTCCTGTCAGCGTCACACTTCCTGAGTCGCCTTTTGCGATCTCTGCACTGATGAGCGCTTGAGCATCTGCCGAATTCACCTTACCAATATAGCCACTGACGTGCGCGAGGACATCGCTGCTATCCGTCCTAATAACCGTCGCTACTGCACCACAACTGTGGCCGTATGCTTCGCTTACGCTTACCGGTCTGCCAGTCAAGGTTGTAGTTTGTGGCTGTTCGACTGAATTTCCTGAGCATCCCGCAAGGAGTGCTGCAGCAACTATTGCGCTTAATGTTATGATTGTTCTCATGGTTTCACCTTTAGCACGGGTAGTGAACGAGATATTTAGGTGTTTCTTCTGCAAATAACGGAAACGCCTACCTGCCCGTGTTATTTTTAGGTATTTGCTCTTTAGAAAGCCTCAGATGCGAGTATTTATGAGAAGAAGCTGACATTTTGCAGCATTCCGAAAAATTTAAATACAAGAAACTACAATTAAATATCCTGATATACAAAATAGTATATTAGTATAAATATACTCGTATGTCAGAAAAGCAGGCAAGAAGGCCAAGGAACATCATTGGCAGGAACGTGAAAACCATGTGCGACTTCAGGATGGGAGAATACTGTTTCAACCCGAAAAAAGTACGACCCGGCATAGTTGCCATGCCCTGCCATGAATGTTCCTGTGAAGCCCATCACGACAGCGAATAATATTCAGGAAACACCACATAAAGCATAATAATGCTCTTCTCCAAAACAGCGCATGGATGATGCGTTGCTGCTCAAGATCGCTCAAACGCTCACGCCTGAACTCGTACTGATCAAAGATCTTTCCACGAGAGAGGGAGAACTCGTCACCATTCGAGGAGAGATCATCCAGCAGAGGACGACAGAGAAAGCAACCTTTCTCACTATCCAAGACAGAACCGGGACGTGCGGTGCTGTAGCGTTCTCGGACGTGAGCAGTATGAAAGGAAACATCGTAGAGATTCGGGGAAAGGTCGATGACAAAGAACTTCTTATCGAGACCATAACCGTTCAGTCAGGTTTGCCAGGCACGTCATGATGCAAGAAGCACCTCGCCTGATACTCATCTCCGCCCGTATCCACCTGAATGATGCTGTCATCATAGAGCACAGGCTTGCCATCCCTAAGCCTTTGCGTTCTTGTCGCCTTTCCTCCGCAGACGTTGCAGACGGCAGTTAATGTGTAGACTCTGTCTGCCATGAGCACTAAAGATCCCATCTCTCCAAAAGGCTCTCCCCTGAAGTCCATGTCCAGACCGGCATAGATGACTGTTTTGCCTTGCCGCAGTAGCTTTTCTGTTATGGGAATGATTGCTCTGGGCAAGAACTGTACTTCGTCGCAGGCGACAAGGTCTATGGATTGTTCTTGCTTTGCTTCTTCCTGAGCCAGATGGTCGAGAATCTGGTACGGATTATCTGTGTCAAAGCGGATGCAGTGCTGCTTGACGTCAGAATAGCGTGATTTTATCTCCCTATCTCTCGTATTCGTTATGGGATTGAAGAGCAGGAACGTCTTGTATGGCAGCTGCAGGATTTTCTCTCTCTGAACAAGCGAGTCTATTCTTTCCAGTAATTTTCTTGTCTTTCCTGAGTACATGCAGCCGGCGATGACTTCCAGCGTGCCAGGCATTGCGTGAGGATTCAAGTAACCACCCCAAACAGTGGCAGAAGGCGCTTTTACTTAAAGATTGCGATATGCAGCCAAGAGCTGTTGTAAATCTTCTTTCTTTTCCTCAGGCATTTTAACGTAGAATTCCTGCAGACGGCATTTTCGCAATGATGCGGGAGCTTTTCCTGATGCCTGTCGCCCTGTCTAGCCTTTTACCCAGATTTCCGTATCCCTGTAAATCTTGTAGAGCTTGGAGGGAATTTTTCCAAGTGTTGTGGCAATGTCGTCAATGCTTTCCTCGAACAATTGCAATGACTGTCTAGGGTCCATGGGTTCTCGAGAGCCACGCAGAGTCAATAGTTTATTCTGGCAAAGGCCCGTATAGAATTCCTCAGACTGTCCTGTTGAGTAGAAGGGGTTACTGTTGAAAGAAACTTCATCAGCAAATTGTTTGATGACCGCATTCCACATGGTCATGTACATCTCATCAGACCATGTCAGTTGCAGGAAGTCGACAGGAGCTATGACGATGGGTGGGATGAGCTTTTTTTGGTCTTGCGGGGAGGGCACTTCAAGGGTTCTGAGCTCTTCCGCGAATGCCTTGCCATCCTTGATGTTCTCTTCCTTGACGAATCGCATGTATGCATCATTATCCGGCCTTCTGAAGTCTTCAAGGCTGGTTATGCCATGCTCTCGCATGTACTCATAGAGTCGTTTTCCTGTAGTTATTGCTGAACTGGCGTAGATGACATGATTTTTTTCGGGGTCACCAATCGTTGACCTGTATGCGGATAGCGAGACCCTGATGGCTTCGGTTATTTGTGCTTCTCGCTCCAGTGCGGCTCTGACGTTGAGGGGAATGTCCATACTGCAAGAAACACAAACCCCTTTATATATTTTGTCATTATTCAATAGTAACAAAAGAGAGTTAGGGTTTGAGGAAGGTGACGCTGGCTATGCTCGTTGCGATGCTCTTAGAATGCTTCTTGACAAAGCCCCAGCTCTTGTTGGGCACGTCGAAGACGGTGAGGAGATAGCAGATGACGACATATTCCGCAAAGACGGACGGGGAAGGAAGCTGCTTTGCATCAAAGAACTGGTCAGGCACGCTGTGATTGAAGACGGCAACACCGACGAACTCGGCAACGAACAGCGTAAGGAATCCGAACATGTCAAGATGCTTCAGTACAGGATTGCTCTTCTGCTGCTTCTTGACCAGAGCGGCAAAGTCTGTAGGAGCGTAGAAGTTGCCGTATTCCCGCAGGATGAGCGTTGCGTTCTCGTCGAGCAGCGCAAAATAGTCCTTTGTCGCGTTCTGGAACGTCCTCAAATCGATCTTTTTGTTGATGAATTGTTGTTCCCTATCCAGAAACTCCTTTTGGCGTGCCTGTACATTTGCGAAATAGGTCTCGAGCACGAAGAGATGCGCCTGCTGTCGTTTCCATTTTGTGTCGAGAGCGTTCAGCGCAGGAAGCATGCGTTTGTGTGCTTCAGCAATGATGGCGTACACGCCTCTCTCGCGATCGTTGATAATACGCAGCCCTTCATACGGATTGCCTTGCTCATATGCTGACGCCTTCCCAAATAGTCGCTTGAGCACGCCTGGCTTTTTTCCCGAAAGCACAGCATAGCAGGCCGCCCTTCTCGCATACAGCCCATCGTAGATGCGTATGGCCTGGCTCACTTTCTTTACAAGTTCAGAGAAATCCTGCAGGAGACGAATCTGCTCTGCTGAGATGTCGGGCATGCACGCATACTGCACAATACGATTTATAAACATTGCGTCAAATATTCATCATGTTTTTATACGCTGCTGAATTCCCCTCACACATGGCAATCGACACGTTGGCATTCGTCATGGCAGGCGGCAGAGGAGAGCGCATGATGCCTCTTACTGAGAAGCGGGCAAAGCCTGCCGTTCCTTTCGGAGGCCATTTCAGGATTATTGACTTTGTCCTGAGCAATCTATACAATTCTGACGTTAGAGGCATTATCGTCGCAACGCAATGGAAGTCTGACTCATTGCACGTGCACTTGCGCAGAGGCTGGTATCCCCTTTTTGGCAATGGGCCGAGAGAGTTCATCCTCACAAAACCTGCCGTGCAGACGGGAAGCAACGAAGGCTGGTATGAAGGTACGGCTGATTCCATCATCAGACAAAAGAATCTCATCAAGGAATACTCGCTTAACGACGTCATGGTCTTCGGGGGAGATCACATCTACTTCATGGATGTGCAAAAATTTCATGACTTCCACGCAAAAACAGATGCTGCGGTCACCATCTGCGTCACGCGCATGCCCAGAAAAAAGGCGGCTGGAAAGTTCGGCGTTCTTGAAGTCGACGGTAACGGAAGAGTGGTTGGTTTTGAGGAAAAGCCGGACAATCCAAAATCCGTGCCTGGCGATGAGAAGAACTGCCTCGTGAGCATGGGCAATTACTGCTTTGACACGAAAAACCTCCTCGCCGAGCTCGAGCACGATCAGGAGAAGGCATTGGCGCAGAGCAAGGAAGAATTCTTGAGTGACCCGAATAAATTCACGCTGCGTGACTTCGGTTACAATATCATTCCTTCCATGCTCGAATCAAAAGTGGTATACGCGTACGACTTCTCACAGGAGCTCGTGCCCGGGCAGACAAAGCGCGAACGAGGATATTGGCGTGATGTAGGAAGCATAGATGACTATTTCAATGCAAATATGGAGATACGCAGTCCCGATCCCATCCTGAACCTGTACAATGCAGAATGGCCTCTTTACACCTACCTGCCAGCGCCCATCAATCCCGCGAAGCTCGTGCATGAGAACACGAGAGCCATAAACTCACTCGTGGGCATTAACATGATCCTCAGCGACTGCTACGTGCGAGACAGCGTGCTGGGCATGAATGGCAAGATTGAGGAAGGCGTGTCAATTGTTAAGTCTATCCTCATGGGACTGAATAAGATAGGACGAGGATCTCACATCAACAACACGATTATCGATAAGGACGTGAACATTCCTTCAAACACCGTCATCGGCGAGGACAAGAAGTACGACAAAGAGCGAGGATTCACCGTCTCTCCCGGAGGGATAACCGTCGTGCCGAAAGGATACAAGTTCTGAAGCAAAAATTTAAATGTACATTCCCATTCCTTTCGTTCGTGGGTATCTTCGACAAGTGTTCTGACAGCAAGATCGTGAACAGTGAAAAAGTCATTCGTGCATTGGACATTTATCCATTCTTCATTCCCTTGCAATCAGAAACAGACAGCACGGTCATGATAGACGGAAAGAAAAAAATCATGCTCGGATCGAACAACTATGCAGGTTTGACGAACGATCCTCGTGTAAAGGAAGCGGCAATACGCGCCATCGAGAAGTATGGAAGCGGCTGTACTGGGTCTCGGTTGATGAACGGCACGCTGGACATCCATATTGAGTTGGAGGAAAAGCTCGCAAAGGCCATGCAGAAAGAGGCAGCCCTAGTTTACAGCACTGGCTTCCAGACGAATCTAGGAACTATCTCCACACTCGTCGGCAGGGACGACTGCGTCATTATTGACAGGGCAGACCATGCCAGTATCGTAGATGCGTGTAGGCTCTCTTTCGGAGATGTGCTCAGATTCAAGCATAATGACATGGACGATCTCGAACGAATGCTCACCTCCGGCAAAAAATACAAAGGCAGGCTCGTTGTTGTCGATGGCATTTTCAGCATGGAGGGAGACATTGCAAAACTCCCCGAGATAGTCTCGTTATGCAGGCAGTATGATGTGCAGCTCATGGTCGATGACGCGCACAGCATAGGCGTGCTGGGAAAAAACGGCATGGGCACGGCAGAGCATTTCAACCTCGTTGATAACGTCGATATCATCATGGGGACGTTCAGCAAGTCCTTTGCGAGCATCGGCGGCTTCATCGCAGCCAAGAAACACGTTGTTGATTACGTCAAGCACACCTCTCGTGCATTTCTTTTCAGTGCAAGCATACCTCCCGCGGCAGCGGCGACAGCATTAACGACGCTGGATATCATCCAGAACGAACCGGAACGCAGAACTCGCCTCTGGGAAATAACGCAGTACATGAAAAAAGCGTTCACGGACATGGGATATGATACAGGCATGAGTGCAAGCCCCATCATCCCCGTCATCATCGGCGAGGACATCGCGACGTTCACGTTCTGGAAAGCAATATACGAAAAAGGCGTATTCACGAATCCCGTCATCAGTCCCGCCGTGCCTGAAGGAACGGCTCGTTTGAGAACGAGCTACATGGCGACGCACAAGGATGACGAATTGAACAGAGCCTTGGAAATATTCTACAAAACAGGAAAGGAGTTCGGTATCGTTCGATAAGATTCTGCTTATCGAGGCATCATGAGTGTGTGCAGTTTGTTTCAGAACATGCGTTGGACATAGAGCTTTCCAGAAAACACCATCTTCGAAAATCTTCCGGTTTTTTCTTGATAACGCTTTAATTGAATCGCAGCATATTTAAACTATGAACTGCAGGGATACTTTGGTTGAGAAATTAGCCAAGTATAGTGACGTCGTCATAACACAGCATGCGCTCGAACAGGCAGTGTTTAGGAATATCAGCCTGGAAGAGGTCAGAAGAAACATCCTGCATCCGGAAAGATTAGTGTTTGCAGGTAAACAAGAAGCAGAACATCCTGACGAGGAAAAGTATGACTGTTATTTCGAGTACAGCAAAACGAGATGCCACCGGTACGTGCTGGTCATCAATGCCACCTGTATCGTGTGTACCATTATCAAAATCAACAAGAGATGGCAAAAGAAAGTTGAGAAATATGCGAAGCATTAACTTCAGCTATGATACTGACCAGGACGACCTCCTATTGCATTATGCATCCTGCCAATCCAAAGGCAGTGTTGAGATCGGAGATCTCATCATCGATTATGACTCAAAAAATGAGTTTGTTGGTTTGCAGCTCATGCATGCATCAGCATTCATCAAGGCCTGCTGCAATGAGAACGAAATCGTCATTAAAACCGTGCTGAGCACGTTGCAATCTGCACGGCTCGAAACGACGAAGAGAAATAACCTGCTCATCATCAAACTTGTTCTTGTCGGCAAAAACAAAGAAATATCTTCCGTGCTGACCTTGCCAAGCATCACGCAGGAGAATCCTGCATTAGGTTAAGCGCGTTGAGCGAGCACACAACTGCTCTCACCTAACCCTTTATGGTGATGCCTACCTTCTTGTGGCAGCGTTCGTGTTCCTTATCGTCCTTCTCGTCGTACTCCTTGTGCTTTCTATGCCACGCATCATGCTCTTTACGGGTAATGACCATGTTCTTCTTTTTGTCCATGGCTGTTCACATGTTTGTAGAGCTTATAAATCTTATGCACGGCAACTACTGCGTCTCTCTCAATGCCTTTTTCTGCTGTGCCGTTGAGATCGTTTGCGTTTCTTGAACCAGCCAATGAGAAACAGAATTCCTATAAGAAGTGCTGGGCCAGCAATAAATAGTGACCAGGAAATCATGTACCACGCAAATGCTTTGTCCAGGACTAGCATCGTCATATACAATAATCCTGACAGAATGAAAGCAATGCCCCCCACAATTTCATGTTTCCATGAGATGAGCAGAACGATCAATAACATAAATGCGGGGATGTTGTGCATGAACAAACCGAGGACAGTTCCCCAGAAGCCCAGCTGCATGTCAAAAATATCCAAGGAGAAGAACATCAAGAACAAAATGAAGGCTATCGACAAGATTCTCGGCGTCCAGTAAATGAATGTGTTGCCCTTTTTGTCCATGCTGCGTCATTAGAGAGTACGTATATTTAAAATACGTTATTTTACCTATGCAATTCCAGAATGCGTCGAACGAAACGCCCATTACACGTTAGATTTTCAACGGACAACGGTCAAGAAAGAGCTCCATTATTTTTTTGGAGCATAGCCCTTTGCCTTGTACACATACTCCTTGCCAGGAACGCGTAAATACGTCAGTTCAAGAGAAGCAGTCACGACATCATTTGGTTCTGGCTTCTGCCCGATAAAGTCAGTAAGCTTGCTCGGCATCATCTGAAATCCCACCTCGAGCACATCTCCAACCCACAACGTCCTTGCCACAACATCGCTCAAATCAACAGAATACTCTCCGTACGCGCAGCCCAGCACTATCTTTCTCCTGACGCCATCGCCTTTCTCGATCCGCTCAACAGAAGCCAATAAATGTTCAATCTTGTTTTTCGACATCCCAAGATGAGGCATCATAGTAAGTATATAAAGTTTGTTTCAGAACCTGCGTCGAGCGGGAATCGAACCCGCGACACCGCCTCTTTGCACACCACTCGCGTGGCACGTGGCAAGGCGGAATTATACCATTTAACTATCGACGCATAACGTTCGAGATGAACGTTTTATTTATATAGATTACGAAATTATTTAAACAGCCTCACCCGATAGAAAACTATGACAAACAAAGCCAAAATCGTTTTCATCGTCATGCTCGTCCTGCTCTGCAGCTGCACTCCGCAACAGAGTCTGCATTCCCGGCAAGAAGCCATTCCAGAAACAGCAGTGAAGATAACGCCCGATATGGACAGCAACCCACCGCAATCATTTTCTGATGAGTATGCTGACCCAGTGCCAATTCCAGTCATCGACACGGCAGGAGCAGAAGATTCTGCATTCATCATGCCTGACGGGAAAACGCTGTACTTTTTCTTCACTCCCGATGTCAATGTTCCTGTGGAACGACAACTCTTTGACGGCAGCACCGGCATATACGTGGCAAGAAAAACGAACGGTTGGAGCGAACCAGAGCGAGTACTGTTGCAGGACAAAGGAAAGCTCTCGCTTGACGGCTGTGCCTTCATCCAAGACAAGAGTATGTGGTTCTGCTCCGCACGTGAAGGATATACGGGCTTGCACTGGTTCACTACAGTACTCAAAGATAACAAATGGCAGAACTGGAAGAACACTGATTTCCCCGCATCATACGAGGTTGGCGAGTTACACATGACTGCTGACGAGCTTTACTTCCACTCAAGCAGAGCCGGAGGGAAAGGAGGATTGGACATTTGGGTGTCAAAAAAAGTGAATGGAGCATGGTCTGAGCCAGAGAATGTTGCCAACGTCAACTCTGCAGGCGACGAGGGCTGGCCCTGCATCAGCCCCGATGGGAAAGAATTATGGTTTTCAAAAGAATACAGTGTCTGGAGGTCGAAGAGCATAAACAGCATCTGGGCAGCACCAGAACGCATGTTCGGGCCGCTTGTAGGCGAACCATCACTTGACGCCGCAGGGAATGTGTACTTCACCCACCACTTCTACAGGAACAACACTATGCTCGAGGCGGACATTTACATTGCAGAAAAGAAACACTAGTATGTTATCTGCACAAATTCCCCGTTCTCGACATTGCGGGAAAGCATCTGCTCATTCGTCCATTGCTCAATGAGGCCGAGCGCGATCTGGATGGGCTCTCGGTGCGTCACCACGAGTACGCAATTCTTTTCTGTCTTCTGCACGGACTGCAAAAACTCTTGAACACGCAGTTTCTCCTCTTCAAAGCTCTCTCCGCAGGGAAGCTTGCCTGTCCACTTGTCCGACATCTCTTCATAGAGGGCAACTAATTGTGGGTCGGGCATGCTTTCAACACCGTGATTTCTGTCCTGCAGTCGCTCATCGACGGTGATGGGGAGATTGTGCGGTTCGTTGATGATGTGCGCCGTTTCCAGGGCACGCATGAACGGACTAGCATACACTGCCTGGAAGGGCACGTTCCGTAACTTTCTTGCAGTCTGCTCTGCCTGCTCCCTGCCTTTCAGAGTAAGCGGTGCATGGTTATTGGAAGAATCATACGTCATGTTGAGCACGTTGTTCATCGTCTCGCCGTGCCTGACAAAATAGACGTCCATGCTTTGCAAAAAAAAGCAGCAGCATTAAATACTTTGTTGTTTCAAACACGGCATGGACCTGAAAAAAGAAGGCAGTTATGCCATCTTCTGCCCGCGATGCAACTCAACAAGAATCTTTCCTGCAGCAGGAGGCATGACAGGAACGTATCAGTGCCAGGACTGCGGGTATTGCGGCAGTCTTGTCATTGAGAAGACGTTCAGGAAAGGCTAAGCGTACGTTCTGCGAACCGTTTCAAAATGCTTGATATCGTCAGGTGTTCTCCTCTTGTACACGCGCAGCCGCTCCTCCTTTGTTTTTACGTGATTGAACGGCGTTATGTAGAGGACGTCATCATACCCCATCTCCTTGATAACTACCATTATGCTGTCCTGCTCCTGCTTGTTGACGATGCATTCCAGCTCGCTCACTGCATTGCCGTTACCATCTTCAAATGTCTTGTAGCCAGTGATGTAGCCTTGCACGAATGCCGTCTTTCCATCAGCATAGTCCCCGAGGATGATTGTCGCATCGACGTAGAGCACGTTCTTGCTACCAACTTCGATGGTGTAGTCTGGGCAGAAGTCGGGATTGTGAATGTATTCGTAGGAGAGATCCTGAGGAATTGTCTGGACGGAGTCCTGTGGCGTTTCCTGTTGATTCTCACGCAGGTTTGGACTGTACGTGGAGAACGATATGAGCACTGCTGTGCAGCCCAGGGCAAGGACAATGGCAGGTCTCATGCAGCGAAAAATCCTCGAGCATATTTAAATCTATCTCTGATCACTAACTAGTCAATACGACAACGCTCCTATTTCAGGAGAGAATGCCCCGTCATGTCTTTCGGCTTCTTGATCTTCAGCAGGCTCAGGATGGTTGGTGCGATATCGCGCAGGCCGCCTTTCTGCACGAGCTTGACGTCCTGCCTGAGCACGATGAACGGCACAGGGCTGGTGGTGTGCGCGGTCTGCGGCCTGCCGAACGTATCTTCCTTGAGTTCCGCATTGCCATGGTCTGAGGTGATGATGAGCGTCCCTCCCGCTTTCTCGACGGCGTCTGCGGCCTTGCCCAGGACAGCATCTACTGCCTCGACAGCGTGCACCGTTGCCTTTATTTTTCCTGAATGCCCGACCATGTCGCAATTCGCATAATTCAAGATAATGACGTCATATTTTTTCTTCTTGAGCTGGTCGATGAGTTTTTTCGTGATTGCCGGCGCTTCCATCTGCGGCTTCTTGTCGTACGTGGCTACGGTCTTGTCAGAATGGATAAGGATACGGTCCTCTCCAGGGAATGCGCCTTCCCTGCCGCCGTTGAAGAAATACGTGAGGTGGGCATACTTTTCTGTTTCGGTAAGTTTCAGATGCTTGAGTTTGCGTTTGCTGAGCACTTCAGATAAGGTATTAGAGACTGGCTGGTGGGGGAATGCAACGGGCAGCTTAAAATTCTTGTCGTAGTCCGTCATGCAGACGAAGTGCACGTGCAGGTTCTGTTTTCTCTTGAACTGGCCGAAATGGCCTTGTGTGAATGCGCGTGCAAGCTCTCGTGCTCTGTCGCTCCTGAAGTTGAAGAAGATGATTGCGTCATGCTGTTTGATTGTGCCGTTCTGGTTCAGTAGGGTTGGCTTGACGAATTCGTCAGTGAAGTTCTGGCGGTAGGCGATGTTGACTGCTTCCATGGGATCCCTGATGAGTATGCCTTTGCCGTTCACCATGAGGTCGTACGCTTTGTGTTCTCTGTTCCACCGATTGTCTCTATCCATGGCGTAATATCTGCCGATGACGCTTGCCACGCTGCCCGTGTTTGCTTTGATTATGTGTTTTTCGAGCATGCGCAAGTATTTCTTTGCAGAGAAAGGATCGACATCCCTCCCATCGAGGATGGCGTGGATGAACACGTTCTGGATGAAGTGGTGGTTGGCCAAGTCGAGCAGGGCAAGCACATGGTTGATGTGGCTGTGCACCCCGCCATCACTCAGGAGACCGATGAAGTGCAGGCGTGAATTGTACTTTTTGACGTGACGTATGGCATCCAGCAGTGCGGGGTTCTTGAAAAACGTGCCGTCGCTGATGGCCCTGTTGATCCTGAAGAAGTCCTGCTCAGTCACCCTTCCCGAGCCGATGGTCATGTGCCCAAGCTCACTGTTCCCGATGACACCGTCAGGCAGGCCGACTGCCGTGCCGCTCGCGTCAAGTACTGCATGCGGGAAGGCCATGAACTTGTCCATGTTTGGCTTTTTTGCCATGCTGATGGCATTGCCCTGTGTCTCTTCTCTCAATCCATACCCGTCGACGATTGCGAGCACTATGGGTTTGCCGTGCTTGGGGATGTGGCGTGTAGCAGCACGTTTCTTGCCCAGCTTATGTAGTGTCTTTTTCTTAGGCTTTGCCATCGACTACTCCCCAACAATTTCCTATTCAAAGAAGCTGCATTATTTAAACCTTTGCGTGGTTTTGTTATCATTAAAGGAGTGAAACAGAAGCTGCATTATTGGTTAAGCATAGTCTGCAGCAACAGTCGCAGGCACGGCACGTTTACGTTCTGTATCCCGCACAAACCCCCTGATATAGATGCGTTCCGTACCCAGCATGGCCTTGAGCGGTCCGAGGATGTCATTCGGAGTTCTTTTTGTGCCAAAGCTCAGGAAATCAGCTGCGAAATAGCCATGCTCATTGTAGGAGTGGTAATGCCCGAAGCCATCGCTGAACATGGACATACCCGTAATGCCGCCTTTCTCGTAGAGCTGTCGCCCATTGCCGTCGTGCAGCGGTGACGCATCGAACTGGTAGTGCTTCTCGAAGATGAGCTGTTGCGTCTCTCCCTTGAGGTAGATGTCGTGCATGATCCGATTCAATCGTTCAGGATCCTCGAGCAGGAGATGATCTATGCCGAAGCCGTCGACTATGAGATGATGGTAGGGCTGGTCGAGGCGCGTGTATGCTGCGTCTTTGAGTATGCGCTCCTCATTGCCTCGGACGATGATGCCCAAAGGGTTATGGTTGCTGATGACGCAGTGCTCGATGCCTTTGCCGAATGCGTCATGCACGATGCTCCTGTCCTTGGCCACGATGCCTGGATCTGACTCGTTGCCACAGGTGAAGATGTCGAGTGTCGCCTTTCCTGTCAGAAGATCGAGCGTGAGATACTGCAGTGATTCTTTGATGAGGGCGGCGGAGTGGATTCTGCCGTCGTGCTGCATAACGTAAGGTCCTAGGAGAACGTTTGCTTTGATGCGTGCAAGGATATTGGAAGAGACAGCCCTGACAGTATCGAGATAATTTGGCGCAAAAAGAGAAAGATCTACGTGAGAAACGTCAATGATGGCTTGGCGCCCATCTGCAGAGTATGTTTGAAATGGTGTGTTCATCTTGCTTAGTATACATAACGGTCAAACCCCGAGTGAATGCCTCTTCTTATTGTTCAATATCATGCCACCAAAAATAAAGCAGCACATACCAAATTTTCATGTAGAGACACACACTCATTTTTAAAAGTATTGGTTTTTAAATGCAGACGCTGTCCCGTCGGAAAAAATCAAGTTCTGGCATCTGCGTTGTGCAGCGCATATCCTGTGCGTTTTCAGATGCGCATGGGCAACTCCTTGATGGTATTCAGGATGAGAATGGTGTTCGTCCTCTCGACAAAATCATACGTTTGGATGGTCTTGACGAAGGTGTCCAACTCACGCACCGTTCTGAATCTGCAGACGAGCACCGTATCGAAATCACCCGTGATATCATAGACTTCATAGATGTTGTGGAATTTGGCGAGCTTCTTGTCCAATTCCAGGAGTTTGCCTTTGGCGATACGCAGCTGGATGAGCGCCTTGATCGCATAGCCGAGCAATGCATAGTCGATGATCGCCGTATAGTGCTTGAGCACGCCTTGCCGTTCAAGCTTTCCTATGCGGTTGAGGACGGTGACGAAACTCACCCCTGTTCGCTTGGCGAGCTCACGTAAAGGCAATTTCGCGTCGGCGATGAGCTCACTCATAATCAGCACATCCGTATTGTCGATGGCAAGTTTAGTTTTGTTCATCCGCATCCACCCCACAACCAAAATATGTGAAAAATGTTCAATTAACATGTAAAAAAAGGTGTTTATTTTAATTCTTTTCGAAAGAAGCTTTATTATTGTACTATTCTTTTGTCCTAGCAGGTGAGAACGTGGATGATGGTGAAAGAAGTACAGGTGAGAGCACTAGGCAAAATCGGCACGACAGCAAAGAACAGACGTATCGGCAGGAGGTAGAGCAGCGCATGAAAAAAGAGAACGTCGCATTTCTCCAGCTGCAGTTCACGGACTTGTTCGGCATGGTGAAGAGCATCACCCTGCCTGCAGACCGGCTTGACGATGCGCTCACGCACGGTGCATGGTTTGATGGAAGCAGCATAGAAGGGTTTGCAAGGATTCAAGAAAGTGACATGCGTCTCAAGCCCGACTTATCCACGTACGCGCGTGTCCCGTGGCTGGATTCCGAAAAAGGCAACACGGCACGCTTCATCTGCGACGTCGTGAATCCTGACGGCAGCCCATTCGTCGGCGATCCACGATATGTCCTGCATCGTGCCGTCCAGCACGCCAAGGAATCAGGATTCACATACTGTGCAGGTCCTGAACTCGAATTCTTCCTCCTCAAAGAAAACGGGCACGGCCATCTGCCGCACGACGATGCCAGTTATTTCGACAACACCACTGACCTCGCGCACAAGATCCGCAACGACATGCTGCTCACCTTACGTGCAGTAGGCATCACTGATGAAGCAGCGCATCATGAAGTCGCCGTCGGCCAGCACGAGATCGATTTCATGTATGACGAGGCGATGAAGACCGCGGACAACACCATAACGGTGAAGAGCGTCATCAAAGCAGTCGCCGAGCAGCACAACCTGTATGCAACATTCATGCCCAAACCATTCTTTGGCATGAACGGCAGCGGCATGCACATCCACCAGAGCCTCTTCATGAACGGGAAGAATGCGTTCTATGATGAACGTGATCCGTACAAGCTCTCCCCTCTTGCGAAGCAGTTCATTGCCGGGCAGCTCGAGCATGCACGGGCCATGTCTGCCATACTGAGCCCGTTGGTGAATTCCTACAAGCGTCTCGTTCCCGGCTATGAAGCGCCCGTGTACATCGTGTGGGCGAGCAACAACCGCTCTGCGCTCATCCGCGTGCCAAAAATCCCTGAAGGCAAGTCATCGTCGAGCAGGGCAGAACTGCGCTGTCCTGACCCGAGTGCGAACATCTATCTTGCATTGGCAGTCATGCTCGAAGCAGGACTTGACGGCATACGAAAGCAAGCGACCATTCCTTCACCGTTCGAAGAGAACATGTATCATCTGAACGATGCGCAGCGTGCACAGCAGCACATCGCGATGCTTCCAGGCTCGCTCGGTGAGGCCATTGGTGTACTCGAGCAGGATGCCGTCATCAGGAACGCATTGGGAGGGCACATCATCGAGAGGTATGGTGCTGCTAAACGAAAAGAGTGCGATGCGTTCAGGACTGCTGTGACGGATTGGGAAGTGCACAAGTACTTGAGCAGGTATTGACAGAAGTAAACACACATAATCGTGCGTGGGCTGAAAGAACGTGTCAAGGAGTGGAAGTGAGGCAGAAGAGTTCCTCATGCACTGCTCCTTGCGCAGTGAGCGTGCTTTTAAACAGGCAGCATTTCTGCACGTGCACCATTCCCGTGAGGGGAATTTCGGCAAAGGAATGCATGTCTTTGACGCGCGCCAACGTGATGTGTGGGTGGAATGGCTTGTCCGGCCTGAATCCTATACGTTGCAGCCGCCGCTCGAGCTCCTGCTGGAGCTGCAGCACTTGCTGGAGTGCGGCATCGTCTTTGAATGCAGCAAAGATGACACGAGGCTTGTCCAGAGTGAATGCGCTGATCTTGTCGAGCTGCAAGTCAATAGGGGAGAAGTGCAGTCCCTGCATACAGGCGATGACGTCCTCGCTGTTCTTGACCTCGCCGAGAAATTGCAGGGTGAGGTGGAATGTTTTAGGGAAGCTGCCCTTGCAAGAAAGTTGTCGTTGCATGTCCGTGAATGGGCCTTCAAGCGTCAATGCCAGGAAAAGTCTCATTCTTTCAGCCAGGGCTTCGCTGCAGTGTATGCAAGCCGCATCAGGATCTCTATGACGATGATGAAGATGACATAATACACCATGGTGGTCAGCAGTGTGGGGAGTTGGTCGAGAAAGTCATATACTTTGTTCGCCGACCAGTAGCTGCTGTCGATGAGCAGCACGCCCAGCAGGACGAGGGGGAGGAGTTTCGCGAGCTCTTGGGCAACTTCCTCATTGATGTACGACGTTGCCCGGACGGCTGCAACCATTGCTGCAGAGACGAGCAGGACTCCCGCAACCGATTGGTCTCTGACGAGGAAGAGCAGGAGGCAGGTGAGGATGAAGAACCAGAGCACAGCGAGGATGGGAAAAATCATGATGTATTCCACAACGTAGAGCAGGACGTGCATGGCATTCTTGAGCAGCGGATGCTCCGTTGTGTTATACTGCACGAGATTGAGTTTGAGAATGTCTCGTGTTGCCATGAATTTATAGAATGCGAAGATGATGAACACATAGAGGACTATGCCGAGCACGAGCCATAACACGGGCTCGTTCGTTGCCATGCCCTCGACTACCGTGAGGGTTGTATTCATGACTGCCATGTGATGCCGGTGAAGTCATACTTGGTCGCGATCAGGATGATGTCGACAAGCCACCAGATGCCTAGTCCCCCGAAGGTGATGAGCTTGAGGATGCCTGTCCCTACTTTGCCCATGATGAACCTGTCCACGCCGAACCATCCGAAGATGACGGACATGATCAGGCAGAGCACCCAATTCACGTTTCTCCCTGTTGCTCGCTTCACGATTTTCTTTTTTGCCATGCTCTTTCTGTGCAACAGGATTATTTAAGCGTTGCCATTATTGCAAGACGCACACGCCGATATTGTTATCACTCAATAATGGTTAAATAAGAAACTTTTATATATGAGCAGAGCATAACAAACGCGTGCACGATGTGACGATTTCCGAAAAGATAGATGAGCTGTATGCAAAGGACGCTGCTGCAGAGCGGTATTTGCGCATGCGATTCAAAGGAGAGTCTTTGTTGCAGAACATACGAGCAAACCCTCCTGCTGACACATCGTTGCAGACATTAGACAGATACGAGCATGCTCACGATCTGAGCATCCTGCTCAACAATCTGCCGACTTCTGCCAAGGAAGCGTTTGAAACGCAGCTGCTGCTCTGGACATATACGCAATATCCCTTCACTGATGAGAAGAATGACGAAACAGTAGCGCTTCTGGCAAAACGCATGCGGATAAGCGCAGATCGTATCGAAAGTGCCCGTCTCGCTGCATGGAGGATTTTCAACACGCGCAGCGGCGCACTTATCAAGCGAACACTTGATCTCGAGATGGATCTGACAAACCATCTTGACGTTCCTCCCTTGCAAGAGTATGCTTTGCCAGGCATAACGTTATCTCCTGCACGGCTGACACAGTATGGATTCATCCCGATGTTCGCACGATCGTACAAGAAAGGTGATCTGCTCGAGGAGGAGTGGGGCGAGAAACGAATGGGCGAAAAATTGTTCATGATCTATCTTGACACGCCGTGCGCTCTCGCCCTTACGTACAAGGATATCCCTCAAGCGCTCGTCGGATTCATCCCCTCAGATGAAAGAACGCTGCTGATAGATCAATTGCAAGGCGTGATCCCTTATTTCAAGAATGAGCAAGGGAAGTACAGCAAGGGATCATCGAGAGGCCTTGCTCCGCTCGACTGGACGAGATTGCTTGTCGAGAAAGCAGAGGCGATTGCACGCTCGCACGACTTTTCCACGCTTGCCATCCAGAGTGGCGAGAACAACCAATGGGCGCGTAGGCCGAAAGGAGATGGCACGTCGAACCTCCCTTACGAGAAAGCGCTCGAACGATATGATGACCTTGCCGCACGGCTGCATTTCACCCAGCGTGAGGACGAGAACTGGTACAAGGCCATAGCTGCCCGAGCAGCATGATTTATATACCATCTCATATTTCTTTGCCTTGAGGTGGGGGAGTGATCACATGGCAACACGAACAGAGAAGAGCATCGTCGCAGCAGTAGCAACGATGGGCGTTTGTGGTCTTGCAGGTCTAGTCGGCGGCTGGTATGTAGGAGATGCGCTTAATGATTACGTCACCGTTCTGAAAGAAGCACCGGGCGCAATACACTATGCTGTTGATATTGGTTGTTCCTTGGTTGGAGGAAGCGTGGGTATCGGTGTCGGCTAGGTGGCAGGCATGATCGTTGCTGCAGTAGGGATAACGACCGGTTATGAAAAGAAGAAAAAGGAAAAGAAAAAAAATGTTACACTACTGTATTCAGGTAATGACCGCATAACGAGGAACAATCAATAGAAGTTCAGAACAGCAGTGTGCCCTCTGCAATATCTGTGTATGAGAAGAATATTCCTATCCGGGATGATGACACCAATCCAGAGCTCCTGCATAGTGCTCATACATCTCAGCACAGATAGTTTTTGCACAAACTATAAAAACAGTGTGCCATAGCTTCCAGCATGAACGAGGAAAAACTCAGGAAGCTCCAGGAGCTCAAGAAAAAAGGCATACCCTCCTACCCCTATAGGTATGCGGTCACGGCAACATCGAAGGAAATTCTCGACAAGTACGCCCATATAGTCGTTGCGGAGCACACGCAGGACATCCACAGCATCGCCGGCAGGATCGTGCAGATGCGGGAGATGGGCAAGGCAAGCTTCATGCACCTCCAGGACAGCGTGGGAAAAATACAGGTGTATCTGCGGGCTGACCAGCTCGCCAATTACGACCTGCTCAAGCTCCTCGACCTCGGTGACATCATCGGTGTTGAAGGAGAAGTGTTCAGGACGAAGATGGGAGAAATAACCATCAATGCACGGACAGTAGTCCTGCTCACCAAAAGCCTGGGAGACCTGCCAGAAAAATACCACGGGCTCAAGGACATTGAGTTGAGGTATAGGAACCGGCATCTCGACCTCATCGCCAATCCAGAAATCAGGGAGACGTTCAGAAAACGAGCAGCCATCATCAGCACCATGCGCAAAGTCCTCGACGAAAAAGGATTTTTGGAAGTAGAAACTCCCGTCATCCAGCCCATCTACGGCGGGGGGGCGGCAAAACCGTTCACCACGTTCATCAACGATCTCAAGCAAAATGCATACTTGCGGATCAGCGACGAGCTCTACCTGAAACGGCTCATCGTCGGAGGAATAGATAGGGTGTACGAGATCAGCAAGGACTTCAGGAATGAGAGCATCGACAGGAGTCATAATCCCGAATTCACGATGATGGAAGCCTACCAGGCATACGCTGACCTGCATGACATGATGGACTTGTGCGAGGAAATCTTCGAACAGGCATGCCTTGCCGTGAACGGCACGCTCGACGTCACGTATGGCGAACACAAGATCAACTTCAAGCGACCCTGGAAACGAGTACGGATGATCGACTGCATCAAGGAGCATGCAGGCATCGACGTCACAAGCATGGACGAGGAGGCGCTGCTCTCGTTCATTAGGACACAGCACATAAAATTTGATAGGGAAGAGAAGAAAGGCTACATGGTTGCTGCCATCTTCGAGCACTTCTGCGAGGAAAAGCTCATCCAGCCGACATTCATCATCGACCATCC
>JAZDHK010000036.1:0-52637 GCA_043806035.1 archaeon
AAGTGTTTCAAGTGCAGCTCTGTCTCTATCTTAATCTTAACTGAACGTGCCACAGTATATACCCAGTATATACTAAGTATAAATATTTTTCGGTTTTCACAAAACTACTCACGAGAAGTTAATCAGTTACGGAGATACTGCGAGATGGCTCTGTTGAAAAAGTCCATAGCACCAAAGCACAAGGTCATACTATCAGTCAGTCGGGCTTCGTCGCATTCACTGCTATAGTGGGCATGCTGCGTTCAATCCATGCTAATGGAATAAACTTGATGACGGAGAACACCAGTGTTTTAGGATAGATGCGGATGTTGCCCTGCTTGTACTCACGCAGGACGTTGGTTGCATTCTGGACAAGGCTTGCCGTGCCGATAGCGAAGGCTTGGGAGCGCAAAGATGCAGCGGTGATGTTCTGGCTGATGAGAAACTGCTCCATCAGTTGCCGTGGCTGCTCAAATACTTGCGCAAGGGCGAGTATGCTGTCCTGTGCAGTCATGACCGTTATCAGGTCGGTTTTGCGCAAGGTCGTCTTGAAGATCGTGACGTTTTGCACGGGGCTGTCCTTGATCGCTTGCAGATCGATGATGACGAGCAGGTAGTTTGCTGCGCGCATCTGCTCATAATTGTCGAGCGCGTACTGCTGCTGGAGCTGGGCAAGCTGCTGTTCTGAGAGAGGCAGGAGAGGATTTCCTGTGATGAATCCCGTCTTGATCTGGTCGTCGTCTGCAAGCAGGAGCAGCACCGATCCCTGCGCGCCTTTCTCCTGCAAGTCCTTGACGTCAAGATAGACGAGCGTTCCCATGGCGAAGATGCACAATGCGGCAAGCGCAAGGATGAGCAGCGCAGCAGTGAGCAAATGCTTGATGAATTTGATGACGATCAGCACGGCCAGCAGTAAAAATGCAATAGCGATGACGGTGAGGATTATTTCCATGTGTTTCTGCAGACCCTGACATTTATAAACTTTGTTTTGTTAGTACTACACAATCAAAAACTATTTAAAGTTGCCTCGCATGGCAGGCACTACGTGTACGTGCGCATGAGCTGCATGTGTTCTGTGCGCGGAACGAAGACAGGTGGTGCTCATGGATTCTTATGAAAAGTTGCGAAGAATGAATGAATTGGCAAAGGAGCTCAAGACGAGAGGTTTTGCTGATTCTACTATCGATGCCATCAAGCAGGCGCAGGAAATTTATGGCAGCGAGGATGAAGTGATCAACAAGAACACCACTGATCCGCAGCAGACATCCACGTTCACGGACAAGGACACGGCCGTTCCCCAGTTTGACCAGTTCAGCCACGTCCTCAAGGCGAACGAGGCGTTCAAGAAGAGCATGACCGAGCAGATGGATGCATTAACCAATGACATGCATGCCGTCATCGAGAAGGTCAACGAGATAGTCAAGAAAATCAACGAGCTGGAATCGAAGATTGCCGGCATCAAGGGCATGACCTTGAGCGAGCACCGACCAGAGCCGCGCCCTGAAGCGCAGCAGGAGCCACCACAGGAACAGAAGAAGGACGCGCCCGCTGAGGAGAAACCTGCAGATCCCAAGCAGCCGTACAATCAGCGCATCGGTGCATTTACAGAGGATGACGTGTCCATCGAGAAGATGTTCTACATGGGCAAGCGCTAATCTTTCTTGCGAAATCTTTTTTTTACAATCGCATGCACGTGTGCCTTGACGCGAAGCACGCTGAAGGATTTTCTGTACTCATATGCGATCAGGCCGAGCACGATGAGCAGACCTACGACCGCGACAGCATACTGCCAGGGAAATGACTGCTCTTTGCGTACGATGATGCTTGTTTCTGCCGTGCTATTCCCGTACGGGCTGGTAAGCAGGACGTGCAAAACATACTGTCCTGGAGGCAGGTCTTTGGGAAGTGCAAGGTCAGCGACAAAGCTTGCCTGCGTCTCTATGGCGACGGTCTTTGCCCTGCTGACGATGATGTTCTCCTGCTCATCCTGCACGTCATAATTCAGGGCTATGTCTATCCTGTTCTCCGTTGCCAGGTTGAGCACGTTTATCGTGAACCAGATGTCTTTTCCCGGGGTGACTACTGCATACGTTGAGGGCAGGTCGATGTCCACGTTGAAGTTTTCGGCACGCAACGGTGCACAGGCGAGGAGAAGAGAGAAAAGGAAGAGCAGCAGTCTGGCGTTCATGTTTTCTCTGTTCACATGTGCATTAATAAATGTTGTCACATTCACTTCTCATCTCGACACCACTCGCGAGAGATATACACGCATCGTCCTGCACGAGATTCGTTGTCCGTCTATTCTTGATGGACTGCCTTGAGGACGCGTTCGATGAGGTCCTTTTTTGCGAATGGTTTTGTGATGTAGTCGCTGACGCCGTCCAGCCTGAGCTTCTGGTAACGTTCCTCGCTGACAGGGATGGCGCTCATGAAGATGTATTTTGCTGACACTTTCTGCTTGAGTTGGGCGAAGATGTCCCAGCCGCTCATATCCGGAAGCATGACATCGAGCAGGATGACATCGTACTGTTCATCAAATGCAAGGCGCAGGCCATCCTCTCCTGTGAAGGCGAGGTGCACGGTGAATCCTGCCATGGACAGGATGAGCTTGACTGCTGCGGCAGTGTCCTCATTATCCTCGACATAGAGCACGCGTTTATTCTCAACGACAACCATCATCGACTGACCTATATCCTGCAGAGTATAAATACCTGTTTGATAATTACCTAGTGGTAATGAATATTTAAATAAAACAGGGGAAAAAAAGAAGCAGAAAATTCCGAGAATGCACATACCTATAAAGGGCAGATATAAAGGGTGAAGAAATCATGCCTGGATAGGAGCAGGATAAGAAAAGAACAGCACATCACGAACAACCAACATGAAACCCTTCGACAAGAAACTGATGAATTTTCTCTACGAGCTCACCAAGCTCGACAAGTACTATAGCGATAACGAGCTCGCCAACAAGATCCTGCTCGAGGGCAGCAAGCGAGTCACCTCAAAAACAATCAGGAGCTGGTTCCGCGTCCTGGACAAAGGCTGCTTCGACTACTATCCCTATCCGCAATATGAGAAGTTTGGATTGCAGCTCTACATCCTTTTTGCCGACGCTGACGAACACGTGCTCATCAACAAGATCCCCTACCAGTATTACGTCGCGAAATGGTACTCGTTCCGTGACCTGAAAGAGGTGCTCGTTCTCGCGTATCTCATCCCGACTGGGTTCGAGAAGGAATTCGGTGATTTGGTCAAGAAAGAACACGCTCTGGACAACCTGCGATGGTATCAGCTCTACAAGGCAGGCATACCTCTTGCGCTCTACAACGAATTCCACAGATGTATAAATAGGGATGGATCGGGAAAGCTGCACAAGCCAAAGAACCTGGAAGAACAGCTTTCTTTGCTCAAGCATCACTACCAGCACCTGCCTCGACCCGTACTGGCAGACATCATCAAGAAGAACCCATTCATCATTCCTGTTGTCTTCGAATACTCACGCGACCATTGGCACAGCAAGCAAGTGTGGAAAGCGTTACAGAGAAAATTCGGCAAGGAAACCTGGACGTACGTGCAGAAACGGAAAAGCCAGCAGGAAGGCCTTGGGCTGAAACGCGTGCAGGACACCATGAAAAACCTCAATACGTCAAACTTGTTCGTACAGATGCGCCCCGTGTATTCTGCATTGGAGCAGGCGAACATGTTCTACTTCAGCATCTGCAGCTTCAGCAACATTGACGAGCTCATACAGCTGATCAGGGAACTGCTTCCGCTGTGCATATTCATCTACATCTTCCCCATATCAGAGAACAGAGCAGCTCTCCAGCTCGTGATAAACGGCAACTTCCTGGGAAAGGCAGCAGTCATCTTCGAACAGCATGTCTTCCTGGAACAGCTCCTCTTCCTCAACTTCGAGAAGAGCTTCGCGCTCTGGAAGCGAGATATTTTCAAATTCAAGGACTACTACCACTTCAATCCCTTCACAAAGGCATGGGAGAATTTCCCCATAAAAGGAAAAAGAAAAAAAGTTTGCATCTGATCACACGACGATAAGCGTCATCTCATAGTTGTCATCTGACTTGATAATGTACGTTCCTGCCTCATCGAACGTGTACTCATGCTCTTGATATGTAGCCAATGAGCCCGAATCGAATATCTGATAGCTAGAGATCACGTGCACACTGGTATCTTCGTTAACCCAACCCATGTCCTCTCCTGCGTTGATGGTCACGATATTTTCTTCGAAACCCTCTCCGGTAACCGTGACAGGGCCTCTGATGCCTCCGCCGCAACACTCGGTGCTTGCAACACTTGGCGTGGGCAAGATTGCCGCCAACGCTAACAACGCTCCTACGAGCGCTAACGCTATGTAGAAACTCTTCATGTACTCACCCCTTTTTAGCCGAGCATCCGCTCAGCCTTGTCCTCTTTCCTGGCAGTGTTAGTATATAAGACTGGGGGGAAAAATCTTTTGAAGAAATTCCGAAGAATTACGTTCGTTTCTCGACGTGGTCGAAGAAATTGAAGATTTTTTCGAGGAGTTCCTCTTCCTGCGTTTTTGGGCTGAAGGCGACGACCGCAACATCCGCGCGGGTTGCTGCATCCGTCAGCTCCTTCACGAACTTGGCCACTTTATTCTCATTGTTGTAGATGAGCAACGTAGAGAGCGCGTCGATGATGAGGAATTTGTCGCCGGGAATTTCTGAGAAGAAGGCACGGATGGCAGCACTAAGCAGGTCCAGCTGCTCAGGGCTGATGTGGAGCACGTCATCCCTGACGCGTTCCGTGGTGACGCAGTCGACAAAGAAGAGCTTGTCCGTATCGATATTCTGCTTGCGCAACAGATCTTCCATGCTCTTCTGCGTCTTGTTCAACGAGACGTAGATGCCCACTTTTCCCGAAAATGCACCGACTTCTTGCAGCAATTCGTCCTGCAGATGTTCGACGCTGCATAACACCAATACGCTGGCCATGGTCTCACGCGAGTATGTGCTGGACCCTTATGATGAGGTCTGCCTTGGCGAACGGCTTTGTAATGTAGTCACTGACGCCTTCCTGCAAGAGTTGCTGCAAGCGTTCCTGGGAGACGGGGATGGCGCTCAGGAATACGTACTTTGCCTTGAGCTTCCCCTTGAGCTTGCCGAAGATGTCCCAGCCGCTCATATCCGGAAGCATGACATCGAGCAGGATGAGGTCGTGCTGCGTCGCCTGCGCCTTTTTCAGTCCTTCCTCTCCCGTGCCTGCCGTTTCCACCTCAAAGCCTGCAGTGGTCAGGATGATGCGTACCGCGTTTGCCGTGTCTTCATTATCCTCGACGTATAAGATGCGTTTCATGGTTTTCCCTCCAGAGGCAGAGTGAACGTGAATGTCGTCCCTTTCCCCACTATGCTTTCCACAGTTATGGTGCCGCCTTGCAGCTGGATGATCTTCTTGGTTATGGACAGGCCAAGTCCTGTCCCTCCGTATTTTCTTGATAGGCTTGCATCGACTTGATAAAACTTTTGAAAGAGGTTCTTGATCTTGTCTTCCGGAATGCCTATGCCTGTATCGATGACACTCACCTTCAAGAACTGGCCATCACGCATCGCCTTGACGGTGATGCTTCCTTGCTTGGTAAATTTGATGGCGTTGCCGATGAGGTTGTTGAGGATTTCCTCGAAGCGCATCTCATCAGTCTTGATGAGCGGAATCCCCTCTTCCACATTCGCAAGGAGTTTTATGCCTTTGCTTTCTCCAAGTATGCTCAAATTATCGACGATGTTCTGTATTTTTTCTTTGACGTTCATGTCCTTGAACGAGAGCTCGAACCTGCCGCTTTCCATGCGCGATACCTCGAGGATGTTGTTGATAATCGTCTTGAGCTGGCTGATGTTGCGCTTGATCGCTCCCAGACCCTCGAGTTGTATGGCAGAGAAGTCTGCCTTGTAGTCATCGAGTATTTCGAGATAGGCAGAGATGGCGGTGAGCGGCGTCTTGAGCTCGTGGCTGGCCACGTTCAGGAAGTCCGTCTTCGCCTGGTCGAGGTCCTGCAGGTGCTTGTTCATCTCCATGATGTCCTCGAGGATGTTCTGGGCCGCCTTCCGCGACGCTTCCAGCTCGTGTGTCTGGGAAAGCAGATGCAGCTCGGACTGTTTCTTCTCCGTGAGGTCTCTGATGATGATGAGCATATCTTTTTCCACGCAGGTCACACATAGTTCTGAATATTTTTTGCATGCTGAACACTGCACCTCGGTCTTCACGAGTTTTTTTTGTACTTGAGCGTCCATCATGCTTTGCAGCAGCACATCGCTGAGATCTGCGGTGAAGCAATCCTTGACGTGCTTTCCTTTCTCGATGTGGAAGCAGGAGTTTGTCGATTTGTAATCAACGATTTTTTGGTCGGAAGAAACGAGTACGAACGTGTCGGGAATGGCTTCGAAGACCTCGTGCTGCAGCCGCGCTATGTTCTCAGCGTTCACGATGCTGTCTTTGATGACACGGACGAGATATGCAATTTCGTCATCACCTGTATCCGTAAGTTCACGTTTTTTTTGCAACGCTGATGCAACGTTCATGAGTCTGGCGATGATGACCTTGTCTATAAGCACATAGCTGCCCCCAATGAAGAACAGACTACAGATGATGAACAGCAGCATGACTACCACACGAACGGTTTGCCCTCCGATAATCGTGTCATCTCGAGTTGTTATGGTACGTTCCACGTTCTGCGCATACACGTTTGTGAAGGTTATTGGGACGTGCGTCCTTGCCGAGAGTTGCTCTGCCAGCAGGGAATCGATGCGTTTGCCGAAGCACAGCAGTCCTGCCGATGCCGTCTCGTCGCTTGTCTTGATGATGTGTATAGTTACGAGAAGAGACATGTCCTGAACAACGATGATCCCCGTATACCCTGCATCAGTCATGTTTTCTTGGGAGAAACCTAAGCCATACCAGTCATCGATGATGTTCTCTGCAGGAATTTCTCCTGTCGGCGTTATGAGTCGTGCATAGACGACGGTGCTAGCATTGGTGAAAAGCGCAAAATCGATATCCAGCCTGCCAAATGCGTCGGGGGTGAATCCCACGTCTAAATACGTATCGTCTTTTCCCTGCACGAACGCATACGTGTCATCCCACACGGCATAATCCAGGACACTATTACCGATGACTTCTTGCTGAAAGGCGAGAGCATCGACGACTCTGTTGATGCTTTTGTTCATGGCGAATTGGTCTTGTTTGCTATAGTCCTTGAGCAGGACGAAGGAAAATGTGAAAAAAACCAGGATGAGGAATACGAGGTAGATGCCCAGCAAGGAAACGAGTATCTTCTGTCTGATGTTCATGGTTTGTGGTCCTGCACCGATCCAGTTTTTGCCTGTTCTAACTCTTTTTTGAGCTGAATCATCTTCAACTCTCTGTCGATGGTGAGTTTCTGGAATTCCTCGAGCTCTTTCGTCCTTGCCAGCAGGGATTCTTGCGCAACTTTCTGGTCGGTGACATCGTTCTGGAAGAGCACAAAATTACTGACAGCTCCTTGTTCATCGGGGACGGGCGCGAGTGAGAAGGCACTCCATCGTTGCGTGCCATCCTTGCGGAATGTCTTCACCGTGCCCGACCAGGCCTTTCCTTCTTTTTTTGCCAGCTCTAATGCAAGCACATCAGGATCATTTTGGGATAGGCCGAGCAGCCCTTGAAGGGTTTTGCCGATGATACTTTCAGCAGAATGTCCGTTCATGTACTCGAACGCAGGATTGCAGTAGGTGATGGGCGTGTTCTGCCTTTTGGCGTCCATGATGACAATGCCTGTGGTTGCTGCAGAGAATGCGAGGTTGCGCACTTGCAAGTCTTCTGTGCTTTTCTTGAGATCCTTGGTCATTTTCTCTGCGAGGGATCGTGCATGCTGGTGTGCAGTAAGGATGGTGTAGAGCAGGAATGCGAGCAATGCACTTATCAGGATGCCCACAATCAGTGTAATCAGGGAAAGATACTGCTGGTCTGAAGGGAAGTCCTCTGCTGAGATGACGAATGTCCAGTTCTTGTTTGCCAGATTGATTGCTTCCGTTCGTCGGAATGGCACGTCCTCAAGCGTGAAGAATATTTCGTCGGAGTGAAAGATGCGATTTTCTGGTTGTGCATCTCCTATGTACACTTCTATATCGACTTTTTCAAGCAGTTCTTTATTCGCATTCTCTTCTTTGAGGCTTGCTTCAATGAGAGATGTCATGGTGAATGGAATAGCCACAAAGCCATAGAGCGTTTCCCTTCTGTCCTGGACTGTCGGCCGTTTGGGGAGGTTCTTGTAGATCGCTTGGACGAGCAGGAATCCTGACTCGTGGTTTTTGTCGGTGATGAGTGTCAGTGGCGAAGTAAGTGCGATTTCTCCCGTGTCTCGTGCGTAGTCGAGCGCTTCCCTGCGTTCTGAGGTGGAATACGTGTTGAATCCTTGTGCAGGCGTCAGGATGGAGAATGGTTCCGTGTAGAGCACGATTGCATAGTCTTCTTTGTCCACTGTGGGGAAAATGATGAAGTCGGGGATTTCCTGGCGTGTTTCGTTGAGGAAGGTATCTAGTTCTTCCCACCTGAGGTATTTGGTGAAGAACATGCCCTGTATTCCTTCGATGGAACGCTCGCTGAACGCATTCTGCGAGAAGATAGTCCATTCGTTCCTGTCGACGAAGACGCTGGAATCATAGAATCCTTTTGTGGCACGGAGCATGTTCTCATAGGTAGTGATACGTTCCTTGATGTCCTGCCGTATTTTTTCAGAAATTTTCTCAAAGCCTGCCTCTTTGTCGTCGTCGACGTAGTGCTGGGATACACTGTAACTGAGTAGGCTTCCGAGCAGGAGAACGAAGAATGCTATTGCGGGGATGAGCAGTTTGTTCATAGTCGTCTCTTGAAATTCTCTAATTCTCTGAACGATGGCTTGAGCGGATTTTCTCCGAGTTCATCGACCATGCGTTCGAAGAGCTGTCGCGGGTTGTTCTTGATGATGCTTTTGTTGCTGAACATGTAGACATCCTGCGACTCGAGATACTTGTGGAGGTTTTGCCGCATGCGTTCCGCGTTGAAGAAACTATCGAGTTCTTGGATGTCCTTGAACCCGTAGAGGATGATGTGCGTGTGGTTGCCGTTGGGGATTTTGCATGCCCGGAGGACATTGGCGTGTTTGGCAAGTTCGTGCTCCACTTCGAGAATACCTTTGTCCATGCCTTCCTTGGTGAGCTTTGCGAGGACGACGGCGAATATCTGGACGCCGAGTTTGGCATAGTTGAGTTCGAGCGTATATCGTTCGATGATTTGCTGCTCGAGTTTTTTTCGTATCTTGCCTACTGCCTGGCTGGAGATATTGAGCTTGGCTGCAATGTCGCTGTCGGATATGCGTGCATTATGCAGAAGAAGCTTGAGCGCTTTCCGGTCGTTCTTTGTCAGCATGGCAACATCCCGTCACAACATCAACCAAAAAAAGGTTTATAGTTTCAACTTTCAATGCTCTTTGTTTATTCAGTATATAAACTCGAGCTTTCAATCTTAAATTTATTTACAGAAATAGTTGAAAATATCCACCATACGTTAATAAGGAAGAGTATACCAGTATAACATTGTGCACAATATCGGACACGATGCAAGATACGATGTTGTGCACAACCCCTCCCCTCAGCAATGACGGCAGCGACGACAAGACAGCAAGCACAGAGACAGAACACATGGGCATCACCGCGGAGAGCATTTTACATCTCATTATAGAACATCAGGGATTGAGCATAACAGAACTGGTCAAGAGAACACAGCTTCCACGATCAGCCATACGCGTCACGCTCGCCAAGCTCGAGGGCGCAGAAAAAATCACGTGCAGAAAAGTGGGGATGGCAAAGCTCTACCTACCCAAGCTGTTCCTGCTTTTCTTCATCGTGAGCTTCATTTCCATCCTCACCTGCACAAGAGGCTTCGCCCTCACGGTAGACGTGACTCAGTATGGATACCTCACCACAAACGACGAATATGATACAAGCCCGAGCATCACGTTCGATGGCACGACCTATTGGCTATTCTTCACCAAGGCAACGACGGGAAGCGTACGGAGCGACACGTACTTTCCCGAACTGGACAAATATCATGTCTATTACAAGACAAGCGACAGCGTCCTCGGACTGGCGACTGCAGAGGAGATATTGCTGGAGGAGAGCACCACACTCTCGGATAGCTTCTCCCAGCGGTTTGCCTCCGCAACGCACTACCACAACGCCACATACGTCTTCGTCTCAGCAAGCATAGACAGCGAAGAACAATCCATCTACTATTACGTGCACAACGATAGCGCTGACAACAGTACCGGGAATTGGTCGGGACCTCATCTCTTCCTCGAGGATCCCGACCTCTCTCCCAACGACCCAGACATCCCCGATAAGAAACTGCTGAGAGTTCATGTCACGAGCGACGATGCATTCATTTACGTGATAAGCAGCAACACGACAGAAAGTCTCATCTCCACCTGGAACGGCGAATTCCAGACATTGCTTGCAGAGATCGATCCTGACGAGGACATTGACGTCGCAGACATAACCGTATTGAACGGGACGATATACCTTGTCGGCTCTCTCAACTATGAGGGCAACGATCTCGTCGTGTATGACGGGCCTGCACAAGCCGTTCCCGAACTGACACTGGAATCCAATCTCATCACGACGGGACACTATCAGCCAGGCATCTTCAACAACGGCAGCGGCCTCTTCGTCATGAGCGTCGGCGTCGATGGCACGAGCTACTACCTGCAGATGTTCACCATCCTGCCAGAAGGATGGTATGGACCTACTATGGTGAGCCTAGGCAAGTATGACGAAGATGGTGACAGTGAATGCTATGAGTACGAGACATGGCATGATGAGCAGCCAACAGGATTCTGGGATGGCAACATGACGTACTTGCTCTTCATGAGCGAAACAGAGGACTTGACGACATACAGTGATGCGGAGATCGTCATTGCAAACATCAGTTGGTCGACCTTAAACAATCACTATTTCAGCATACAGAATGCCCTGCTGCAGGCGGAACGCGAAGATGAAATACTCATTCATGAAGGCACGTATGTGGAGAATGCGATCATCGAGAACAAATACATAGTGCGAGGGCAGCATGCAACGATGCTCGGCGAGCTCGTCATCAGGGACTCTCCCGTCCTCATCGAAAACCTGAATTTGAGTGCAGACACGGCAATCACGATAGAAGAAACGGACGCATCAGAGATCAACATCAGCAATTGCTCCATCTTCGCATCGACAGCAATCGAGAACCAAGGCACGGGAAGCGTACAGGCAGCACTCAACTACTATTCGCTTGATCCGTACGAGAATCATGATGTCCTGCAGGGAGATGTCATGTACAGTCCGTGGTATGTCGATTCAGAAAGGACGCAGTACACGTACACGGAAGCGATGCAAGAGCGTGACGAGCTGGCATTCTCTGACGTCAGTGAGGAATCCCAAGACAGTGTCAGCTTACCCTTGAGTTTATTTCACAGGGGAAGATATGCTACACTTGTTTGGGAGACGAACGACAGCAGCATCGATGAGGAAGGAAATGTCTACTACGCACCAGAAGGGAAAGCTGTTGAAGTGAGCGCAGGCATACGATTGACGGGATCGAGCAGGGAAGCTCCTGTCTACAAGAATTTCTCAGTCACCATACAGACGAGCGATGCACAGTCGCTCGTGGACGAGGCAGCGGCAAATCTTGCATTCACGGACATACAGGCAGCAAACACGGCTATAGATAATATCAGTGAGAACCTCGACCTGCCCATAACATTCTCAGACTGCACGGTCACCTGGAACTCAACGAAAACGAGCCTGATCGATGAAGACGGGAACGTCATGCCAACGGAAGAAGAGCAGAACTGCACAATAACTGCACTGTTGGAACGGAATGGCAAGACTGCAGAGAAGGAATTCACGCTTACCATCCCTGGCGAGGAGCAAACACCTGCAGGGGAAGCGGCACGTACTCTCACCCGATCTAGTGTTCTCGGGCAGAATTTTGGCGACATACGAACAAGTCTCAACCTGACGCAGAGCATAGACAATGTTTCCGTGGATTGGACGTCAAGCGATCTAGACGTGCTCCGCCCGAGCGGTTCTGCCACACTCGTCATCTTCACCAACGGCGATGACGTGATAGATGAGCAGTCCATCACGTACGACGAAACAGGTGTGTTCACGGGCAATGGTGTGGTATTCTCCTGCGGCAGCTGCGATAATGCGTCGTTTGATGACGACCTTGCCATCATCGGCAACGAGGCGGTCTGCGGCATCGAAGAAGACATCTTAATGAATTTCATCACGCAGGATGTGCAGCTTTGCGCAAGAGCAGGAGAAATATTGTATGCAATAAACCTGACATCAATCTATATTGCCGAGGAGGATTGCATTGACAACGCAGATGGCTCATGCGAGCTTGCAGGCAATTTGACCAGCTACACGCGGACAAAGATCGGAAGGGGAGGAAATGTGAGTCGGCAGAACCGGACGCAGGCATTGATACTCACCGCGGTCTTGAACGACAGCATGACGACAAAGGAAAAAAAGTTCAGGTTCAATGTCATCGAGAACATGCCTACCTTGGTGGGCGAACAGGCCAGCGTTGTTGTGTATCCAGGCATGGATGAAGTTACGCTTTCAGAGAACACGAGCTCGGTCAGCATTAGCGGCAACCTCACCAGACAAATATACGCGCTTATCGAGCAGCCGCTGCAAGAAGCCATTGAGATAAACCGAACACCCTACCGGGCACGTCTGCCACAAGGCATGTCCGGGCTCATCCAAATTCCCACACAATCGGAAGAGAGCATCAACACAACGTACATCGTCAATGATCTCGTGACTGTCGGCTATAGCACGTCAGCACAGCTTACTAATCCGCTTCAGCTCATCTTTGAGGGGGCAGGGGACAAACGTGCAGGCATCATCGAGAATGGCAGCATCACCGATATTCTCGACCAATGCACGAACAGCGACGAGCCAGGCATCACGGAAGGGCAGTGCTTGTATGCAGATGATGACGTGAGCATATGGACGTTCCATTTAAGCACGTTCGTCACATTCAGCGCAGCAGCACAGCCAGAACGCAGCGCCCATTCATCGACGGGAACGTCATCCTCGAATCGTCCTGCCTCAGCAGCTGCCGCGTGCACGCCTTCATGGACGTGCTCTGCATGGAGTGACTGCACAGGCAAGAGGACAAGGACATGCATTGATGAGAACAATTGCAACAAGCCACGCACCCAACCGCCACTAGAGGAGACATGCACACCCTCAAAAGAGAAGCAGGAGCTTGACCAATCGAAGGTGTCTGCACTGAAGAAAAAAGTTGCCTTATTCGATATTATTGCAGAACTCATCACGGACAGCATCACCGCCGACGGGAAGCTTCTTGCCAAGATCACGCTGATCAACTTCGGCAGTTCTGGAGAGGTAGACACGAACCTGCACTATCTCATACGGGACGAGAACGACAAGATAGTGTACGAGGCAAGAGAGGTCGTAACGGTAATAACCCAGAAGGAGTACATACGACCGTTCGACGTGTCTGCATTCGCGCCAGGGACGTACAAGCTTAGCATAGAATTGCTGTACGAAGGGCAGCAGGAAGAGGCGTTCACGGAAAAAACGTTCGTGATAGGAAAGAAACAGACATTCCCGTTCCTGATATTCCTGCCCGTGCTTGCCTTGTTTGCCGGAGGATACTTTCTCGTCCGAAAAAGAAAAAAGGATGAACAACAAACTCCTGTTGTGGGCAAGAAACAGCCCATCATTCGAGAGGTGCTCACAAAAGCAAGTCTCAAAAAAGAGGAGGCGGCATTCACTGAGCTCAGCGAGGATAATCCGGGCAAGCGTCTTGCAAAGACCATCCGTGACATGGATGACATCACCTTCAGGCAATATGTCTCTTCGAAAAGTTTTCCCGCATGGATTCGTGAGAAGACGCATGATGAGCAGCTTGCGCTGAAACTGCAAGGATTGGCGGACAAGGAAGCAATACTGAACGTTCTCGAGAAAGCTATACCGGGAACGTGATGGTGAAGGTGCTGCCCTTGCCGAGCTGGCTTTCCACGCAAATCGTGCCGCCTATCTTGTCCGCAAGTGTCTTTGCAATGCTGAGCCCTTTCTTTTCGCCCGAAGCGCTGCTGAACAGCGTCTTGACCTTATCCTCGCTCAAACCAATACCCGTGTCCTTCACTTTCAGCACGACCTTGTCTTGATAGGTTGCCTCGATGGTGATGCCGCCTTGGTTGGTGAATGCTATGGCATTGCCAAGCAGGTTGTAGAGTATTTGCTCGAGAAGGAGCTTGTCCACCTGGATCACTTTTCCTTCCACGTTTATGGTGAAGGTGAGCTTCTTCTCCTCTGCGAGAATGCGCAGGTTGTCAACAACTTCCTCGACAGCGTCCTTGATGAGCACGGCATCCCGCTGGTGCAGCCCCTCGGTCATGTTGTGTATGAATTTGCTGATGCTGGCGACTTGCTTGAGCACCTCAGGATGGTCCTTTACTCTGGTGAGGTGCTTGGCCAGGGCTTCCAGGGGAGTGCGCAATTGGCTTGAGAACTCATCCTGTCCTGCCTGGACGAGCGCATAGTGCTTCTTGAGCTCTTCGCTGACTTTGGTGAGGGCTGCCTGGGTCTCCTTGAAGACGGTGGCATCGCCCTGCTGCCTGACAAGCACAACGACGTTCTTGTCCTGCAATGCGCATTTGGCATCGAATGTCTTTCCTGATGCCGTGAACGTGAATGCTGCACTGTTTTTTTGGAGGGTCTCCTGGATTGCTGCTGTGAGCTGTTCGGGAGGGAGTGCTGCTCCGCCGAGTCGTTCCGTTCTCTTCGCATCGAGTTGTTTCCCGTCATTGTCGAAGAGGAAGTATGCGTCGGGGATGACGTTGAAGAGGGATTGTTGGATTGCGGTGAGGTTCTGCAGGTTGTCCATGGTCTGCTTCAGGGTTATGGAGAGATAGGAAATTTCGTCATTGCCCTGAATGGTTGCTGTCAGCGTTGTCTTCTCCCCTCTGCTGATCTTGTGCAGTTCGTCAGCAAGTTTCATGATCCTGCTCGTTACCATGCGGCTGATGAAGAACATTCCAGAAACCACCATGATGATGCCGTACAGCAGCAAAAAGATGATTATCAGCAGTATTGCTTCCCTTCCATGTTGGGATATCGTCCGTTCAATGGTGGTGGACATGACTGCTATCTGCTTATCCTGCACGTCATACAAGGGAAGGTTTCCCTTCATGGTGTTGGCATCAATGATTACTAAGGGAAGTGTTTGCTCAGCCTCTATTGTGATAGAGAGTGGAAGTTGCGTTAATGCTGAAAGCTTGCTCAGCTGTTGCTGGTCGAGGAATCTTCCCATCAGCATGTATCCTGCACGCGTGCCTGATTCATTGCTCGGCAGCACGTCCCGGATGGCGAACAAGAATATTTTTCCGTTCAGCAGCAGCATGCCGTGCTTGCCCTCTCCCAAATCATGCTCGTACACGTCATAGTTGAGAAGGGTAGTAATGTAGGCGAGCATGTCTGTGTACATGTCTGATTCCTGTACGGCAGTCAGGTTGTCCTGTCCTGTTGTTGTCTCCGCGTACAAAACGTCCGTCGTGTTGGTGATGATGACCAAGTCCATGTTGAGATTGGTGAAGACGCTCTGGGTCATGTCCTCTTCAATATACGCTGGATTTTCCTGTTCGGCATATGCGTATGTTGCATCCCACGAGCTGTAGTCGTGCAATGATACGTCGATGTCGCTTATTTCCCTCTCTACTGCATTGCTCAATAGCGTAATCGTGGATTGTGCCGTTTCCTCTTCCACTGTCGTGAACTGGTGCTGCATGATGCTGCTGGCAACGATGGCGAATATGGCGCTCAGCACAATCGTCAGCCCAAGGACTGCCAACAATATTTTTAGTTGCAACTTCATGCGGTTGCTAACAAAACGCGCATTTAAAAGGTTTTGTCACTCCTGTCAGTGATAACACGCACAAACGTGTACGGGAAGCATAGACGTAGCATCCATTACTCTTGCATAAGGGGCACTGGTCAAGGAGGCAGCAGCTTAAAAAAGAAATGCAGTAATTAAAGCAGTGTGCTTCGCTCATCATTCATCATCCTGGACGGCATCGGCAAAAAGGCAGAGCAGAATATTTGGCAGCAGGAAATACAGCATTGGCCAGATTTTCTCAGCAGGGCAGCAATACGAGGCATAGGCAAAGAACGCAAAACATACTATGACCGCATGCTCCTGCAGGCAATGCGTGCACATGCTGAAGCGCAGTATTCGTTCTTTGCAGAAAGACTCCTTGCTTCAGAGCAGTACCGGCTCTATGACGAATTACGGGAGCACTGCCTGTTCGTGGATATCGAGACCAGCAATGCACTTGGCGACATTACGGTCATCGGTCTTTCTGATGGGGAGCACATGAAGACGCTGGTGAAAGGCATCAATCTTTTCCAAGATGTGGTAGTGGAGGCATTCTCGCAGGCAGAGCTGCTCCTCACCTTCAATGGCAGCAGTTTCGACCTGCCTATGCTGAGGAAATTCTGCACCCTTCCTGATCTGCCGCATATCGACTTACGGCATGTCGCTGCGAGGCTAGGGTACACTGGCGGGCTCAAGGCAATTGAACACAGGCTCGGCATAACTCGTCGAGAGAGCGTCCAGGGCATGCAGGGCAGTGATGCGGCACCGTACTGGCATCTGTTCAAGCTTACAGGCAACAGAGCATATCTTGAGCGGTTAATAGCATATAATGAGGAGGATGTGCTGAACTTGCGCACTCTCGCAGACATACTCATTCCCAAACTGTGGGCGCAAAGGCACGAGTCAGACTCCGTTGTCCGCATGGCGAAGTTTTCTAATAAGACAGCTGGTACGATTGCCCTCGAACTGTGCAGCTGCCGCAAAAGCTGTACGGAGCGCGGACTGAAGAATTTCAACAAGGCCCTCATGTCAGAAAAGTTAATATAGTCCGGACGATTCTCAGCACGCATGACCTGGCAACTATCTTCAACAAAAGAGCTGTTGGAAGTATCCCGTGTTGGCAAGAACGGCAGGAGTGCACAGCACTACCTTCCCTTGAATGAGAAGACAACTGATCTACGCCTCATCATCACGAGCACAGATGCGAGCCTGACTATAGCGCCTGTCACGCTTGAACGCCTCATGCTGCACGTTGACGAGAAGTATCCTGACAAGGAAATCGACCTGCTCGTCGTGAATCTGAAAAATGGAAATACCGTTGAATCGATAGGGTATTATCTTACGTGCGGCACGGTGCGGATGATGGAACAGTATTTTTTCTGGAACGACCTGCCTGGCAAGTACCATGTCGGTCTCTGGGAAGACAGGGAGTGGCCGGAAGAGCGTACTGCGCTTGGTGGCAGGCTGGATGCGTATTTTACTCAGCTGAAAAAAGAACGACCTCACGCGGCAGCCAGCCTAGATGCATGCTATGCGCAGCTGAGAAGTACTAAATAATAAGAAAAAAATTACTTTTTCTTGTTCGGGTTCGAGATGACTCTCCACGCCTCGATGCCCGAGGGTGCTCTCGTCACCGCAAAGTACCTTGCTCCCTTCTGTACAATCTTGTAATTGTTGCTCTTGAACTTTTTTTTGCCTTTCACATCGAAGAAATCGAGTTCGTCCATGGTCTTTCCTCCTGCAGTAGCATACTGTTTACTCATTCCGTAGGGTTTTGCTTTATATATTTTGCGTTGGCACACAGCGAAAATGCACAAAAAAGGCAGCACCACTCTTTAATGACTACCAGCAGAAAGCTTATATATCAGCGTGCATTCTACACAGCCATGTCGCTCACCGAAAAGCTCACCATGGTGCCTGAGATCACGTACAGGGTGGACTATGAGGGAGATGAGTATGAAGTTAATGCGCAGCTATATCCTGGAGAAGACGTAGCTTTGCGCGGCGGGATATTCGTTTACCAGATAAAACGAAAACTCAAGGGAGGATTGCTGAGCACGGTGAACAATCCGAGATTCAAAGAAAAATTAGAGCTAGTGATTGACGTTAATTTTGAATTCACGCGACCATTCGAGGAATTGCACATCCTGACTAATCTGAGCCTACTCCGTCGAGATACGGACCAGGAAAAGAACTATTGGTCTGGCCACCACATATCCAAGGAGACTGCCGAGTTGCTGTTCAGGCAGGCGTACGATTACTTCCAGAAGTTCAATGCGTATCTGCGATCGTGAAACATTCTTCTTAAGACTTTTTTGCATCTTCTTTGTTGCGCTACAAGCACGGCTCAAACCACGAATATTTATAAACAAATAATCAACACTCCGCACGATGAATGAAACGAAAGCCATACAGTACGCTTTGCATGCGCTTTCAGGGCTGAATCCTTCCCTTGAACATCATGACCTTGAACACACAAAATCATTCGTCTTGCCCTGCGTAGAGCTCTTGTGCAAGAAAGAGGGTGTATCTTCAGAAGAGACTGCGCTCCTACGAACCGCTGCCGCATTCCACGATCTTGGCTATCTTGAAGAATATCATAACAACGAATATGTCGCAATACGGATTGCAAAAGAGCAACTGCCCAAATTCGAATACACAACAGAAGAGATTGCAACCGTTGAACGGCTCATACGCATCACCAATCTACGAACAAACCCCAGCAAACTGGACGAGTGCATCTTGCGCGATGCGGACATCAGTCATTTAGGTTCGAAGAGATTTTTTGAAAGAAGCGATAAATACAGAAAGGAACTTGCTGCACGAGGAAAAAGGTATTCGGATAAAGAGTGGCTGCAATTCCAGATTCAGTTCATGAACCAGCAGCAATATTACACGACTACTGCAAAAAAACTCCTCGATCCAATACGAAAGCAGAATATAGAAAAGATGCAGGAGATGCTCAAGGATCTATCGTAAAATACATCCGTCGTCGTTCTTTTCCCTTATTCTCTAAGTCAAGAATCTTGATGGAGCCTATTTCGGACAGGTCTTGCAGGTGCGTGCCTCCGCAGGCCTGCTGGTCCAAACCATCGATGGTGACAATCCTCAATTGCTGGATGTGGTCGGGGAATGCCTTCCTGAGCCTGAAGATGTCCGGGATCTGCATTGCCTCTTCTCTTGGCATGACGTCAGAACGTACGGGCACGTGCTGTGCGATGATGGCATTCGCTTTCTCCTCGAACGAACTCATGAAGTTTCTGTCGAATTGCTCGAGTGAAAAGTCGACCCTGCTCTTGTCGAGGCCGAGCTGGTTGCCAGTTATCTCTGCTCCTGTTTCGTTGTGGATGAGGATGCTCAGGAGGTGGCTTGCCGTGTGCATGCGCATGAACTTATATCGTCTCTCCCAGTCGATGCTGCCGTGGACGTAATCACCTGTGTGCAATCCTTCTGCGTCGACTTCATGCACTGCTTTTCCCTCTCGTTTCTTCACTGCAACGACAGCGAACTTCTTTCCATCGCACTCAAGAGTGCCCGTATCAAACGGCTGACCTCCACCCTCAGGATAGAACAGCGTCCTGTCAAGAACGATCTTCTTGCCGTCGATGATATTGACAACAGTTGCGTCGAATTCTTTGTCGTACGGGTGTTGGATGTAGAGCAGGTCTTCCACGCCATCACTTCACAAATGCAATCATGCTCTGCAAGGTGGGGAAGAAGTAGAGCCTCGCGAGCAAGGGCGGTTCGTTCTTTTGCAGCTTCTTGGTGAGCGGGATGCCTCTATTTTTCTCAAGGCGCGCCGTGATGATTTTGATAATGTTTGCGGGCGTCTTATACACGAGCATGTCCTTGATCTTCGCTTTTGCGATAAACGCATCGATGTGCGTTCTCTTGTCGGTGATGCGCTTGCTATGCTTTGTCACGAGCTGATCCAGTCCCGAAGAGACGGCATGCACGTACGCATAGTAGCCCTTGGGGAAGAGGATCTTGTCTTGGCCTATGGTTATTTTTGTGCTTTTCTCGAGCTGCATGAAGACAACGTACGTTCCTTTGTTCACACTTGCACCTTAACGTGGATTCTTGACTCCTCTTCGCTGACAATACTTTGCGATGCTGCACGTGCTGCACTTTGGCCGAAATGTCGTACAGGTCGACTTGCCGTGGCTGACGAACAGTTCATTGATGTCGAGCCAGAGGCGTCTGGGAATTTTCCTTTTCAGATCGTTGTTGATCCGGTCAGGGCTTGTTTCGTTCGTCCAGCCCAGACGTCTGCTGATGATCTGCACGTGTACATCCACAGGAATTTCTGGGATGTTATGCGCGTACACGAGGACACAGCACGCAGTTTTCCTCCCCACCCCGGGAAGGAGCATCAGTGCTTCAAGACTTTCGGGTACATGGTTTTTATAGTTTTCGTAAATGATCTTGGCGACGGCTTGTATGTTCTTCGTTTTTTGTCTGTAGAATCCTGATTTTTTGATGATGCGCTCGACATCTTCGCGTTTTGCTGATGCCAAAGTTTTTGGTGTCGGGTAGGCATGCATGAGTTCAGGAATGATTTGCGCCGTCGTCTCGTCCCTGCTTCGCGCGCTGAGCATGGTCGCAATAAGGACAGTGTACGGATCTTTTGCATGCAGGCTGCCGAGCATACTGGTCTTATTCTTCTTACTCAAGATCTGCAGTATTGTAGACAAATGAGATGGTGTTTTAGGCATGGTGCCCTCGTTGCAGTTGTGCACTGACGCGTTCCATTACACTGCTGTACTGTCGTACGTTCTTGCCAGGAATCTTGGCAAAAGTTCCTTTCTGGGTTTCGAGCAGAAGCGTGCTCTTCGGATACGTTCGTGCAAAGTGCCGGAGGAGGAGCTGTTCTATGTTGTGTCGGACGAGCAGTCTGCACATGAGCACGTTGCCTCTTTTTTTGAACGTTGCCAGCGTCGTGCAGCGTTGCAGCTCTGCAGCAACTTCTCTCTGCCACACGCGCAACAGACGTTCTGGGCAGGGCTTGTTTTTTGTCGAGAATGTGCGCGCATACTCCTTGTGCAGGAGTGCAAGATCGTCCATGCGTGTACAGACAGGCACGGTATTAAAAAAGTTTTTGGAAGTTAAAGCTCCATTCTAAGATTCTCGTGCATCCCCAAGCGAAGCAATCTATCAACACAGCCATTGCGTGAAAGCTCGTATGCGGCAGCTGTCTATACTGTCTTGCGGAGTGGGATGCGAAAGAGATTCGGGATGGAGCCGGAAGCTAACAATGAACATCGACAAGGACAGGATAATGGTCTGAGTAGAGCGGTCGTTTGATGACCCGTGCAGAGACAATCTCATGACTGAGCTGCTTGCTGACAAGCACATAATCCAGCACTCTGTCAGAGAGGTGTCGTCTGAGATTGGCACCCTTCTGGTCGTATGGATTCTTGCTGCTCAGCGTATGCGTAAGCGGAGAAATCACTTTCCAGGCAGAGAGATGCGGCAGCAGTTGATGCTTGTCAAGATTCAAATCACCCATAAGGAATGCATTCTTTTGCCTGATGTAATTGAGATACTTGAATTGTTGCAGGACTCGCTGTGCCTCATCGTCCGTGTCGCACGAATTGAGGTGTACGGCGTAAATTTTGAGTGGGATGTGTGCCTCGACATGGCAGCACAGCGCTTGTCTGTGCAAGAACGCATCATACCAGTATTCACCCTTCCCAATCGATATCGTTGTTGTTCTCGTTATAGGAAAGCGTGAGAAGAACATCATGCCTGACCTGTTGAACAGGCAATCAGGAGCATGTGCGTAATATGTTGAAAGTGCTCGCCGTATTTTCTTGACATCAGTTCCCAGCCACACTTCCTGCAGACAGATGATGTCTGGCTTGAGACGCCTGATGAGTGCAAGTGTCCTTTGCAGACGCAATTTTCTGTCAAGTGCTAACGGGAAGGGAAGGAGCCATGTGTTCAGAGTGAGCAGTCGTATGCGTTGCATGGTTCCATTCTCGCAAATGAGTGTGCTGGGTTTCTGGTAACTCTCTTCCTGCCATGCGAGGCATCGGGGATAGTCCTCATCATCAACCCAACACGTGCAGCGGACTTCCCGGCACATTATAAACTTTGCTGTTGTAACATACTTTTTTAAACTGGACTTCCTGTGAGAGGAACATGGAGCATAAGTTGCTGATCAGATACCATAGGAACGAGCATGGCGCGTATGTCATCGATATCAGGATACGGCATCTCGATGATCTCTTCAACCCCATGGATCCCGATCCCATCCCTGAACGGGATATCAACGATGATATCGTGAAGAAGCTCTACGATGAACTCATCATCTTCCCGAAAAATGTCCAGGTTGACGTTCGTTTTCACTTGCCGAGAGCATGGCGGCGCATCAAGAACCTGGATGAGAACATCCGCGCCGCGATGATGCGGCATTTCGAATACACGTCATTGTCAAGCAAGCTGCACATGCGCAGACGCTTGAGAAAGGGATTGAGGCAGTTGACCATCGCGCTCATCCTGTTCATAGGGTTCATCTCCTTGTCCACCTTCATCACATTCATCTACGAAACGAGCGTCACCGCGCATGTCGTCGCTGAAGGCTTCTTTGTCCTGTCGTGGGTAACGTTGTGGCGTCCTATCGAGACACTGTTCTACGAGTGGCTGCCTTTGTTCGAGGAGCACAAGCGGTATGCACGCATCCAGAAGATGAACGTGCATTTCGAATACACCGACTAATTCCTTGACGTTATGCAGAGTGCTTTGTAGCAGTTGCTGAAGAAGGTTTCTGCACGAACTGCTCCAGGGACTGTGGAGAGTCGTCTCGCTTCAGGATGGACGTACCTGAGATTTTCTTCATGATGAAATTCCAGTTTATCGACAAATTCTGCAAACCTGCCTTTCGAGGCGGCATAGGCAAGCACGGAAAGCGCGTTGATGTCCTGGCCTGCATACTTGTTGACGAGCTCTTTTGCTTTTTCCCGCGCGGCAGATCCCTCCTCATCGGGAAGAATGCCCACGATGTACTCTTCAATGAATGATGTCCTCTCCTCTTCATCGACGAGAAAGCATGAATCAATCGCCATGCTGACCACCCCTGCCACTCGAGCAGCAGAACTAGAATAAATACATTCGCTTTTTATCTAGACATACGTTCAGTGTAATGGGGTAGCATCAAAAATCTCGCTTGTCGTGATGCTCAGATCAAACGATGTTGGCTTGAGAAACGGCACGTCGGACTGCATGGGCTTGAACACGTATCTCGCCATTATCTGCATGACTGAATACGTTGCGGGCGGAGGTAACTCTATCCGTTCCAGCACAAATACTTCATCAGGTCTTCCATATGCCTGTCCGTTCTTAATACTTGAGTCAAATGCGTCGGTGAACAATTCAATCCAACGCTGGTCATCTGCAACGAACAGCAGGTCGATGTCGTCGGGTGCCTGGCAGTTTTCCTGCAGAAAAAGGCGTTTTGTGATGCTTCTTCCAAGCACATACAACGTGCTTGCATCATACTCCTTAGTGATGGAGAATTGCCTGAGGAGAGCATCATAATTGCCTCTGTCCCGTCTCTTGAGCAAGTTCCTGTTGAGCTTGTCTGCTTCGATGAGCACGATGTCTTCGGGAAGAAGAGGAAGTATTGATTGTGCGGGTGAGACTGGTTTCATAGCGGAGGTGAAGTGTATAGATCATTTAAATCTTTCTGAATGTACCAACTCGTTTTTTGTGAGAAAAGGCTTCAGGGGCGCACCGACGGAGTGCGTTGCCCTTGGCCTTTGCCGAAGCCCGTCCTTCGTTCTACCTTCTTACCTACACCGGTAAAGGTGTAAATGATGCAGTGGGCTTCGGCTCCTCTTTTTTTTGGAGATCTTCAATGATGACTTTTGGCTGGCTCTGAACGATGCGGTCATGCACTTCTTTCTTGGACTGTATGTTCTTGACGAAATTGTCTATGTCAAGCATGTAGCTCGTGGCTTCCTGCTTCTCCTTGATGAGCTCTTTGCGCCGGTTGAGCTTCTCAATTTCCACTAGTTTCTTGCCGAGAAGGCTGTTGATGTCTTTCTCATAGTCCTCGATGAGGACGGATATCTTGTCTTCGCCGAGGAGTGTGGGGTAGATGACGTAGTCCGTGCCCGCATCATATAATGCTGCCGCATCCTCGATGTTTGCCGCGTACTGGATGGCGACGGCATGCTTGTTCTGTAGTTTGAGTTGTCTGACGAGGTTGAGGTTCTCGAATTTTTCCTTGCTGGTGCTGATGAGGATGGTGATCTTGCTGAAGTCTATCTTACCGAGCAGGTCGGGATTGTCCGCGCTGCCGTAGAGGCAGGTAAAACCCTGTTTTTGCAGCTGCTCTCTCGTATAATGGTCGTTCTCGATGATGACTGCTGTCTTGTTGCTGATCTTGAACTTGTTCATGAGGTTGGGGTCTATGCCTTCATAGCCGACGATGAGTATCTCTGGTGTGAGCGCTTTCTTCTCTGCCTTGAGTTCCATCTTGTCAGGGAAGAATTTGTCGAAGAACCTGAGGAAGGGCAGGAATTTGTAATAGAGCTCTATGTCATACTTGACGATGTAGCTGGACAGCACCATGGAAACGATGGTGAACAGAATCACGATGCCGAAGGTGACGGGACTGATGAGGTTGCTGGCTACTGCTGCGATGTTGAGTATCAATCCGAATTCTGACGCATTGGCCATGTTCATGCCAGCAAGGAATGAGCTCTTGCTGTCATATCCCAAAACTTTGAAGCTGAAGAACACCACGAACGGCTTGACGAGGTGTAGGATGACAAGGATGATGCCCATGTAGATGAGCGCACTCTTTCCATAGTCGAACGTGACATACATGCCTAGCCCTGCAAGAAAGAGGACGTTGAAGAACGTCGCCAATGTCCTGAATTTCGGGTGCAAGTCCAACTTGTACGGGAAGTTTGCAAGCACCATGCCTGCCATGAATGCACCGATGCTCATGCTGTAGCCGAAATACGTTGCTATGAATGCAAGAGCAAAGCAGAGGGCAAGGCTTATAATGAAAAGAAGGTCATTGTCCTTGCTGGCGAAGTTCAATGGTTTGAAGAGGAGCTTCGTGAGGATGATGGCGAGCAGCACGAGGACGATTCCTTTGCCGATGGAGATGGCGCTGCCGACGAAAGAGAATTCTCCTGTCGACATCAGCAGGGAAAGCCCGACGATAGCGAACAGGTCTTGCATGATGCTGCAGCCTATGGCCATTCTTCCGTACATGGCATCTGTTGTCTTTCTCTCGTCGAGCCATTTGGCGAGGAGCATGGTGCTGTTGAAGAAGATGATGACACCGATGAGGATGCTTTCCCTGAATTGGAAGTGGAACGCCATGCTGATGACGAACGTTATGCTTCCTACGATGGCAAGCTGGATGAGACTTGCCAGCAGGACATCCTTCCCTATGTATTTGATGTGCTTGAAGTCCAGTTCCATACCGATGATGAAAAGCATGAACGTCACTGCAAGTTCATAGATGCTCATGACGATGCTCGTGTCCCTGAAGACGTTCAGGACTGCCGGGCCGAGCAGGATGCCTCCGAGGATGTAGCCGAGGATGAGCGGTTGCTTGAGGGCTTTGACGATATAGGTTACCACTGCTACGATGCAGATGATGATGCCTATGTTCAGGAGGAGTGTCGCTTCCATTGTCGTGCCTGTAGTGCGTGCTCTGTCTAGCACTTGTCTATGCTGTTAATCACCGCTTTCGTTCATAGAGGTGTCCACCTTTATATAATTTACTATTTACACATACAGGTGTATGTAAATAGTATATCAGTATACTAAACTGCACCCCAATGAATTGGGAAAACATTACAAAAGAACGAGAAGAACCATTATAAACGAGAACGGCAACAAGCACAAGATGCACCTACTGAAAAAGGTCAAACAGCTGTTCCTCCCCAGGCCAATACAGCAGCTCATCTTACAAGAGGCAGTACTCGACAAGATCTGCGACTTGAGTAAGGACTCTTATCCGAAAGAATTCCTTGCATTCCTGGAAGGCAAAACCGAGAAAGGAAAATTAGTTATCACCGACATCGTCTATCAGATGTACCTCGCGAACGAATATGCAGCCCTACCCAGAATGGACCTGCCCATCATCAACAATGTTTTGGGAACGGTGCACAGCCACCCGTCGGGCTCGGCAAAACCAAGTGGTGCGGACAAACAATTTTTTAAGCATCAGGGGATAGTGCATTTCATCATCGCAAACCCCTTCACGAAAGAGAACCTGCATTGCTATGACAAGGAAGGGAACGAGCTTATTTTTCAAGTAATACAATGAGCTGCATGATCTCGCCGAAGTGCTGCTGCACGAGCGAAGGATTCCTGAAGAGCACTGCATAATCGGCAAGTTTCTCACAGACCTGCTCGAGATCATTCTTTGTCGGGCAGTCGAAGTTACCATGCACGTCCAAGAATTTTTGCTGCACGAGCATCTTGACATCGAGTCGTTTCATCCTCTCGAATTCTTCTTTCGAGGAGAAGTTTTGCACGTCTTTGAGCTGTTCAAGGACGTCTGCGTGCGCCTGTGTAAAACAGGTGATAATGGCATCGCGCACCATCACTGGCGTGACCCTTTTTTCTGTATCAATGCCATATACTATTGCCATGCGTTTCTCTCCTAGTTTTTTCTTTATAAATATTCTGATAACTATTTGAAGGAGTGCATCTTTCCGACATGCGTGCTGCAAGAGATCATAACGTTGGTGGGTTGCGCAAGTTTGGCAGCCATTCCTCTCAAAGAGAGGTATGCTCGTTTCAGGAAAGACTACGCAGCGTACAAAGAAAGAGCTACCTACAGACCGAGAACGTACGCCCATGCAAAGCTTACGGATGACCGATCCTCTCTTGTCGGCTTGCTCCACGAAACACCGACGGGGTACGTGCTTCGTCAGGACAGGCAGGACTTGCCATTACTCCTTCCCAAGCTCGACGATCTCATTGAGAGACCTGCACCTATTGCAGAAGTGGGCGGCATGTGGAGCTTTACCCAGCAAAAATTCGTCGTCGACTGGATCTGCTATGAAGAGAAAGGAAAGGTCTATGAATTGCAAGTAAAAGAAGTTTAGAAAAAATTATCTCGTCTGCCAATTGTAGCTTCTCAATTTTGCGCTTCTGCCGTAGCCGCAGCTCGAGCAGCACTTGTCGTGCAGGTGGTAGCTGTGCTTGCCACAGCGCCTGCAGATGATGTGGCTTTTCTTGTCAGAATGCTTTCCTTGACTGGGCGTTCCTTTTGCCATGCTTTAGCTCCTTTATTCTGGGTTAATGACCGTTATCGTGTCCCCTCGGATGAAGACATTGCCCATCTTCTTCTTGAGCTCGCCGCCCTCCCATTCCTCTGCATTGTCCAAGACGACGTTGATGTGGATGTCGAAGGCAGTGAGATTGCCGATGTATATTTTGCTGTTTTTGAGATATACGATGACGCGCTTGTTGCGTGCCGTGTTCAGTGCATCCAGAGGTCGGGAAAAATCCATGCATATTCACCTTCTATGAAACAATACGACGTGAGAGCAGTAGTTTGTTTATAAAGTTTACGACGGCCAGAACATGCTCGGCAGCATTGCTTCCTCTGCACTCGTGCCGTTTGTCCTCGGACAAGGGTAGAATTCCACGATGCCGTCCATGAAGCCTCCCGGTCCGTATGTGGCGAGACTGCCGTACATGCAGAATTGCAGGAAACGTATCTCCCTCATATCCGTCAAGGGATGACTATCAAGGACTGCGCTCGTCAGATAGGTTATGTCGAAACGTTCTTGTTCGGGGGAGAATTTCATATGTGCGGTATAGTGCGGCGAGCTGAAGGTTTTCACTTTCCCCTGCGCGACATCGACGTGATCGATGGTGAGAAAGTCAGCGAACATGGGATCGCCGTTCAGGATGCAGTCGAGGAAGAGGGAATTTTGGAATCGTGCATATCGTTTTCCGGAGAGCTTATTCGTCATCGTATAGATTCCATTTTCCTCTTTGCAGTCTTTCTTGAGAAACTGAGCAAGCGTTGGCCTTGCTGCAATAACCGAGGGGTCTGCAGTGAGGATCATGGTGAGTTTACTGTCGGGAAGTTCCATGCTGGAGGCAACAAGGACGACATTATAAAGCTTTCTATTTGTCACCATTTATTAGTGATTAAAAATGAACGCTTCCGAAGAAAGCGAAGATGGAATATTTATAAACGCATCACATATCCTTCACCGCATGCAGGACAGTGAACAAAAATTCGGGCTTCCGTTCGAGCAGAAAGACAAGGCAGTCTATTTTAGAATGCCGAATGAGCCCACGGATAAGAAGTTCGGCAAGCGCCCTGAGGAGAGGACTGTGCAGGAATTGCTGCAGAGCAGCATCATCAATATCGACAAGCCATCCGGGCCGACGAGCCATCAAGTATCAGCATACGTCCGAGATATCTTGCACGTGAGCAAGGCAGGCCATTCGGGAACGTTAGACCCGAAAGTGACGGGCGTGCAGCCCATTGCCATAGGGACGGGCACGAGAGTGACGCAGAGCCTGCTCACTGCGGGAAAGGAATACATCACCGTCATGCACATTCACAAGGAGGTTGCTCTTGATCGCATCAAGGCTGCTCTGGAAAAATTCATCGGCACGATAAAGCAGTTGCCGCCGCAAAAATCCGCAGTGAAGAGGCAAGTCAGGGAGAGAAACGTCTACTACATCGAGTTGCTCGATGTCGACGGTCAGGATGTCCTGTTCAAGGTAGGTTGCCAGGCAGGGACGTATATCAGAAAGCTCTGCCATGACATGGGACTGCTGCTGGGAACGGGTGCGCACATGGCCTCGCTGAGAAGGACGCGTGCAGGGCCGTTCACCGAAGAGAATCTCTGTACGTTGCAGGACCTCAAAGACGCCTATCACTATTATGTTGTCGAGAAAGATGACAAGCCGCTGATGAAGCTGTTGCAGCCCATCGAGAAAGCCGTCGAACACTTGCCGAAGATCTGGGTGCTCGACAGCACGGTTGACAATCTCTGCCATGGCGCGCAGTTGAAAGTGCCAGGTGTCGTCAAGTACAACAGCAGCATCCAGAACAATGATCTTGTGGCAGTGATGACGCTTAAGGATGAACTGATAGGCGTAGGCAGAGCTGTGCTCTCAGGTTCAGATCTCAAGAAAGCAGAGCACGGTCTAGCAGTGATGTGGGAGCAAGTATTCATGAGTCCAGGCATCTATCCGAGAATAGAGCGTCTTCCCGAAAAACATAAATAGCCAAACTATCTATACTGTGCGGAGGAGGTGCAGCATGTACGACGATTCTGACGAAGATCAGGATGATGAAGATACTGACCCCGATGATGATGGGGATAATCCGGACGACGGACGATTCTACGACTGAATCAAACAATGCTTCTCCTGTTCTCACACCATAACGTTAATTGTTACCACTGATGAGTGTCTTGTTACCTTTTAAAAATAGTAAAATATTTAAATAGAGACGGTTCTTGAGAAAGTGCACTACAAAAAAAACATTCTCCTCTTCACAACTGCATCCGAGGAAGACGTGCGAGGAAACATGAAAAAAATAGGAAAAATCGGCTTGCTCGCGCTGGGCATGTTGGCCATGACGGAAATGACGAACAACCAGACGATAAACTCTGCAGCAGCCTGTCTTGATACGATAGCAGTCGCACAACAGGAACGCAAGCCGCTCGAGGAACTCATCGCCAACGCTTCCAAAGAACTCGTCTTAGAAAAAGCATATCTTGCCAGCAATGACAAGAACGGTTTTGCCACGACGGAAAATAAGATCATGCACTACGCAAAGGATATTGTCCTCTATCCTGTTATCGAAGCATCATGGAACGGCATGCGGATCTATCTCTGCGAGACGGACAGCATCATGCTCAACGGGAAACAACTTGATCCTGACAGCATCCTTCGCATCCCCGAATCCACAGGCATTACGTACTACAAAGTCGAGCCAAAGCGACAGGGGTATCAGGAAACATGCATCGGCGAAGGACCAGCATTGCAGACGGACGTTGCCCCCACGACAAAAGACACGCTTTTTGCCGAGCCTGCCATCGACCCTGCCATCATCAATGCAGTCAACCCTGAAGAGCGCATTCCCGTAGGCACGATGCGGTATGCAATCAAAGTCGTCCAGGGCGAGAAAAAAGTGTGGACGCCAGGAAAGTCTGCCATGTCGTACAATCCAAAAAGCGTGCATCGTATCAGCAACGCCGGCAACACGGGCTTTCCTGTGGTGGACATGGCATACACGATGGGCAATGTCCCCTACTTGTACGGGAGCAGCGATGTGCAATCCAAAGAATTCATCGCGAGCGACTGTGCAGATTTCTGCATTACTGCCTATAATCTTGCAGGGCACGCATTTTCCTACACGAGTACAGAATATCTCACCGATGAGTTCTCTCTTGTTGAGAAGTGCGTCCTGCGCAGAGACCTCGCTTACGTTCCCGTCAGCAAACCCCTCTTTCCGGGAGACATTCTTGACATCAAAGGTATGCATGCGGGCATTCTCGTCAGGGACAACGAACCAGTGGGTCTTGACCTGAACGATCTCGTGCTGCACACCTCCGCTGATAACCATCAGCCAAGAGTGGAAAACGTAAGAGCGGCATTCAATATGCATTTACGCAACCGCATTAAGATGTACGTGCTCCGACCTGAGCAGCAAAGCGCGTATGATCAGTTTACCCATGCTGGACGCTAGCCCATGAGCAGGCTCTGCTGGATGATCTGCGGATAGAGCGGGACGTTCATCACGACAAACGTCTCAACAAACCCTCCGATGACGAGCACGAGCAGCGCAAAAAGGAACAACCAGAAATTGTAAAAAAACACGCGATTGAAATCCTTGCTCACGAATTTTTCTAGCAACACGCCTTTGCTGATGACGCCACCGCTGATTGCCGCGATGATATACGCGCCCCCTTCCAGAATGACGTGCGGCAGGACGATGAGCAGGATGAAGGCGAAATAGACGAGCGCTGATTCTTTGCCGAGCATGGCTGCATTCCTCGCCGTGAGTCCGAAAATAGTCCCCCAAACGCTTGCGTTCCACGTGATGAGGAATATGGCACCATCCCCCGTCAAGAAGGATATGAGGAAGCAGGCGATGATGACTGCTGCGTTGTTGATGAGTATGCTGAGCAGGAATTCCCAATCGAAACTTCCATGTACTGCAGTTGCGTGGATAGCAGATGGCTCTCCTGATAGTTCTACAGCATCTCCCACGTTTCCTCTCATTTCCAATTGCTCTCTGAAGAGCGTGTTAGTGTGAAAGCTGGGCAGGAAAACAGTTGCCAAGGAATAGACGAGCAGGATGCCCAGGAACAAGGAGAGGTAGAGGAGTATGAAATGCCTGTTGTCGACAAGGAGCCGCTTGAAGCTGAACCGCATTTCTCTGTCTTCTCTGCGCTCTTCGATGCTGAAGAGCCTGGAGAGTTCAGGGAGCATGAGCAGTGAGATGAACGCTACAGAAACGAGCGCAGGGTCAGAAGGGAAGAGCAGCGCTGCGAGCGCTATGCCGATGATGGAATAGATTATGCCAAGTGCGAACGCGAAGAACCACTTCATCGCCAGCCAGCGTTCAGGAAAAATGTGTTCGAGGACCACGTCCGTTTTTCCACTTCGGCATTTATAAAATTAGTGAAATTTATTAATACCGCAGGCAAAGATTGTTGCATGACTTATTGGAGCGGCGTACAGGATGAACGCATAACGAAGACATTGCACGGTGACCCTGCTGGAGTCATCCACGAGGATATCGCTCAAGGGAAAGTGCACGGGACGCTCTATTACAAAAAGCCGATAACGACGACAAGGGCCGTGCTGATTGTGCACGGTTTCTCAGGGAATAGGTATGGCTTGGGTGTTCTCGCAACGCGGCTCGCCGCATATAGTTTTTTTTGTCTGAGCATCGATCTGCCTGGTCATTTCCTTAACCCGAACGGTTTCACCATAGGTGAAGTATGTGACACCATCAATGAAGGGGTCTTGCTGCTCAGGCGCAGATACAATATGCGCACCATCGCCGTTCTTGGGCATAGCATCGGTGCAGTCTCCACACTCTTTGCAAGCGCGGGATACGATAGCAACGTCGAGCGAGATATCTATACCATCTGGGAAGAGATGCGCTGGCTCCTCGAGAGGGAAAAAGACTTGCTCGACAGCAATGCGCACGACGTCATGCGCGTGCAGGAAGAGATAGGGCATGAGTATGCGCGACTCAAGCAGATCATGCTTGCTGCGCTCAAAAAGAACATGGCATCTGTCTCGTCCATCAGTTGTCTTGTGCTGCTCTCCCCTTCACGTAACAGTAAGACTGCCATTCCTGGCATCGGATTGTTGCGACGCATGCCACAACGTGCGGCAAAAACCATATTCGAATGGATCTTCCACAAACCAGCAGTGCAGCAGCTCATGCGGGAAGGCAATCCTGTTGCGTACGTAGAGGAAAACAGGAAAGACACAATCTATTGGCAATTCTTCAAGATGAGCAACCATAAAGAATTCTTGAAATATGTTTGTGAGATGAAAGAACCGTCCGATTTCCTCGAGCTGCTCGAGCGTCTTGCCGCGTTCGAGAACAAAGATGAGTCAACGACGTTCTTCGCATATTATCTCGACAAGTACGTTCTCAGAAAACAGAAACTCTTCATCTATGGCCAAGACGACCTCTATCTCAAACCATTCTGGTTCGGGAACAGGAATCGGCTTGAGAAGTTCTATCGCAGTTGCGGCAATGCACGTATCATCCACGGCGATTTCACGCATGTCATGCTAAATGAAACGCATCAGCAGTTGGCTGCAGTGTCGGTAAAGAACGATACCATCACGGACAGCATCATTGCATTTCTCGACAAAAACATGTGAAAAAAATTAGAACCGTATGTCCGCTCCGCAGTACGGGCAGTGGGCAGGTTGCTTCTTCTCCAGGTTGTACTTGAACGCATACTTGCATTTCTTGCACGTGTACTTGACATGGTCGTCATCGATAGGGACTACCGTTCCTTCTACTGCCGCTTTCTGTTTCTGCTTAGCAGAGTATGCTCGATCGATGAAGTCATCCTCACGATCCCATCCTGTCGGTTTTTCAACAGGTACTTTTTTTGCAGGAGTTTCTCTCGGCCCGCCCGTATTCCTGACAGATGATCGCACAGGCTCGTCATCAAAATCATCGACATCATCATCCATTGCTGGTTTTTTCTGCATGCTTTGCAATGCTGCCCGGGCTGCATTCGTGTTGGGAATTATTTTCTCAACTGGCCTTCTCGACTGCATCTCTCGTTGTTCTTGCCCGGGCTTTATTTTTTGTGGCGTCTTCCTGCTCTTGACACAGGCTTGACAGACCATCATGCCATACACGGGATCGAGAACGAACGTGTCTGCCGGAGATTCCTTGCCACAATTCCTGCACTTTGCCATTGGTCCTGCATTCAACATAATACGCACCTCAGTGTCTGTTTTTGCTCAAGAGTGATTGTTCATGCGTGTCGTTTTTATATTTTTTCAAAAGCGATACGCGCCGATGAGTTTTATCATGCCACTACCTATGCCTGTCGTGGTGAGCGCAAGGTCGGTGTGCTGCCTTCGCCTAAAATTGTGGGCAAAGAGCATGGCCGGGCTTGCCGCGCTCGTGTTGGCATGCGTGTGGATGTTTCTCGTATACGTTCCACGGATGCCTGATCGTTCGACAGTGGGCGGGATTTGTGTGAAGATCCTGTCATTGGCATTATGCGTGTCATGCTCAAGCGTGAGTTCCTGCCACTCAAGTTCTTTTACCATGGTGACGATGGCATCACTGATTTGGCGTATGGCATACTTCATGACCTTGCTCCCGTCGGGCATCCGCAAGTAGCCCTGTGCGTCCTTGTGAATCCAGTGATACTTGCCGAAGGGATCGCTAAGGCCGTCAAAATGTACGAATCCTTTTTTTCCATCGCTATGGCCGAGCAGAAATGCCGCCGTTCCTGTGCCGAAGAGCATGTTGTTGGCATCCATGTACTCTGCAGTATACAGGTCAGTTATTTTTTCTAATGTTTCTCCTGCAGCGAGCAGGATTTTGTTTTGGCTTTCCGCAAGAGGCATGAGACCGTCAGCTATGGCAAATCCCATCTGGCTTGAGGAGCAGGCTGCAGCGATATCGAAGCACCATCGCAGCCGAGGAAGGCCGAGCAGGATTGATTCTTCATACGCGTTGGTTCTGACGAGCGGCATGTCTTCCTGGACTTGGTTGATGACGAATATGCCTTTGACGTCTTCCGGTGAGCAGTCTCCATTGAAGAAAGACTGAATAGCAACTCCTGCCGTATCGTATTCTTCATTGATGCTGCCATGCGTCGCATGCCATCGTGTTTCTTCTATGTGTCCAGGATCTCCCCAGCCATCCCGCTTGAGCAGTGATGGCGTGCCATTCTTGAATACTTCAATACCAGTTATGCTGCCGTAGAGGTTTGTGAAAAAGGAGGGCGTGGCTATGTCTTGCCGTGTCCTGCTAAAAACAGCAATGTACACGCCCGGTTGGTGGATGTTCAGCGCCTCAACTATCTCTAACGCGGTCTCGTAGCTGCTCTTGTGTGTTGCGACGTCAAATGCGTATTTCACCTCTTTGAGGTCTGCACAGAGCTGTATCATGGTAGCGTGGCTGGGAAATGTCATGAAGTTGCCGTTGCTCGTGACGCCTGCATTGATGATGCCTTCTATCTGCTCTTTTTTCGTTGCGCCCATTGCCTGCTCTGCGCTTTTGGCATTGATCCTGTAGACAGGCCAATCTGCCGGAGAATAATAGCGCTGCTCTATGCCCGTCATGTCCTTGATTTTTTCCGCTTCCAGGGTTATACGTTTTTTTTCTGTGAGAACGCCTTCAAGCGTCCAGTCGTAAACGATGCACGGCCGTCCTCTGACGTACTCGCTCAGGAATTTCTCGTTAGAAACTATCCAGTCATCAGGCAGGTAGCTGCCAACGGATTCTACCACGCTAGGCATGTGCCGAGCAATACGTCCGCCCTATAAATAACTTACGATTATTCACTCGGGAAGAGAGACAGCAAACGAGGAACGCTGCGGTGCAAAAAAAACTGAAAAAATACGCAGAAGATCTGCGCCAAGAGCATAAACAATAAACATTTTAAAAGGAATACACAAAGAAAGATCGTGTACGAGGTTACATCGTGAAACGCCAAAAACACGATAAGTACATTGATTGCCTTTGCGAGCGACTGTCGGATGAGTACGACCACATGCTCAGGAACGTTCCCATTTACGACAATCGTCGGAGGAAGCGTACCTTGGTCGCTGAAGTCGACATCCTCGCATTCAAGGAAGAGTACTGTGACATCTACGAGGTGAAGTGCAGCTTCAGGATGGCAAAAGCAAAGAAGCAGCTGGACCGCATCTGCCGCCTCATCAGCAAGCGGACGCCTGTGAAGAACGTATTCTTCTATTGCGGCGAGTCAGGCAGGCTTTTGGTCGTGCCCCCCTAAGGACAGAAACCACAAAAAATACAAATTACCTATTTATCAGTAGTTACGCACAGCAACCTTTTTAAATAGGAGCGTATTATCTGAAGACATGCGCATCAATCTAAGCAAGCCACGCAAGGCGTATTTCTCCTTGCCCAAAGCGGGAGAGAACATCTGGCAGCAGACAGGAAAAAGAAGGGGCAGCATGCTTAAAGGGCTCCATGAGCTGGAAGAGCAAGACAGGCTCGTCCTCCTCTCAGAGCATTCTTCTCTCGATGACATGCTTGACACGGTCAGAGGCGGAAAAAAGCCTTCCATTGACCTTGTCTCGAACATCGAACGCATCAACACCGCAGGACCTGACAACTTACTTCTCCTCCCACCGCAGTACAGAGTGACTGCAGAACAGAAACGGGAAGCACTGACAGAATACAGAACACTCATCCCGCTCTTCAGCGCAGGCGTCCTCGAACAATTGGGAAAGACTGAGGCTCAGGCACGGACGCTCCATCCTGACCAGGTCATCTGCACAGCATTCAATCTTCTGCATGAGAAACGAGACAGAGAGATTGCAAAACCATACATAGCCTATTCCTGGAACAGGGGAGAACAGAGGATACTTGTCTTCCCATTCGAGGCAGTGAAAGGCTTCACACAGAGGATATTCCAGGACTTTGCAGCATACAAGATCATTCTCCCCGAGAAAGAGAAACGAGCACGGGAGCTGAGCAGAAAAAGACAGCTCAGCAGGCAAGAGTCTCGAGAACTGAGCAAGCTCGAGGGACAAATAGCGCAGTACAAGAAAGACATCACTCGCTACCACCTTGAGGACATCCTTCCTCGGCTAGACGTGACAAAACAAGATCTCATCGAGACTGAACACAAACCGTACGCGCAAGGGCACAACTGGGATTTGCTCGTCCCCAGCAGGAGCGATCCAGGAAAAATGCATAACGTACAGATCCTTTCCTATCCTGCAACACGAGGAAGCATAGATCCGAGCGCTGCATGGAATGAGGACAACCACTGCGATTGTCTCGACAGGAAGATGAACAGCAACAGGAGGCTCTGGAATGGCGTGCTCACCAAGACAGAGAATTATGAGTGCGACCACATCATTGCAGGCAGGTTCACTGCACTGTTCAAGACGAGAAGCAGAGGCATGCGTAGCCCTCCCAGCCCGTATATCATGCCCTTACGCCCGCTCATCACGCTGGTAGACAAGCTTACCTATCAGGCAGTCATTGCAGATGCAGGCTCATTCAGGAGCCTTACCGAGGCAGAAATCAATCGTATTATCATGCAAGCATGCATTGCTGACGGTCCTGAAGCGTATTTCACGACAAGCCCCAATAGACTGAGCCATCAGGCAGTTCTTCCGAAAGAATACGCGATAACGTTCACGCAATAACTATGCCAACACATACTTTATCCATTCTGGCGGCCGTATCGGCTTCCTTGTCGTCGCATCCCTGAACGCGTGTTCGGTAATGCAGCAAGCAACAACATCATGCTCATCATACACTTCGTGCATCATGGACAGACGTGCTCCTCCTCTATACGGAAATATCCTGCCTTCTATGCCTATCTTCCCTGCAACCTCTCCAAGAATATCATAGACTGCCCTGACGACGACCAATTGTAGGTTGTGCTTGAGCAGTGTTTCATCCTTGAAGCCAGCACTCGTTTGCAGGTTCTCGCGCATGGCCTCGCAATAGAACGGAATAGTGTGGAATGGAATCGTGTTTTCTTTTGTCTCTCGCTTTTCCTTGCGGCAAAGCAGTGTCTGTGCTTTTGCGTATGTCTCTTTCTCATTCGCAAGTACTTGATCGAGGATGATATGTCTGGAGGTGAATGCGGGTTTGCTCAGCACCGTCACCCGCTGCCCCGGCAAGAGCTCCTTGACATAGTCAATAGTCTGCTTGTACACGGCAAGTCTGTGTTTGGGATCAACGCCCAGCCACGACTGGGGGACGGAAAAGAACGAAGGATAATGGCTATTGTTGACGTGCCCATACACGTCGCTATGTTGTTTGTCGATAGTTATGACGCGCAGGTAGGGAAGCATGCTGATGGAAGCGTTGCTACATATAAAAACGTTAGCTTATACCCTTGTTGTAGTCGTTCGTTTAGCCAAGGACGGGTGGCTGTATGCCATCGCCATCACCGAAGACTGAATCCACATCCAGGGCATCAGTCACATTTGGTTGCTCATGGACGGGTGGAGCTGGCTTTTCAACAGGAATAGTATCCTGTGGACCAGGCCCATACGGTGGTGTTTCTTGCACGACGCAGGCGCTCGCAATGAACAGCAGCAAAATAAGAAAAATAAAAGATTTCATGCATTCACCTCACATGCTTGTTGGCTCTTCACCAGTATTCCACTGCCAAGAATATCCTTGGTCACGCTCTCTATCTTCTGCCAATTCTGCGCAGGTGCATTCCAGGTGTAGCTGCTGCTGATGCATGGCGAGATGTCCTGGATGTTCTTTCCTATCGCATCATACGTCACGGGCAAAAGCGTCCATCCCTTTGCTATGGACAGGTCTTGCAGTCCTGACTTGTCGACAAGCTCGACACCGAACGAGCAAACGCCGTCAAAATTGTACACCCAGAAGCTGTGCGTACTCAAGTACGTAGCGAAGTTGCTTCCGAGCAGTTTTTGGGCATCTGCAATGGTCACGTATTTTTGTTGGTCGTCAAGATAGACGAATGCTACGGGTTTTTTCTCGCCAAGGCACGCGCCAGGATTGAACTTGACGATCTTGCCCGGGACGCTGACGAGGTTCCATCCTTTCTGCAACGTGATGGTGAATTCCTCACCGACGGGCATGGGTGGGGGCAGGATTTGCTCATCCTTGCCGATGTGGACAACACCCTGATCCTTGTCCGATTGCGACGTATCCAACTCATCCGTCACGGTAACTATAAAGGGCACGCTGAATGGGCTGCCAAGCGGTTTGCCGTTCTCATCAATCACTGCCGTTTCCTTACTGTAAATGACGATGGGCAGGTCTGCTGTGCTGCCTCTGCCGACGCTCACGCGTGCTTGGTAGGTTGCGCCAATGCGCTCTTGGTAGGCGCCTTGCGGCGTCACGGTGACCGTGTACCAGTACTCTTCACCCTGTGACGTGGCTTGCGGCGAGGGGTTCTTCTCGGTGTGCTTGTCCGCAATGATGGCGATGTACTTGACCGAGCCACCGAACGGCATGGTTTGCTCGCTAGGCTGGAGATCGATGTCGACACCGCCGTTGTTTTCTTGTTGCTGATCAGTTATGGTCAGATAGCCTGGTGTCATTGCTCGTGCGCTACCATCCGTCGATTGTACGACGACATAGAAGGCGTAGAACGTCTGGGTAGAGTTGGTACCGCTCAAGACAAGCTCGGCCGATCTTTCGGAGAGCACATCCGAGTAGAACGTAGAAATGACGCGCACATGCACACCATTGTCCGTCCCTTCGGTGGAGATGGTCTTCTGGACGCCGTCGACAGAGACAACGATGGTGAGCCCTGAGCTTGCGACATTGAGCAGCTTGAGAGTCCTGCCATCAACATTAACGGTATCGCCGACGTTGAGATGCACCGTACTGTTCGAACCGACATAGATGAGATCGAGCTCCGCTGCACGATACTCAAGAGCATCCGTATAGTATGCTTGAGCGACATGTATCTGCACGCCATTGACGATGCCGTCTTCCACTATGGTTTTCTGGACGCCGTCGACAGAGACAACGACTGTTTTTCCAGAGCTCGCCACGTTGATAAGCTTCACGCCTATAGAGCCGAACCAGATAGTGCCGCCGACATGCACCATTTCTGTCTTCTTGCTGCCGATCGGAGGGACTTGTTCTGCAAGGACTGGTCGTATCGCAATGCCAGTTCCACCACTCGCAGTAGTCTGAGCAGACTGGATTGCTGTAGCCGAGACACTTGCCGTTTTCTGTACAGGAGAAGTAGCAATTGCCGTAGACGTCGTGTCTTCGCGTTCCACGTTGAGCGTTGCCGTGCGTTCCGAGAGCGTGTCAGCGTAGAACGAGTCCTTCACGTTGATGTTCAGACCGTTCACCACGCCTTCCTGCTTGACCGTCTCCTGGACGCCGTCAACGTTCACGACGATGACGCCGTTCGAGCCGACATTGAGCAGCCGCACCGTCTTGCCGTCCACGACAGCGCTGTCCTGCGTCTTGAGGAAGACCGTCTGCTCATCAACGGATGATGCAGTATTGAGTACTGATGCAGTGTTGTCATCAACTTCTGCCAGGGTATTGCCAGTCACGGCAGAGTTGACCGTGTTTGAGACCTGCTGCACCTGCGTGACAGCTGGTTGAATCTGCGTTTCAATGCCTCCATCATCTATCCTGGTCGGTGTCCACACCTTCAGCGTGAGATCTGTACTTCTGCCAGGCATCAGCAAGATGCTTTTCTGGCTCAACGAATACGGCAGGCTGAGGCCGGACACAGAGAGGTTATACTGCAGAGGGATGCCACTACCAACGCAAATCTCATTGATTGCTGTCGTACCACACGATATTTTTGGCTTAAACCTCTGGTCTATAACCGTCACCCTATACTCTGTAGTCGCGCCGTACTTGACCGTCTGAGAGACGGGAGTGAGGACGATATGGACGCCACCCTCCTGTACTGGTTTCTCGCACGCATAGTACGCTTGCGCATCGGTACTGAGATCGTTGGTGGTCGTCTTCACATAGCCTTCCTTGCATATGCAGCCTGCAGTGGTGGGCTCGTCATCGCAGTACACGGCAGTATCAGAGACGATGATGGTTTCTGTACGCTGGTTGTTGTGTTCATTGCTTTCCATGATCACTTGGTCGGGATCCACGACAATCTTGAACGTGTACTTGCCAGCAGGGATGTTTGATGTGTCGAAGCTGGTAGATTCTCCTGCCTTGAGTGGTTTCTCGACAGTCCAGTATTGGCCCATGCTGTATTCTTTACCATTCTGGTCTGCCGCCACAACGCTGAAAAAGTCAGTGACGGGCGCGTTGCCCGCATTGTTCACGAGAACGCTCAGCCACCCCGGATGAGGGCTGCTCACCGAAGTGATGATGAGATCAGGTAGTTCTTGAACAGAAGGAATATTGATAGATGCGTATTCATTCTTGATGTCTTCTGCAGAAAGTGCTCTCGTATAGACCTTGACGTGATCTATAGTGCCGTCTGCGAAGTTCTGTCCGGGCCAGTAGTTGTTGCCTATCCTGAAGCTGTCGCAGCCGCTATCTGTGAGCGTGTTCTGTGCTGATTGTACTAGCTTGCCATCGATATAGAGTGAGACCAGCCCTTGGGACCAGGTCATGGCGACGAAATGCCACTCTCCTGTTTTCCACAAATTCTTCGCGTTGCTGTTTGCTTGCATGTAGAAGCTAGGTTCTGTTTGCGGATATGCCTGCCGTGCATATATTCGTTTGTAGCCGTTCTGCATGCCGTCATCATAGCCAAGAACTATTTCTGAATCGTCCGTGTGGAAGATGACCTGGTCGTTTCTCGAGAACTGATCGAATTTGATCCATGCACTCGCCGTTCCTGCAGTGTAGGAGACGCGGTCTGCGCAGGAGTATTGTATATAGCTGTCTGAGCTAGGAAGAGTTATTCCCTGGCCGATGATGCCTGAGACGAAACTCACTTTCGCGTAGTCCGGCTGCTTTCCCGTCATGGCGTCTGTGCTCGTGCCATCAAGCTTGAGATAGAGCGCAGGGTCAGTGTGGACGCTGCTCGTGTCCGTTGCGAAGACAATGGGCTGGACAAGCAACAATGCAATCATAGCGATGCTGAAAGCGATGATGATATGTTTTGTTCTTTTTTTCATGAGTGTTTCCTCCTCTGCGCTGCACGCATTGCTTCTCTTGAAAGACGGTCTTTTATAAAAACCCTCGCCAGACTTTGAATGGGATTGAAGTGAAAAATTGGGCCAAACAAGAAAAGAGAGTTGATTTGAGTTTTTTTCTTTCATTCCTCGACCCATTCTTCCATTTTTACTTTTTTGAGCTTTCCTATGCGGTCTATGGTGATGAGTTTCTTGTGTTGGAGGTTGAGAAGGATGCGTGCCAGTGATGTTTTGGGTATGCTGAGCGCGTTCTTTATTTTTGCCTGCGTCGTGTATGTATCCGTATTGTTGAGGATGAACTGCATGACCTCTCGCTCTTTTGCAGGGAGTGTTTTGAGGATGTTCTGCACATTCTTGCTGATGTGAGAAGTAGGTGCAAGTACCTCTTTCTTCTGGATAGTGTTCTCTCCTTTCACACCCTCCTCTTTTTTTCTTTTCCTCTTACTATACAGGAACAACGATCCAGCAAGGATGAGGATGACGATAATGATGATGAGCGGGCTGACACTTTTCCCGACAATGCTCGTATCAAGCTCGACTGTTATGTCTTGCATCGTACCCTGCACTATCTGCACGGTCGTGCTGCCTGTCTTTTCTGCCGTTGACACAACAATCTTGCAGTTGCCTGTCGGCAAGTACTCTGCGAGGAAATGCCCCGACTCGTCAGCGTATTTGTCAGCAATATCACCATACGCGCTGTCACAATAGCATTGTATGCGCGCATCTCGCACTGCCTTGCCATCCATGACAACACTTCCTCTGATGCTGCCTGCAGGCAGCAGCATGATGGTATCATCGACGATACTCTGCCCATAATAGTCCCTGCCTGGTGTCTCGAAAATGTCCCCTCTGACAATGATGCCATACTGCACAGGCAATTGCAGCGCAATCGTGGCACGTGGGACGAACCGCAATGTTTTAGTCTGCGTACCTTCCGTCTTGTCCTGAATGATGATCTCGAGATGGATGTTGCTCACGTTCTGGTGCGTGAACTGGTCGATGAGGATGAACTGCTGTTCCTGATCTGGCGATGGCGGAGGGGCTATGCTGTCTGCACTGCTGACGGAAGATATGTCCAGCACGTCTTCAGCAAGAACACTAGAGAGCAAAAATACAGTAACGAGAAGCATGCACAACAATTTCATACATTGACTTCGCAAAGGTGTTTTAAAAAGTTTTTGAGAAGAAAGAAAAAAAAGAAAAATCTTAGAATTTCTTATGCTTTTGAAAGCAGTCCCTACAATACACTGGTCGTGGATTGCCATTAGGATCTGTGCCTGGCTTGAAAGGTACTTCGCATTCCTGTCCGCAATCGGAGCAGGTTGCTTTGTGCATTTCTCTTGGGCCGCCGAATGATCGGCCGCCACCGCCTCTATTACCACCAAAACTTCTTCGCTCTCCAAATCTGTCCATTCTTGTTCACCTAGTTCTTCTTCGCATCCAATTAGGCTTGCGTGCATAAACTGGAGAAACAGTTTACACTTGAGCAGAGAGAAGACAAGATGTATTTATAAATGTGATTGTTTAATGATCGGCACAAGTAGCTGTTTATATACCGTTAAGCTCCTGCAGAGCATCAACATTCTGCCAAGGGACCTGCCCATAACCCTTCCTTTCGAGTCGTTGGGCGATGGCCCGTTTCGCGTTGCTCAAGGCAAAAGCAGTCAGCTGTTCGAATCGGGATCGCGTCATTATTTTCCACGAATCAGGAATGTCGACAATCCTGCACGCGCGCTCGTATGCCTCAAGGAACTGCAGAGGGGTCATGCGTTCGAGAACAGGTATGGCTTGCCTGAAAAGTGGAATGAGATTCTCCACTAAGATTTTTCTCTTTGAAGTCTGCAAGGCCTTCCTCCCGCAGATTGTGCATGGTTAGGTAGAGATAGTTGAGGACGTAGCAGGAAGAGCGCTTGAAGACATTCTTTAGTCTCTGCCTTTGCCGCTCATTCCTCGTGAGCTTGCCGAGCACAAAATCAGTGTGATGGCTGAGCTCGTGCATGAAATAACGAGAGATCATAGTGAAATCCACTCGGTGCAAGTATGTCATAGGCGCAGCTATGGTCTGTAAGAACCAGAAGCCAGTAACTTCGAAACAGGCATTGTTTGGGTCTGACGCTTCGATGTCTTTGAGGAAAATATCCTTGTCGGATCCTCCATTGTACCAGTAGTAGACGTACACTTCCCGTTCCGGAATCCTGAAAAGCTTGATGTGCATGGTGAATTTCTTTACGGGGATGAGTTCTGGCTGCGTTCTGAGCAGGTAGAAGATGGACTGTGAGAAGAGTTTCGTTATGAGTAATCGGAACTGCTGATAGGAGATTGCCCTGAATCCGTCTATTTTCTCGAGATCGGCCATAGTCTTGATTGCCGATACGTCCTTCAATTTTGCGATGTTTTTGAATTCTTGGACATTCCAGAATCGTAAGTCGGTCTCCGCATGCTCTCCTGTGAGGTTGTGTTTCGTCTGGTACTTGACAAATTCGACGAAATCAGCATCATACTTCTCTTCAGAGTATTCATCGAAGATGAAACGTATGCTGACATCGTAATCAATGTTCTCTTTGGCATCGTGGATTAACGTTCTCTCCCAGAGTTCATCGCTCATACTCTACAGGGGAAACGACCATTTATATGGTTTCCCCCGAAAACTTTAAAAAGCACGTATCGTAAGGTAGGGGAGAATTGTCTAAACAGCAGAAAAGGGGTGTGTTCATGGCGAAGCAAGAAGTAAATGTTATTGCTGTCCTGCAGGTCATCATCAATGTCATTGCAGCAGCAGGGTATTTGATTTCCATCATCATGTTTGGGGGGGCGTTTTCGACGGCTATACTCAGCCTTGTTGTCCTGCCCTTGGTCATCATCGACCTGGTGCTGTGCTTCTTCAACGACAAGAAGACGTTCGAGTATGACATCATCAACATCATGATGGCCGCTTTGAGCTTAATTCCCTATGTGGGCATCATCACCAGCATCGCAGGCATCATCTTGAGCCTGATTGCGACGGTGAAGGCAGTTACCAAGACATGATTGTTTTCAGCTTCGTCTCAAAACTGTTATAATTTTCATCTTTTGTTTTTATGTTTTCCAGAAGCTCTTCAGTGAGTTCGACCAGTGATTGTGCTGTTTTTTTGAGATGCACCCGCTCTGAGAGTTTGTCCGGCGGTGGTAGGGAGAGGTTGATGCTCATCAGGATGAGGTGGACAAGGAACTGTGCCTTTTCCACACGCTCCTGCACGAGCTCTTTTTTCGGCTCCTTCATGTGGTCTGTTATGGCCTGATGGATGAGTTCTGCTGACTCTTTTAGCGTCAGTTTCCATCGGTGTTCCTGCTTGACATAGCTGTCATAGGAGAGTTCCGGCTCCCGCTTGAGGATATCTTGCGACGTGTGCACGAGATGGACGTAATTGTCGAGCATTATGCATGCTGCTATCAGGAAGATCAGTCCTACTGCCATGAGGAGGGTGACGATGTTCGGGCTGATGCCGACCATCAATAAGTCAGTGTAGCTGCCGATGATGGCGAGTGCCGCCCAAAGGTAGCTCGTCGCTTTGGTAATGGAGAATGGCAGCGCGTACAGCAGTAGGGCAATAAACAGCACGGCAAGACCTCCGGAGAGGCCGATGAGCAAGAAGTGCTGTGTACAATTCACTTCAGTATACGGATAGTGGGCAGCTGCGTCGAACAGGACGCTTTTGACGCCAACACAGCCCACTGCTGTCGCGGATATGCCGTGGCCGAGTTCGTGGACGAGAGAGGAGAGCAGGTAGCTGAGGACGAAGACGCAGAAGAATACGAACAAATACTTGAGGAAGAGCGGCCAGTTTCGCCTTCGTCGGGGAATGTGTTGCTCGCGAAGCACGATGAGATCCATTCTGATGAATGCATAGAAGAAGAAGAGCAGCAATGAGCTGATGTACCAGTGCATGCTGAGCGGATTGCTATTGCCGAAGACAAAGTACATGAACAGCACACCGGTAGCACCGCTGAGGATGCCGAAGATGCTGGAGAAGCGTGTTGCTTGATAGCTGAACACTGCAGGGTAGAGGAAGACGAAGGTCATGACGAGATAGCTTGTCCCTGTAAGGAAGAGCAGGAATGATTCTGGAAGGAAGATGGCGTAGCCGAGCGGTGCTACGTAGACGAGGAGCAGCCACCAAATGCTTTTGCTGCCGATCATCCGCGAGAAGAAGAGCATGGTGCTGATGCCCAGGATGATGTTTGCTGCTGCGCTGATGATAAGAAAGTCCTGCTGGGAGGACGGCAGCCAGGAGAACGCCCAGCTGATGAAGATAACGGCTTCAAGAAAGAATGTTGCTGCATGAACGAGGAGTATCCTCGTCAGGCGTTCCGTGTTCTTGTCCAGGAAAGTGACGTAGCTGAGCCAGGTGGTGATGAGGCCGAGCACGAACACGAGCATGCCGTTGATGAAAAAAAGCAGTTCCATGCATGGCTCATGCATCTTTTCATTTAAATAATATTACATCAGACAGAGAGATATGGCAGATTTAGGTATATTTTTCATTCCTGTCATCAAGGAGAATGTCAATAGACAACACAGTTTCCAATTTGACGAGCTGGACTGCAGATGAAATGTAATCACCTCGCGGATTATGACCAGCATGGTCACGTTTTGCTATTTCATTTCTATAAACGATGCCTGCCTTATTAAAGTGATGAGCATCTGCGAGCAGAATCATGGGCACATTCTCGAACATGGTCGTTCCCTGAAAGGTTCCCTCATAAAGTATGGTCCCTCCTGAGTTAGGGCTGCTTTCGATGATGACTTCCTTGCCGATAAGACAGGCAGGGTATTCTTTCAAGAATTGTTTTGCATCAATTTCACCAGTCACATTTTCACCCACCGAGAGAAATGCAGGTCAGCATATAAACATTTCTATTTTATACACTAAAAAGTGGTGAAAAGAATAACTCCTGACAGAAAAACTCATACGAAATATCGAAAACAGCAACGCTGCCCAGCACAGAGAGAACGATTTGAAACAATTCCACAACAAGAATGTAATCATAATCTTTTTAAAGAGACTGCATTTCCTCAAAACCATGGTCAAACGCATCGGCGGCTTCAGGAAGAAGTCAAGAGGGATAATGCGCAAGCCGAGAGGAACGCGAGGCAAGATCAGCCTGCGGAAGTACTTGCAGGAGTTCAGCGCAGGAGAGACCGTATATCTAAAATTCGAGCCTGCCGTACAGCAGGGCATGTTCCATCCCCGATTCAGCGGCAGGGCAGGAGTGATAACGAAAAAGCTCGGCACCTGCTATGAGGTCGCCGTCAATCACATGGGCAAAGAGAAGAAGCTCATCGTGCATCCCATTCATTTGATCAGAAAAGAGGAGAAGAAGTAGGTGCGGCATGAACGTCCTGGAAGAAAAACCATTGGGCATGTCCCAGGTTAAGGAATTGCTCAAGGATATCAAGAAGCGTGATGAGGAACTCACGTTCAGGGGCATGAAGACGGAGGAATACTTGCAGCTTTTCCCCGTGCTCAAAGAAAAGGACGCTGAAGAACTCTTTGCCAAGCTGAAGAAGTTGAACATCCCAAGACTCAAGGATGAGTACATCCTCAAGATTATCGATATTCTTCCGCGGGATGCGAATGACGTCAAGAATATCCTCACCAGCTATAATCTGAATATCAGTTCTGAACACATAACGAAGATTGTCGATCTCGTGGCAGATTTCCTGCCAAAGAAAAAATAGGCAGGTGATGATTATGCGCCTGCAAACGTGTGCTCTTAGTGTACCCGAGGGAAATCTTGTCTTTCGCAAAATTTATATAGGTAGGGTGACAGGAATATGAGCGGGGAGCATATGATCGAGCAAAAATTCAAGGAAGATGTAGTTATCGTTTTAGATTTCCTTCCCAATGGCTATGCCGACGACCCTACACCCATGCACAGGAAGACGGCGATAGCGCAAGCTATCGGCACAAACAAGTTCACTCTGCTCGAGCTTGTCCCGAAAAAAGAGGTCTTCTTGCAGCCGAACCAGGAAGTGTACATTGGCGAAGGAAAGCGCGATCAGATTCATCACATCAACGGCAGGCTGGCCTATGCACGGCTGACGAACACGGCAGAGGCAGAGCTCGAGCCCATCATTACTGCCATTGTGAAGAAAAATCCTCAGCCGTATATCGACTTTTTCAACAAAAGCCAGCCGTTGAGCACGAGGATGCACGTCCTTGAGCTGCTGCCGGGCCTGGGCAAGAAGCACATGTGGGAGATTGTCGAGCAGCGCGACCAGGAACTGTTCAAGAGTTTCGATGACATCCGTAAGCGCGTCAAATTAATGCCTGACCCGGAGAAAATCATTGTCAAAAGAATCCTGCACGAGCTGCAAGGGAATGAGAAATATCACTTGTTCACGTAAGTAAAAAAACAAAAGATTTAACCACTTTTTAGTAAATAATTTAGTAAGTTTTAAATGTGCGATGTGCTTCTCAACAGGCATGGATGTACACACCACCTTTCCCTGGCAGCTTCTCGACGAGAAAAAAACAGCTTCTTTCACTATCGCGCACGATGGGCACAAGCCCGCACGCATAGAGCTCTCTTCTGCAGTGGAAGATGCCCAGAAAGGTTTGAAGCTCATCGTCCCACGCATAATTGCTGCGCAGTTCGAAGACAGGAATTTTCCCGAAGGAAAAGGACACCTTGCATATCACGATTGGTTCAGGCAAGGCTATCCTGGAATCATGCTCACCGACTCAGCACACATCGTTTGGGGAATACGCACATTTCCCGATAGTGCAAAATACAAGGAGCAATATCACCGAGCAAACGTGCTGCACCTCACCCCACAAACGGGGTTCAGGGCAGACTATTGGTTCCAAAAAAACAATGAATTCCTGTTCGCCATTGCCGCAGAGTTCAATCCCCTGCGCCCAGAAACGAGCATCATGCCCATCCCCTTCATTAAAATCATGGACAACTTGGATGAGGAGACACTCGCAAAGCACGGACCTGTCAGTGAAGACATCATTTCCATCATCAGTGCATTACCTGACTGCCTCTCAAAACCACTGCTGCCGCTGCTGCAGTATGCAAAAGCAATCCATTAACGTTGTACTCATGCACCAACATCCTGCCGAAAAAACAAGAAGAATAATCACCACTATTTAGGGGATACAATACAAACGTTTATAAATCAAGCCACATTCGCAAATACAAGTAAGGAACAGGTGAAACCAATGAATGATGATGAACAAATTAGAGAAGTGCTTGCCGCGCTCGGCTTGGGCGATACATTGCAACCAAAAGAAAAAACGCCTCTCGAACTGACACGCGAAGCGATGCGTAGGCATGCCGCAAAAGAACTGGAAATCGTCTATCTCAAGACACTAGCTGATGTTGAGAACAAGTTGCAGTTCGGTTCTCCAAAGCACGCATTCATGACACTCTACACAGGAGTTTCTGACCTGATGTACACCATGTGGGATCCCATCAAGGACGTACTTGCATCACCTCTCGCAAAAGAATTGTTCGAAGAAAAATTCGGAAAAGACACATCTATCGAGACAGCACTGCGTGCAACAATGCTACGCAGTGATCCATTGTCCTACGCAAAAAAGAGCGAGGACTTCGATAAAGCAACGGCGTTTATAAAACGACAAGAGGCGTACGCTGAAGCACTCACCAAGCACAGTCAAGAGACAGGAATGACTCCTGACGCCATCCTCGCTTCCAAGGAAGAGACCGTGAAGATCATCCAGACCATATACGGTTCGTTGGACGAGTACGAGAAGCAGATCACGTCGCAATTCTCCAGCATCAGTGATACGGTGAGCAAGCTCGATGATCTCCAACGTATGCCTGTCGGTATGATGCTTTCCGCAATGGTCGAGTCGAGAACAAAAATAGAAATGGCACAGGCGAATATCGATCCCGCAGCAATAGGAAAGATCGTGGAATCGTATCTTGGGGATATTGCCATGTTCGGCAAGGCATTCATTGCAGAGAGTGTCCGCCACACGCTAGAGCAAATACAAGAATACAAAAAAATTGCAGAACAATAAAAAATAATTTTTAGTTTGCTTTTCTTCCCTTTGCACGATGGCTCGGGCGCATCTTTTCTGCACCCAATCCCTTATTACGCAAGCCTCTGCTCTTTCGACCAGCACTGGTAATGCCTCTGAACGTCCTGCCCCTGCCCAGATTTCTGAGCTGATGATCTTTGGCAATGTTCGGATGCGCTCTGTCGATGAGAATGACCTCATACCAATCATGCATGCCATCCTTGCCAACGAAATAGCTGTTCAGCACGGTGCAGTTCGTGAATGATCGTTGTGCACGCTCCTCAGCAATCTGCTGATAGCTCTTCGCAACGATCTTTCGCTGCCGTGCATGTTTTGTTCTTCTTCCTCCTTTAATGTCCGGCCGGGTGTGCCCCCCTCTGATGACGCGCTGCCTGACGATGATGAATCCTTGCTTCGCCTTATAGCCGAGCGCCCGTGCCCTATCCAGCCTTGTCGGGAAGTCAATCCTGATAGTGACGGGTTCTGCACGCCATTGCGTGAGCCGCTTGCGGTGCACCTCTAAGAATTCTGGCGTTTGTTCGTTCCACGTGTCTCTGATTTTTTGGTAGAGTCCCATGCCGTTTGCCTCCATTGTTATAATTTAACGCACAGCGCGTTAACCGGTTCAGAGAAGCAACTCTCCACATCCCAACAGTGGAGACAAGAAGAGGTTTATAAAGGTTTGGGCGGACAGGTGCATGCAGTCAATTCGCGCGCTCTTCGCCTCACACGGGTTCTGTACGGGATTCCTTCATGCTTATCCGCAGCAATCAGCCGCTGAACTGCTTGTTGCACGGCAATGTAGGGCTCATCCTTTCTCGAAACGTGATACTCATGAGTCCTTGCATACGTGACGAACGCATCGACCGTCTCAACCAAGGTCGGCAAGGCAGCTCTTGTCAGAAACAGCGTCGCAAAATCGTCCTCATCAACCGAGTTCATTTCTTGCTCGATGCACGCAAAATCTATCGTTCCATACCAGGTCTGCAATTTTTTTGTCGCCTCGTTCAGCTTGCTCACGTACTGCTCTCCCGTTTTGCCTGTTGTCGGAAAGTCAGCCCATAATTGGATTTTCATTGATATGACCGAGAGACAATTGATGTAGCCAGGGAAATCATAACGCTGCATCAATTCCACTTTCCTCTGGAGATCCATGGTTGAGAGAAATGAGCCGTTGCTTAAAAGCATATCGTTGGCAAGAGATGTCCTGCCTTCGTTTGCCAAATGCATAACCCGATGTATCAGATCCTATTCAGGAAGTAGTTTAGTGATGGAAAGAAGAAAAAGAGTCCTTTGTGCTCGCTGCCCCAATAGAGGCGGGAATGGTGTTTTTCGAGCGCATGCATCGCCATGTAGGGAACTGCCCTGCAGTCTGCCCCTACGTGGATGAAGAGCGTTCCCCGGTTCACGTGTTCCTTGCAGAGCAGACACGTTTCCACTGATCTGACTTTGTTGTCCTGACGATACGCCGTTGGCCGCTCCCCGTGATAGTCTCTGGGAAGCAAGGGTAGCGAATTGATGGCATCAAGCAAAGACATCCATTCACCTCAGTTGCTCTTCAAGAGGCAAAGGCAAGAACGATGGGCTTTTTCCTCGCACCTTGTCGACTTCTGCTTTCATGGCCAAATAGTATCTGCCGAAGATGGGAGCCATGCCTTCTTTCTCCTTGCCGAAACAATTGCAGAATTTTGCATAATCGGTGTACGAGAAAGCACGGGAAGTGACGTTGTCCAGGTGATACAGCAGTTCATGCTTTGGGTTGAGCTCTTGCAGTGCCAAATATTCACGTAGCGCAAGAGCGATAGTCGCTTGCTGGATAGTATATGCGTTCGGTTCCATGGCAAAGGGAAAGTAGCAGACGTATAAAAATATATGTGTCAAAAGCCGAAAAAGCGCAGTATTCGCCGAGGAAGGCTCTGATACTGGAGAAATGTCTGTGCAGCAATACTGTCCGGGCACGAATTTATCTCGATGGCGTACCATTGCGGTTTCTCAGGAGAGTGCAAGTACGGTTTGTGGTTTGCAGCGTGGGATGCGGATACGCCGTACTTGAAATCGAAGGAAATCACTTTTGATTTGAACTCAAGGTTGAAGCGTGCACGGCATTGTTCGGATAGCAGTGTATGGTAGCCTGGCGCGATGGTCTGGACGATGTCGCGTAGTTCTGTAGGAATGGCCAGTGTACCTGGGTCTATATGCATTGCAGTCAGTGCTGTTTTTGCCTCCTCGGTGAGCGGACCATCCAGATAAGGAAAGAGTTTAATGTAACGTGCACCGAACTGCCGATAGACTATTTTCTTACGGTCAAATTTTGCATAGGAGAACACGATTCCTTTTTGTTTGTGGAAGAGTATCTTGAGATCGCAGGGAAGGGTGTCTGGTGTTTCTATTGCTTCTTGGACGACCCAATCGAGAGTTTCTGTTTTGCCCGTCTTCTCGAGTGTGTGTTCTGGTGAGTCGTCTATGTAATAGACGTGGCCGAGTTTGGTAGGGATGCCTCTCTTGTCGTTTAGTTTGCAGAATGCAGGAGTAAAAGGCAGGCGCTTCCCGACACGTGGTCGCGTGTATGGCGTGGAGACGTTGTTGTCGAGAAAATAGTGGTACTCGCCCATGCGTGTCCAGCATTTGATGTCGTGCATGCACGTGAGAAAAACAACCAAGTTTATATATTTTACCACGTAATAGTAAATAAAATTATGAATAACAATTTTTGGCACTGTATTAAAATAGATACTTTAATATAGTAGTTCTTATATACTTCCACCTCGTAAGAGGTGATGTAGTATGGCTCGTACGCGTGCAAATAACAAGGCAGTTTGTCAAAATCCTGATTGTAGTTTTTATCGTCGAGAAACAGGAAAGGATATTGTAAAGCGAGGACAAAACACCGCCGGACACCAAAGATATTATTGCAATCATTGCAATAAATATCTCGTCGAGACAAAGGGCACTCCACTCTATCAAAAGAAACTCAGCGAGAGAAAAATCAAGGCAATCTGCAAAGAACTTGTCGAGAAAAAAGGTGTTCGAGCAATTTCTCGAACACTTCATGTGAACAAGAACACGATCTGCTCTCTGCTTTCCGACGTAGCAGATCATGCTCTGAGCATGACGAATTATCTCGTGCACGATTTAAGATTAGAGACGTACGAAGTTGATGAAAAATGGCCGGTGGTTAAACAAAACAAAAAAAACATAAGTCAGAAACAGATGCGGTCCCTCGACCAAGCCAGACGGCAATTGCAACATGCGTGAAAAGAGAATCATTGTTCTTGGTAGAGTTTAGCGTCGGCTATTGGGACAAATATTTTCTGAGGCTCTTATTCAACAAGTTTGAAAATCACTTAAGGCAACCTGACTACAAACATAAATTGGTCATTTTCAGCG
>JAZDHK010000037.1:0-23681 GCA_043806035.1 archaeon
AGCGGACGCCCGGATTTGAACCGGGGAATGACAGGGTTGCAGCCTGTTGCCTTACCGCTTGGCGACGCCCGCACAACGAAAGGAGAACCGAGAAGCGGTTTATATGGTTTTTGGTAAACATTAAAAGCATGCAGGCATTCCCCATCAGGTGGTAGACGAGCAGACACGCAAGGCGTATGACACGTGTGCAGTACAGTACGCACAGAAAAAAATCAAGGAGATGTCTCTTCTCGAGGAGCAGATAACGGATTTCCTTTTCAAGGAAAGAATGCGCATCCTGGATCTTGGCTCGGGGCCGGGACAGTACGCAGAATTATTCAGCAAGAAAGGACACGAGGTGCTCTGCGTTGATGCTTCTCCCATCATGATTGCGCTTTGCCAGGAGAAGAACCTTCCTGCAATGGTGATGGACATCGAGCACCTCCACCTCTACGGAATGTATGACGGGATCTGGGCGAATGCCAGTCTCTTGCACATCCCCAAGGAAAGGTTGCCACAGATCATTAAACAACTGCACGGTCTGCTTATGCCCGAAGGCGTGCTGCACGTGAGCGTCAAGGAAGGCACTACCGAAGGGTATGTTGCAACAGAGAGCTATCCCGGCGAACTGCGCTACTATGCTTATTATCAGGATGAAGAAGTGCGGGCACTCTTCTCTGATTTTTCGCTGCAGGTCATGCGGCGCATGGAGCGAGAGGAAGAGATTTTCTTAAACTATCTTTGGAAGAACGACCCTGACGAGATGTAAACCAACTCACTTGAGTTGACACGGGGACGGGTTTGCAACCCACCAAACGACCCCGATGGGATTTGAACCCACGATCTCCAGCTCTCCTTCTTGCGTTAGAAGGCTGGCGCCTTATCCAGGCTAGGCAACGGGGCCTTGGCTCATCAGGGCGCACCAGCCTATTTAAATATTATGAGTTATTCAACCATACAAAAAACGAATCACCCGTTCTGAACTATTAAAAAAAATCAGCCCAGTTTCTGGGCAAGAATAATATAGTACGTCTCTGGCGGAGGTACGCCTGTTATGTCTTGAATGACGGCAGGATAGTCTTTTACATTCGTCAATCCTGGTTGTCGCACGAGTTCAAGATAGAGGTTTTCCGCAAGTTCTTTTGAGGGAGGCACACCAGTCATCTTCACCAGAGTTTTTACTCTCTGCTCCCAGCCATGAGCACGAGCATAATACTCATCCATGTTCAGTTTCATCCGAACACAAAAGTCTATGTGCTCTCGAACTTTCTGCTCATCAGGACGCACGCCCGTGATGTCCATAATATCCTTTAACAGAGGATAGTCATCATGAACAGTCCTAGTTATCTTGTCTCCAGGATGCACACAGCCTATGAGGTAATGCATTCGTTCTTTTACATCATGCTCGGCGGGGTGCATGCCCGTTAATGCGATGAGTTGCTGAAGAGTGTGCACATCATCCTTATTTAAACAGAGTCTAAATCTCTTCTGAACAAATGGTTCAGGCGGAAGTTGCCCTGTAACATCGACTATGGCTTCCAGCTTGCGTAAATTGATATCAATAGGCATGGCAGCATACATCTTTTCTAGCGCCTCATGCTCCAGAGTAATGCAAGGTCGCACATTCGTCATGTCCCACAACATCGCAAAATCGTCGAAACGGTTTTCGCATAAGCATCGAGCGTATCCTTCACTCACGTCGGTCTCTTTAGGCTCAAGCGGAATGCCCACGTATCGCTGTACGAAAGGTAAGTGCTGCACAGTGCCGTTCCTGATTGCTTGTCCGTATGCTTCGTGTATCTGCTGTGCTTCTAGGAGAGTCAGATCTTCTTTGGCAAAAAATGGATCATAGTGTGGACCGGCAGTGTCGTGCTTGAACCATTGCTCCAATTTACCTTCCTTGACGTGATTAAGGAATTTATCTCTTGCTAACTCCTGACGTTGCTGTTTGTCAAGCTCTGCGCCTCGTTTTTGCAACACCTCTTCAGATTCCTTCACATATCCCGGCCAGGTGCTATCTCGTATAAGCGCAACCAGGGTTTGCAACAGAATATAGGGCTCGTCTTCAACATGAAGGACATTTTCTAGCCCGCACAATTGTTCATTAAGAGCCCAACTACTTTCCAGTGCTGTATCGGCCACGCAGTAATGATAAATAGTCTGAGCAGTATCTTGCGTCGTCTGCGGCGCTACATGCGTTCGTTCAAATAGACCCATTATGCCATATCTACCTACGATACGTTCCCTTTTTTCCTCGTTGCACGCTTTGCGGATGTAACCGTCATATATTGTTTGCAATTGTCCAGCATCTGGAATCTCTAGGTGGATTTCTGTTCTATTTTCGAGTCTTTCGATATTCTTTATCCACTCTGCTCTGTTCAGCAACGTGAGCATGGCAGCTTGCACCGTCCCCGGTTCCAGTTGGACACCATACTGCGCTCGTATTGCCTCGACAGCATCATGATCTCCGACAATGAGCCTGTCGCGCATTTTTCCTTGGAGTATCGTGTTGAGTTCATCGGGCGTTTTGCCTGCTGCGCGCGCCATTTGTTCAAGCATAGTCATAATCTCACCTCTGGTTCTCTTTTTCTTTGTGCATCGTGTGCTGTTTGGCAATCTCTCGGGCGAGAACGCCATTGTGGTTGAAATTCATCGTCGGTATTCCGTATTGTTCTCCCATTCTCTCATACTGTTTCCACACATCAGGAGTGATCTTAGGTGGCAGCGCTTTCAGATACGCTGTTACCTCTTTTCGCACAGCTTCGTTCCATGCAGAATCAAACAGAAAATTCGTATCACCATGCGCGATTGGTTTCCTATACCGCGAATACGCCTCAGTAAGAATGAATGCTGCAGTCAACGTCTGCCCTACAAAAGTATAACTGGGATTGTCTTTATAGACCATTCTCCAGCCCGGCTCATCCATATTGCAGAGGGACACTCCGTCATCCTGTTCGAAATAGTCCAAGCGTAATACGTGCGTCTTGTTGAATATTCTGCTGCCCATTTCCGCCACCAGCTTCTGTTCTGGCACAGAATTGGGATTACTTGCGAGCTGCTCCAATGCATGACGTGCTGTTACGTACCTGCTGTTGAATCCTCGCAGATATCTCCTGATGTTGTTCCTGGTTTCAGAAGGGAGAACGGCAACTACCTGCTCGAACGGCACGGGCCGAAGCAATTTGTCCAACTTGACCTGGTCAAGTCCGGTTTCTTCCTCGACCTTCTCCCAGAGATGATCCGCGTTATAGACTGTGTCCTTGCCTGTTTTCTCCTTTACTTCAGCCATATAGCGGGCTATGAAGTACTCCAGCTGTGTGAGAGCACTGCCGTGTTCTCCGTTCCTTTTCCGTTCTTCATCAGTTGTGCTCATACGTATCGCCTGCATTAGTATTTTTTTATTTCAAACGCTCCTTCTATTGTGTATTCTTCAAATTCTGGTAGTTGGGCGAGCGCCAATGCTGTCAGGATGCGTGGCTCTGTTCCGAACGCTTCAGACATCCAGCTCAGTTTGATAGTTCTTTGAGAGGGGTCTATGGTGATGCGACCCCCGCCAACAGATTGTCCTGCTTCACCTACATACCTGCCGTGTGTTTCAGCGATATACGCGTGGCCTATATCAGGTCCTTTTACTGCAGAATCCGCGAGCAATTCCAATCCTTGCGATTTCCAAGGCAGGCCCAGCACGAATTTTGACTCATACCTTTCTCCTGCGACTGGCTTCGGGTTTGCTAATCGTACACGAACGCCATCTGCACAATAGTCAATGTCAGGGACGCAAACATCAGTCGCGCGTGGTTCTGTCTTTTCTGGAATTTTGAGCTCAGGCACATATACCTGATGCGTCTCGGCGAGCTCACGGATGTTTTCTAGATTCTTTCTTCTTACTGAGTTGTCCATCTGCAGATCATAGTGATTAACAAAAGTCGTTGCCATAAGCAAAGCATCTTCATAATTGATGTTCTTGTCATACGTGGTTACCAGCTCTGTGAATTTTTCATGGAGACGACCTTCTTTTGCCAATCGGACGGCTACAGCCACATTTATATCTCCTTGATATATCGTCAAATCATGTCCTTTTGTTTTCGCTTCCCTAAAAAGCGCATCTACCTTTTCAGGCAACTCGTAGTTGCAAGTGGCGAGGAGACCCATAAGACGGATGCCATACACCTCTCTCATATTAATCGGATATCCCTCCTCACAAAGATCAGCAACCAGATATTCAAGCCACGTTTTATCACTTTCATCGCGTATGACCTCTCCTTCAACGTCAAAAGTCATTACGTACTCGGCCGCATAGTCCTTTATCTTCGAAGGGTCGAGTCCCTGATCTGCACAGCATGCCATGAGTTCTTTAAGTCCGAGAGGAATATTGCAGCCATGGATCGCACGCCGATAGTGGTCCCCTCTGAACATCCCGTGCACAAACGTGCGGGCCAAGCGTTCGAGGCCAGGCTTGTCTGCACCGTTTGCTTTTGCTATCTCGAATCCTTTGTGAAACGCCCAGCTCTGGGCAAACACAGGATCGTTCCCGTTGCGTGCCTTCTGCAGCCAATGACGCTCCATGAGCGGTAACGCCTCATCGAGCTGTTCAACGATAAGAGGAGGTAGTCGCTCACAGAAGTGATCAGTCCAATAGTCATGAATACTATAGCCATGACAGCCATATTCTGGTCTGTACTGATCATGATCAGTCCTCAGCATACCCGTCCAGACGCCTTCTGTCGCGCAGATGGCATTCAGCTTTTTCTCATTCAACTGCGCTCGCTTGTGCGTTTGTATGTCCGCCTTGTTTTCTTTCATGATATCGCCTCAATTATTACTGTTTAGTAATAACAATTTTCCATGTTATTAAATTCTTTTATCAGATTTTTTAATAAATAGTAAAATTTATTAATAATAAGTGCCATTTTTTAATTAATGTTGACAATTAATAAAAAAGATAAGCAAATTTTGTTTGCATTGGAGAGCGATGCTCGGCAATCGCTCAAGAGCGTGGCTAAGCGGGCACGCCTGAGCACGGAAACGACATTCCACCGTATCAAGAACCTCGAGAAACGGGGTATCATCAAGGGCTATCTTGCAGAGATCGACACGTACAAGGCAGGCTATTTTTTTGTTCCCATTCTTCTCCAGTTTCAGAACACCACGCCAGAGATAGAGACAGAGCTGTACTCCCAGTTGCAGAAGATAAGGCATCTCGCATGGCTCACCACCTGCGAGGGGCGATGGCACGCCAACTTGACACTTTTTGCTCGCAACAACACAGACATCGAACGATGCAGCGAACAGCTCCTCGACATCTGCGGATCATGTCTTGCGGAGAAGCAGCTCTTCACGACAACGTACATCTCCTATTTCAAACGAAATTTCGGACTCGACGAGACTCGCATAAGGACCATCAGCACAGGAACGGAAGACGTGCGTGCTCTGGAGATGACAGAGCAGGAACTCCTGCACATCCTTGGAGCAGATGCCCGGAGACCGTCGCTGCACATCGCAAAGGACATCGGTGTCAGTTCAAAGACGATCGCCGCACACATCAAAAAACTACAGAAAGAAGGCATCTTGCAGGGATCGCATCTCTTCTTCAACTTCGCTGCATTCGACCACAAATACTACAAGACGTGGTTCCGCTGCAGACGCCTCGATGCGAGAACGTGGAGAAGCATGTTGACCTTCCTGCAAACGCTCGAGGGCATACGGTGGGCCACGCGGCTCATCGGCATCTACGACTTCTCACTAGAGTTCGAAATAGAAGACATCGCCGTCCTGCGAAAGCACATCGCATCGCTCAAGGGCGCATTTCCTGACATCATCAGCTCGCACGAAACACTGCTTATCCTCGATGAACTCGTCCTCAACTACTTCCCGAAACACTAGACAGACCAACAACTAGCTATGTTTTCCTATCTGTCTCTCAGGCAGAAGCAGCAAGCACCGTTTATGTTATCGCAATTCTCCCCAAGATGAACGCGTACCATTTCTTAAAAGCCTGTCAGCCAAGAGCGGGGCATTGTGAAGATAGTTGTCTCTTTGATTGTCTTCAATCATGCCGTCACCCTATCCGTCATGCCACGACAATCCAGGATAGAATGGTCCTGTTATTCTGTAGTCTTCAAGTTCAGGAACGTTGCCAAGCACGAGTGCTGTAAGGAGACGTGGTTCTAAGCCGTATTCCTCCGAACCCTTCTCCAGCTCAATGATACGCTCTGCCGTATTGATATATAGCTTCCCACCACCAATAATGCGATCGCCATTTGTGAAACGGGAGACACCAAATTTGCGTGCTATATCATAGTGATGTTCCAGTTCGCAATCTGCGAGCACGCTCAGTTCTCTCTTCAGATCATTACAGTGCAACACAAATTTGGTATAACAGTTATTTTCTTTTACATTCGCTAACTGCACATGGATGCCGTTCGCACGATAGTCGATCTCAGGCACGCAATCACCGGTCCTGGTGGGTTCCGTTTCCTTCTCTTCCGAAAACTCGGCAGCCAGATTTTTGAGAGGGTGATTAGCAAGCTTTTTGAGATCGTGTGCTATAGCAAATCGCCACATCCCGCTGAGTGTTTCTCTCACAGTACACTGTCTGCGATACTTTCCTTGGAGTTGATAGTCACGTCCTGCATTCCACTCTTTGAATCGCTCTATCGCTGTAGTCAGGGCTTTCGCATAGTTTATTCTCGTGTCGTAGTGTGCCGAGAGTTCTTCAAGACCAAGAAGCCACCCATCATATAATACAAGATGGGTGGCAGCAGCCAAGTCAACAGCGTCTTGAAAGATTGCTGGAAATGCAGGATTCTCATCAAGACGAAGCTGTTTAATTTTTTTCAGCACATTTTCTGGATTTTCCGAAAGATGAATGCAATAATAGCGAAGGCGTTGCAGATTTATCTCGTCAACATCAACAGGGAATCCATTCTGTTGTAATTTTGGGATTGCATCCAGCTCTGCATTTCCTGCAAATCTCGTGATCAGATGATTTCTGTCAGCATCCACTGAATCACAGTTCACGAGCTGTTCTGCCACATATGTTTTTATGCTCTTGGCGTCAAGCCCGTGGTCCGCACAGCATGCTGCCAGACACTGCAACGTATCCCAATCCTTGAACCCGCTCAAGGCGGTTTGCACAAACGTTCTGGCAATATGCTCGAGACCAGGCATGTCTACACCGTGCGCTTTCGCAATGTCAAATCCGAGACAGAAGGCTTCTTGTTGAGTAAGCACATAATCGTGTCCCTCAAGAGCTGTCTGCAGCCAATGGTGTTCCATACGGGGCAGAGCATTTTGCAGTTGTTCTACAATAATGGATGGTAGTTCCAACTTATAACCATGCTCGTTAAGTATATATGCGTGCTTGCGATAGCCTCTCCCTCCTTGTTGATTGATTAACATTCCCGTCCACACGCACACCTTGTCACAGATGGCATCCAGCCGCTCTGCTGATAAATGTGCTCGTGTCGGCAGATGTGTCTCTCCAGCGAGAGGTTTGTGTGTTGCTTCGGCTCCGTTCATGATAATCATCTCTTTACGTACTCAGAAGAGAACAACCTCCACCATAAAATCTTTTTGACAAAAAATAGTAAAATTTATAAAAAATGACAAATTTCTGCAGCTCATGACTAGCATAAATAAGGACGTATGGCGCATCATCGACAATGATGCAGCTATTCGCAAGAATCTCGTGCAGGGACTCATCAACACGAGCGCTCTCGCTAGAAAGATTGCCAAAGAACACCATCTTGATCGCAATATTGATGCAGTCATCAGCGCCATCAGACGATATGAGGGCAGCAAGGAGAAAAAAGAGACCCTGCACACAGTCTATGTTCTGCTCAAGAAGGCAAAGCTCTCGACGAGGACAAAGCTCGTTTCAGTACTGCTCAAGAAACACGAGGACATCAGGAAAAAGCTGGCCACGCTCTACGCAAAGATCGATTTCAGCGCAGGAGATACCTTGAGAATCTTCGAAGTGAGTACGTACATCAAGCTCATTATCGATGACAAGAACGTACTCCTTGTCAAAAGCACGTTTGCCGAAAGGGATATCGTCGGCATCACCGCCAAACTGGGAGAGCTGTGCATCGACTACCAGGCAGACATCACAAAAACGCCAGGATTGTTCGCTACGTTGAGTAACGAGCTTGCCGGTAATGACATCAGCATCGTGGACAGCATGATCTGCCACAACGAGCACATCATCATCGTAGAAGAGAAGAATCTGGAAAGGACATTCAACGTCGTCTTTCACTTGACGCACGCATAATCTTTTTAAACAAATCGAGGTTCGAGAGAGCATGAAACCCGAGTTCGCAAAGCAGTGGACGAAAGAGCTGGAACAACCTCTGTATGAAGCGTGGAAGCAGCAGAACGTCCACCGCTTCGACAAGAGAACGAGCAAGAAAGTCTTCTCCATAGACACGCCGCCGCCGTACGTGAACACTCCCGTCCATATCGGCCAGGCGACTACGTACGTGCTCATGGACATGTTCGCACGCTATCGTAGGATGAAAGGATATGAAGTGCTCTTCCCATTGGGATTGGACAGGAATGGCCTGCCTATCGAGATGGCAGCGGAGAGGAAGTTCAACATCAAGCTCACGGAAACGCCGAGAGAACAATTCATTGACTTCTGCAAGAAAGTATTGGAAGAGGCAAGCGAATCCTCAACAGAATCATTCCTCAAATTAGGGATTAGCTTCAACTCATGGCATCTGGGCAAGGAGCCTGGAGATGTCTACCACACGGACAGTCCCGAATACCGGGCAGTGACGCAGGCAACGTTCATCGACATGTTCAAGAAAGAGCTCATCTACGAGGACGAACGCATCAATAATTGGTGTCCTGGCTGCCAGACGACACTGGCCGATGCTGAAGTGGAGTATGAGGATTTGCCGAGCTTCTTCAACGACATCATATTCACCGTCAAGGAAACAGGAGAGAAAATAATCATCGGGACAACTCGTCCTGAGCTCGTCTGCACGTGCGGCATGGTCATCTTCAACCCAGAAGACGAGCGCTACCGGCATCTTGATGGCAAGATCGCAATAACTCCTCTGTTCAACAAGGAAGTGCCCATACGAGCACACCCTGCTGCCCAGATAGACAAGGGAACGGGAATAGTGATGATGTGCTCGGCAGGAGACCTCTCGGACATTCGCTTCTTCAGGGACATGGGCATTTCTCCCGTCATCGCCATCAACAAGGACGGCACGATGAACAAGCATGCAGGCTTCCTGGATGGTCTTTCTGTTAAAGAAGCGCAGAAGAAAATGGTCACGGAATTGGACAAGCGCAAGCTGCTCGTGCATCAGAAGAGGACGACGCACCGAACGCCCATCTGCGAACGCAGCAAAGATCCCATTGAATTCATCAGCATGACCGAGCTGTACGTCAAGCAGATGGATTTCAAGGAGGACATGCGCAAGCTTGCAGCACAGCTCAACTTCTTTGCAGACGACTCCCGTCAGATCCTGCTGAACTGGATAGACTCCGTCAGCATCGACTGGCCCATCTCGAGAAGAAGATATTATGCGACAGAGGTTCCCCTCTGGCATCAGAACAAGCTCATTGCACTCCCTCCTAAAGGAAAGTATTATGCTCCCTGGAAAGAGCAACCACCAGCAGACGCTGACGTGTATGCATTTGAGAATGGCATGCCGAAGAAAAAAGGCACCATCAACGACTTTCCCGGAAAGTGGATAGGTGATGTTCGCGTGTTCGACACCTGGTTCGACTCATCCATAAGTCCATTGTACATTCTCATGTATGAACGAGATGAGGAGTTCTTCAAGAAACACCAGCCATGCTCGCTTCGACCGCAAGGCAAAGAGATCATCAGGACCTGGCTGTATTATACGGTGCTCAAAGATTACCTACTGACGGGCAAATGCATCTTCAACGACGTCTGGATCAACTATCACATCGTCGATGACAAAGGAGAGAAGATGTCAAAATCCAAAGGCAACGTCATCAGCCCAAAAACAATACTGGACAAGTTCGGTGCAGAACCATTCAGGTTGTGGAGCGCTGTCGAAGGAAATCTGGAACGGACTGATTTCCGCTGCTCCGCTGAGCGAATAGAGGGAGCGGGAAAGACCATCAACAAGCTGTGGAATGTTGCCAAATTCATTGCGGGCATAACTTCCGAGGAATTCTCGGAGAGGATTGCAAAGGAAACGTATGAGCAACTCTTCAAAAGCATCCCGCTGACGGCGACGGATGAGTGGATCATCTCTGAAGTGAACAAGCTCATCACGCTAGCCGACGAGAGGTACGCGCAGTACGACTTCCACAATCCCGCCATTGCCACAAGGAACTTCATCTGGGAAGCATTCGCCAGCCACTACCTGGAATTAGTCAAGGGACGAGCATACAATACAGGTGGACAGTTCACGAACGAGCAGCAGGAAGCGGCACTACTCACGTTGAACTATTGCCTTGACACACTTCTCGCCATTCTCTGTCCTGTCGTCCCGTTCATCACCGAAAAGATCTTCATGACCTTGCACGGAAACAGCGTGCATACGCTTACATTCCCCGAGGTGCTGCTTTCTGTCGAACCCACGGTCACAACGAAAGACATTACTGAGGTGAATAGCGCCATCTGGAAGACGAAGAAGGATGAGGGCGCTAGCTTGATGGCAGAAGTCGTTGACGCTACGCTGCCCAAGAGCATCGAGCCCATCCTGCACGACCTCATTGTCATGCACAAGATCAAGAAGTGGCAACTGGGCAGCGAGACGTACGTGCTCGTGAAGAAATAAATTACATCAGCTTTCACAAAGTTTTTATTATGCGATATCGTCCGTTCCGTTATGCTCTTCACACTCGCATCCAAAAGAAGTTCTGCGATAGAAAAACAGTACGAACAGGCAATGCAAGACATCGGCAAGTTCTTCGGCATACTTTGGGAGTTCAATAAACCAAATGTGTTCATCATCCAAGACAGGAAAACGGTTCATGCATTGAGAGGAAAAACGCTCCAAAAGGAGTCATGGGGTGGGTTCATGGCAACACCGCATACATCGTGAGCAAAGCAACGTGCAAAAAAGAGAGCAAGCATGGATTTACTGACGAAGAATATGGATGTCTGCTCAAGCACGAACTCACTCATCTGTTCTTTCAGGTGGCAGCAAAAGGAAATAACAAGCCAGTGTGGTTGTGGGAAGGGGTTGCCTTGTACGTGTCAGGCGAGACGACAACGAAAAAACGGCCCGCATCATTCAAAGAATTTCTCAATTCCTACGACCTGCACTGTCCTGGAGTATATGAAGAATCAGGATTTGTCGTTCGGCTGCTCGTGAAAAGGTATGGCCAGGCAAAGCTCTTGTGGCTCATCACGGACCTGCAGCACTGCAAATCAAAAGCAGAATTCTCTGCACTATTCAAGAACACATACGGTTTTGCGGCATCCTACAAAAGTATGAACAAATTACTCGTTCAAAAGCAATCAGACGCGTTCAGTACATGCAGTCCGCAAACACTCGTCTGAAATGGTAGCCGTAGATGGAGTAGGTTATCGCGATGGGAAACTGGCCTTGACGGAACATGGAGGTGAAGAACAATCTCCAGAAATAGAATCTTCCTCTATCTTTAATGCCGAGGACGACCATGGATGCAAGGAGTGCTTTGATGTGACTGATGTTGATGCGGACTGCTCTTCTCTTCACGCGCCTGATGTTGTTCAAGTACGCTCTGATTCTGGCATAATAGGGCTTGACGGAATAAATCTCTTTGATTATCTTCCTGTAGCCTGCTACAAGCGAGGCAGCGTCCATTTTCGGGATGAAGTTGAGCGAAAAATCGGTGTTGCTGCCAGAAATGTCATTCAAGAGCCGGTTCTCGTTCTTCAGCCGATGATACAGAGCAGTATTCTTTGGGGCATTCAGCAAGCCGACCATCGCCGTGACTATCCTGCTGTTCTTGATGAATTCCACCTGCCGTTTGAAAATAGAGGGAGAATCACTGTCGAAGCCCACAATGAATCCTGCAGTGACCTCTAAGCCTGCTTTCTGTATCTTCTCGACAGAGTCGATGAGATTGCGGTTCTTGTTCTGGAATTTGTTGCATTCCGTCAGGCTTGTTTCGTCAGGTGTCTCGATGCCCACAAAAACGGAGTAGAATCCCGCTTGTGTCATCAAACGTAGCAAGGCATCATCGTCTGCAAGGTTGATGGATGATTCTGTGGTGAACAAGAAGGGATATTTTCTTGCCTTCATCCAGGTCATCATTGCGGGCAGGATCTCGTTCTTCAATTTGAGCTTGTTTCCGATGAAGTTGTCATCGACGATGAAGACATCGCCCCGCCATCCTTTTACGTACAAGTTGTCCAGCTCTGCCAGCATCTGATCTTTCGTCTTTGTTCTTACTCTTCTGCCGAAAAGAGAGGTAATGTTGCAAAATTCGCAATTGAACGGGCATCCTCTCGAGTATTGGATGCTCATCGATGCGTATTTGCTCATGTCGATGAGGTCCCAGCGAGGAAGCGGCGTCTTGTCCAGTTCGGGAAACTGTCCAGATGCGTGATAGACGTGCTTGGCACGGCCGTTGCGCACATCTGCTAAGAATTGCGGTAGCGTAATTTCCGCCTCGTTGAGGACGAGATGGTCGATGTTCGCGAAGTCTTCGTGTGCATCGCTGAATAACGGTCCGCCGGCGACAACTTTCACCTTGTGGTCCTTGCACCGCCCGATGATCGCCTGCACTGACGCTTTCTGCACCACCATTGCACTGATGAAGACGTAGTCCGCCCAGATAAGGTCTTTCTCTTTCAGGGGAGCAATATTCATGTCAATGACTTTCTTGTTCCATTCTTCAGGAAGCATCGCGGCAACGGTCAATAATCCGAGAGGAGGGTGTGCTGCTTTTTTTGCGATGAATTTTAGGGCGGTCTTGAAACTCCAAAATGTGTCAGGATATTCCGGGTAGACGAGCAAAATGTTCATAGGTATTCCTTCGTGCGCAAACATCACCAGAAAAAAATTCACCAAAAGGCATTACAACTTTTTTTGAGGTATTTGTCAAACGCTCCATGTGCAGATGCGTCTCCCGCTATATAAACGTTGTGTAGGAACAGTTCAAAACACATTCGGAAGAGGCGCTATTATGGACTGCTGTTCTCAATATTCCTCATTGAGCAGTTTCTCCGCCGTTCATTCAGTAAACAATATAAATACATGAAGAATGAATGCAAGCATGAAACTTAAGAATAAAGTGGCGCTAATCACCGGGGCGAGCAGAGGCATAGGGAAAGCTACCGCACTACTGTTTGCACAAGAGGGTGCGAAAGTCATCATAAATTATTGCAAATCAAAAAAAGAAGCAGATGCTGTCGTCGCAGAAATACAAAAGATGGGTGCTGAGGCAATTGCGCTACAAGGCGACGTTTCCCAAGAGGATGATGTCAAACGAATGGTGCAGCAATCCGTTAAGAGATTTGGCAGAGTAGACATTCTCGTGAACAATGCAGGCATCGTGTTTGATGTGCCATTCGTAGAAAGAACGGTTGAGCAATGGAAAAGAACGTTGGACGTGAATCTAGTAGGTGCGTTCATCTGCGCAAAACACATCATCCCGCACATGAAAAAAGGATGCATCATCAATGTATCGTCAGTCAACGGTATTGATGGCTTCAGCCCAGAATCAATGGACTATGATGCATCAAAAGCAGGACTTATCAGTCTGACGAAGAATTTGGCTCAAGAATTGGCACCACACATCAGAGTCAATTGCGTAGCACCCGGTTGGATAGACACAGACATAAACAAAGACCTACCGAAAGCGTACGTACAATCTGAAACGGACAAGATTTGGCTGAAACGATTCGGGAAACCTGAAGAAATGGCGACCATAATCCTGTTCTTAGCATCCAATGATGCAAGCTATATGACAGGATCAATACTGACTGCCGATGGCGGATATAGATAACAAGCACATCTCTTGGTTTCCATTCAATTTAAGAAAATCACCCGAACTCCATCTGGATCCTGAGCTCGAGCAGGGCGAGGAGGAATTTGCTCATGAGCATGAAGTGGCCTGCGATGCTCCTGCTCTCTCCCTTGAGTTCCTTCTTGATGACAAAGTACTTGCTGTACACGTCGAAATCATTTCTGCCGAAAGCGATGGCGAGCTCGCGATCGAACTTGTAGAAGAGCTTGTAGTAGATGTCGAAGTGCTCTCGCACGCGCAGGATGAGCTTGAGCGTGTCTTTGAGCGGTTTTTTCGAAACGGCAAGATGCTTCCCTATGTATTTAAACTCGTCCGCCATAAGCTCCATGAGAAAGAGCGTGGAGAACATGAGGCTTTTCTTGCTGTCAGAAAAATCTGTCGTCTTGTTCATGATCCTGCAGCAGTAGTCAACGAACTTATCAACATTCAAGTCCATAGTATGTATTTCTTTGCAGATGGCCGTGTGCCCTATGTCGTTCTCCTTGATCACTTCTATGATACGATCGAACATTTGAAAAATGACAATGAATATCCTGCGTAAGGAATGATCGAATTCTTTCATGGTGGGCTCGCCCATCTCCCGGATGATGCAGTAGCCCTTGCCTGAGTTGATGATGGCTATGTTCAAGAACCTATCGACAACTGACTGGATGAGCGAGAGTGCGGTCTTTGATGGCACTTTCTCTCCCAAGTTAGCATACTCAAAATGTGTCGTGTAATAGTGGAATGCATCCTCATACTCCTTTTTGCTTTGGTCGTAGACGATTTTTATCTCATCGCAGCCTGCACGATACGCGGATTGGAAATAACGCCAAAGAAGGGGGATGGTGAAGTTAGTAATATCGATGCTTGCGGTCTTTTCCTGTAAGCTTCCTTTGCCGTTGACGAGGAGCATGTTGCCCTGTTCGAGTAGCTCGAGCTCGTCACTCGGCCTGATGTTCTGCCGTTGTGCCCATTTGGAAGGCAAGGTGATAGTCAGGGTATTATGTCCTTGCCTGATGACCTTTCGCTTCACAAAGAAGGAAAATACAGCAGAATATATAAACTTTTCTTAAAAGAATATATATTTCAAATAAAATATATTCAATATAGTGCACTAGGGTAACATACGGTTTCGTATATTGTGTAGGGACAATACATAACTACATCTTGGTCGTTACCCTGCTATTGCGTGACACACAACGGCACGCAGCTGTGGGGGATGATACCATGAAAACACTACTAGCATTAGCTTTAGCGGCGACGATGATGCTCGGCTGTGAGAAAAAAGCTGAAGACAATCCTGTCATGCCCACTCCTGTGAACAGTCCGCCAGAAACTGTTCTTCTGGAATGCCCTCCTGTAATAGGACATGACGCACACGTCCGCTTCCGTGTAGGCGGGAGCGATGAGGATGGCACTGTTCAAGGCTTCCGTTATCTGCTGCAGCCAATCCTGCCAGATACGCAGTTCTCACTGAACGGCAGTATCGATTTCACCTTGGAGGATAGCGTCTACCATTTCATGGCGAGCGCCGTCGATGATGAATGGGCAGTAGATCCCAGCCCCGTCACGTACACGTTCACCGTTGATGCTGACACGACGCCTCCTCGCCCTGCAGTGGATTTTTTTCATGAAACGGATAGATGGATAGCGTATGCACCCACCAACTTTAACCCGAACATCCAGCAATTCCCTTCAGAGGAGAGCATCCTTGCGGATCTTGAGGTACTAGTAGATGCCAACTTCACCTGCGTGGTGACGTATGGTGCGGATGGCACCTTAGGACGCATCCCTCTGCTTGCACGCAATGCAGGAATGCAACACGTTGTCATGGGCATCTGGAGCCTGACCAACACAGAGGAGTGGAACGCTGCGCTCGCGAACACGGCATTTGTCGACGGGTATTGTCTGGGCAATGAAGGGTTGATGCGCAACGACTACACGCTTGCTGAGCTCGAAGCAAGAATGGCACAGTTGCGTGCACTGACGGGAAAGCCAGTTACAACCACAGAACCCATCGGCGCATATGACACTGCACTGCTCGATGCTGGAGATTGGGCCTTTCCCAATACGCACCCGTTCTGGGCAAACATCACCAATCCTGAGACTGCTGCAGCATGGACGGAAGAGCAGTACACGGCACTGTCTGGCAGGACACAACAAGTTGTCATCATGAAGGAAGTCGGATTGCCGACAGAAGGGGCTGCCGATCTCTCTGAGGAAAATCAGAACAGCTACTACCGCCTCATGGAAGGAACGACCGCACGATTCGTGTATTTTGAGGCATTCGACCAGCCATGGAAGAATTCCCAACCTATCGAACCGCATTGGGGATTGTTCATGCCTGACAGGACGACAAAGCTGGCATCTCAGCCACAGGTGCTGTTCACACACGTGCCTCCCTTGAACAGTTATGAGAATCTGCAAGGGCGTATAGTGAACGTGCTTCCGCAGAACTTCAAGACGACGACATACATCAATGTGAATGGTACGTGGTGGGTGAAACCCTACGCGAACACACCGCTCACGAGCATCGCTGCGAATGGCACGTGGACAACAGACATCACGACAGGAGGCATTGACCAGACGGCAGGCATCATCAACACGTATCTCGTGACTCCTGACTACCCTGCTGACCTGCACGCGTTGCCTTCGCTCGAGGATACACGGGTGCTCACGTACACAACGGCGAGCAGATAATTTTTTATTTTTTTAGTTTGATTACGTTGCTTGCCAGAGTGCCGTGAATTCATCGAGATACCGTTCGGCGATTGCAGCACTATGCAAAATGAGTATGTTCTCGTCGTTCTTCGTCGTGCCTGAAGCGGTGGGATTCCAGCTGCCCGTTATCACAATACTATGGTTGACGACGCAGAATTTGTCGTGCATCAGTCCCTCATGCGCTATGGGTGTGGCGTAGGAGAAATATTTTGCTGTATCCTCATCAGTGAGCACGGCAGCATGCACGGCAACAAGCATGCTCTGTATGCGTTCCAGTCTGATATCGTACAATGCGCACTGCACAGATTCACCCCCCGCAAGTACGGCAAGCACGTGTTCTTCGCAGGCATCACGGGGGCAGAAATAGATGGAGATGCTGCCATTCTCTTTAGGAATGGTCTTTGTACGAGGAAGGATGAGCAGGAAAAAAACGCCAAGAAGGAGAACTCCTGCGAGCAGAATGAAGGTCGTTGTTTTCATGGAAAAAATATGCAGTTGCCACGTTTATATTCTTTTTCTGAGATACGCCGCAGATTTTGCAAGTGCCGCTGCAGTATCCGAATAGGCATGCATGCCTTCGAGGAGAGGATGATGTGTAGGGGGTCGTTCTTTCGTGAATCGTGCAAGTTGTTGGTCGGTGAGTGTTGCAAAAAGAGGAACGCTTGTTTGTTGCAATCTTTCTGGGGTGTTTGTGGCAAGTGCATGCAACAGCAAATCTGCCTCATGCTGCATACTGCTTGGCCGGATGGACAGCGCACGGTTGGGCGTGTTGCTTATCTGCACGTGGGGAGGGAGTATGGTCTGGAGAAGCGTAGTCACTGCGCTGCTGTAGAACGGGATGTTTTCAGTGATGAAAATGGTTGTGACTTCTTTCGTGAGCACTTTTTTGAGTTCTTTTCTTGCTTTTCGTTCCGTGCGCTTGCTCATGTCGTTACCAACCCGTACACAATTTGTCACCATTTTGAAATGGTGTAAAAACGAAATGTTTAAATAAAACAACACCATTCTCAAATGGTAAAAAAATTCTTTTTTTCGACTCACCTCTTTTCCCGGGAAGGTTCCCTCTTCGGAGGGAATCTTTCGGGGTTTTTACGCAGGAGAAGTAGGACTATGCAGACAAGCAATGCGCCAACGAGCATGCCCTCGACAAAGACAAGGAAGGTGTCTTTATTAAAGTGCTGAGAAGGTTGTTTGGGAAAATACGAGTCGAGATTGCTTAATTCCAGCGCATAGTTGGCATAGAGCAAGGCACTCCAGGGGTCGTCATACTGCAATGATTTTGCGTATTCCGCATAGCTGTAACCGAGGACGGGGAATGTGCTTGTGGCCTGTTCTCGTGCTATCACGTTGTCTGCAAGAGAGAGTGTCTCTTGCAATAGGGTTCGCGTGTCATTCTGGTTCATGAATAGGTTGGTGATGAGTAATTCCGTTTCTGCCTTTGTTTTGCTTGCTTGAAAGATGCATAGGGCATAATCGTTCTTAGCGTACTGCCTTCTTGCTTCGTCTAGGGTGTTTTGCTGGAAGGAGGGAAAATAGAATGCTGCATACTGCATACGTTCTTCTGCTTCCGCGAGCTTTTTTATGCATGCCTGGCGTAAGTACGGCTCATTAAGTTCGTATGAGGTCTTGCCGGTCGTGAAGAATGCAGACCATTGCTGTGCACTAAAGAAGCGTTCCTGTGCTCTTGCCAGCCGTGCCGCGTCCTTGAGCGGAAAGCGTTGTTTTGCTTCAAGATAGTCTTCTGTCTCCAAGAGGCGTTCTTTGACGATGATGTACGCCTGCAAATCGCTGATGGTGTGTATGGATGCCGTGCTTATGTTCATCGTGAATGCCTGAACTGTCGCAGTAAGATTGTTACGTATGTCCTCGAGCGTGCCTGCAGGGAGTTGCGCATACTCTTCTTCTCTCGCCTTCTGATTGGCGCCGAAGCAATAGCTTGCCGCACTATAGTATTTGCTTTCTTCCCAGGCGTGCAGTCCCTTGAGGTAGAGTTCTTGAGCGTCACTCATCTTGAACAGGGTCTGGCCGAGATAATGTGAAAGTAGCATGGATGAGGATATGTTGCCAAGGTCTGATGCTCTGGCACACAGCTGTCCTGCGATGGCACGCATGACTTTCGTGTATGTTTGGGGAACGTGCAACGGTTCTGGTTCGGGAAATACATATCCTGTTGCGATATGGACTGCTTCCTGCAGGGTGCTGATGTTGCGAATGCCGGTGCAGTTGCAATCGGCGCTCCATCGGGGGATGAGCACTTCACTGAATCCTGAAGCGTGCGCTGCCGCAACTTTTTCAGGAATGCCCGCGACAGGGCCTACCAATCCTCCTGAGTTTATTGTTCCTGTCATGACCATGCTCCTGTTCAGCTCAAGATGCTTGAGCACAGCAATTGTGAGTAGTGCCGTGGCAGCTCCTGCGCTCGGGCCTCCGACGATGGGAGAGTTTGCCCGTATCGTGTAGAAGAAGTCATAGGCAGTGCAGTCCTCTTGGATAATGTCGCAGGCGACCTGGTTTGCGAATCGTGTGCTGATCTGCGTGTCCAGTTTGGTGAGGGGGTAGCTGTCGATGAATATCGTTCCTGTTCCTGGCTTGATGTCAAGATAGAGCTCCGCCGTCCCACCCATAAGACCTCCATCTTTCGTATCCGCAACGGTCAGAAGGGTGATGTTTCCTGACTGAGCGAGGACAAGGGGCAGAAGGAGTATGCTAAGCAAAAGCAGTGCGTGTTTCATGTCTTCTCCTTGTTGCGCCCGCGTGCCTCGACCTGGACAAAGCGTTCGAGAACGGGCTCCCAGCCGGGCAGCTGCTTATATCCGTTGAGGAAGAGGGAGAATGCGCTCTCCCAGACGGTGGTGTGTTTGCTTTCAAGTGCTTGCCTGAAGAGGTGGAGGTCTACTGCCTTGTCCTCTGTCTTGTGGCTGAGGCTGCTCAGCCCGAAATCAATAAATGTCAGGGTGTCTGTCTCTGCGTCATAGAGCATGTTGCTGGTAGTGAGATCTCCGTGGATGATGCCTTTGCTGTGCAGTTGGGCAAGGTATGTGCCTGCTCTCCTGGCTAGGGTGAGATGCTGTTCTAGGACGTCCCTGAGTTTTTTTCCGGGCACTTTCGTCATGATGAGCTTTGTCTGCTCTGTCCTGATGAGTTTAGGCCCGGGTATGGGCAGTCTTTCTAGGATGGTTGCCTCTCGTTTGGTACGGGTCTTTCTCAGCGGCACATCAATATCAGGTATACGGTAGCTTTTGCTGATCCTGTCCTTGATGATCTGCCCCTGTTCTTCGTAGATGAGCGCTTCGGCACCCCCGTCGATCTCCTTCATGAGAAAAAGGAAGCATGAGCTCTATATAAATTTTGAGGAGGAGACCGTCAGTAAGCAAGAGCAGCATGTAGCCTAAAAGAAGTTCAAAAGAGGAGGAAAAAAATTACCAGTCTTGGCCGGCAAACAGCTCGTCCATCTCCCATTTAGAAAGTTTCTTTTTGTTCAGGGCGGACATCACGGGCCGTTTGTTTTTTGCGCCGGTGACTTCATCAAATTCGTATTCTATATCTTCATCTATTAATTCTCTTTTCATGCACTCACATCATACGCATCAGCTTGGTATCTCTTTTGTTCTTTCCTGCTGATGTTGGTTTTCTCGAGCATTTCTTCGAGCATATTGCACCTGCGCAATGAGGGGGGAAGGAACCGAAGGGGTGGTAGTCGAGAAGCCTTCCTCCTCAATTGCTACTCTAAAGTAGTGTTAAGTAGTATTTAAATGTTTCGATTCTAAATCACTTTAAAGTGGTAAAAAATATGTGCAGGGTGGCTGTTGTCCAATTATCGAGAATAAACGAATCTTGAGAATTTCTTACAGGAAAAACAGCTCATCACCAGCTTCCCCGCACGCAGCCGTATCCTTCCATTGACTCCCGAGCGTATGTAGGAATTGCAGTGCTTGCAGAATTTCCTCTTTTGAGCGCTCGTCAGGCGAATCTTATGTTTCATGGCAATTTTTCTCGCTAAATATACGTAGCGGTTGGCAAGAGCGGGCTCTTTGGAAAAGACCGCATCTGCCAGCACAAAAAGCCGGGTAATATCCTCTGATGCTGCTTTCGGAGATTGCTTCTTCATGCGCAAACCACGCACACCAGCATTTATATAGTTTCACAAAAACCATTTAAACCAGTTCGGTTTTTACTTTTTTAAAGTGAAGAAAAGGTGAACAATGGGCTTTTTTGATTGGTTCAAGAAGAAGCAGGAAGAACCTGTACGACTCATACGGTTTGCTCGGCTTGATGAATATGTGGAGAAGACATTAACGGGAAAGCATGCACATCTACTGCACGGGATAGAGGAAAGCAAGGATCGCATTCAAGAGATCGTCAACCAGCTCGAAGGACTCATCCATCACCTAAACAAGGAAACGCTGCGCAACCAACGCATTCCGCTCAAGCACATCTCTATCATGGAGGGCAACCGCATCAACTACGTGAAGCACTACACGGCGTTCATTGAAAAACTGACTATCAGCGAGGACAGCTTCGCCATCCCGGATGATTGCAGCAGGTTCTCTGCGGATGTGCAAAAACTCGTCGAGGTAACATCAAAAAACCAGCTCGTCCTGAGAGAATTCTTCGATGGCACTCTGCAGAAGATCAACAGGAAGATGGTAGAACTCATGCAAGAGTTCAAGCAGATCGAGACGCTCACCACGAGCAGTCCCTTCACACTGATACGCGAGATACGGCAGCTGCAAGAAGACTATGCACTCAAGAAAAAACGAGAGGCGATCATCGAAGAGGAAAAAACGCAGCTCACGACACAGCTTGCACAGTATGAGGACAAGGAACAGAAGCTCGTCCAGCAAATCGAAGAGATTCAGACGGGCAAGGAATACCAACTCCACCTTTCCCTTAAGGAAGAGCTGCAGCACGTGGCTGCAGAGCACAAGAAAGAAACAGAGGAACTCCTGCAACTGTTCAGCACCATTCAGAAAGCGCTCATCAAGTACAAGCGCACCAGCGACAAGGAACGCATAATAGATGACTACCTCACTGACGTGCTGGCCAGCCTTGCCAAGGATGATCAAGGAGAGATGGCACGCATACTCCAAGAGGTCAAACGACAAGTAGAACTAAATGCAATCACCTTAGATGAGAAGCGGAAAGAGAAGACGATCGATGCTATCAAGCAACTCAACCCGACGTACTTACGGGTGATGCGAGAGAAAGTACGAGAACAGGAACAGACGCTCATGGACATACAGGCAAAGCTGAAGCGCGACACGGCAACGCTGACGATCGAGCAGTACAAGAATTATTTGCAGCAAAACATCCTGCGGGCGCAGGTCATCAAGAACCAGCTACGCGACCTTAATGATGAACTTGACAAAACATCCGTGAAGGACATCTTCGACCAACTAAGCATGAAAGCTACTGCGCTAAGCGGGTACAAGACAAAAATTGTTCTGGAAGAGCTATCTATTTAAACACTACCGTACCGTGTGCACACATGTCGTTTGAAACATTTGTCAAGCACTTCACGCAGGAGCACATTCCTGCAGTGCGCATTGGCAAGAGATACTACCAACTGCCTGCAAAGCTGGCAGAGGTGCAAAAAAAAATCAGCAGGGACCTCTTCTGCGGCGGCATCCCTCTCGGAGAGGAAAAAAGAGAATTCATGCCTAGCATCGCCTTGCTCGAAATGATTGCCATGCATTCTGATAAAAAGGCAGTCATCAACAAGAAATCAGCATGGCTGTTCCTGTGCGGCAGGGATGTCTTTGCAGGCGGCATCATCTCCCTTGCCGTGCAGAGCGGTCCGGTGCTGGTGCAGAATGAGCTGGACGAGAATCTCGGGCTGGGTATGGTGGAGAGGAAAGGCAAGACACTCATCATCAAAAATGTGCTGGATAGGGGTAATTTTTTGAGAAGGGAGCGTTAGTGTTTCCCAAAAAATTCTATCTCGTTCTCATCTAATGTTTTGATGGCAGGCAGCGTCCCTTTTTCGATGAGCTCGAGTGATGCTCCTCCTGCCGTGGAGATGTGCGTGAATGGTAGGGATTGGTCTATGGCCGCGATAGTGTCTCCCCCTCCAACAACAGTCCTTGCTTTGAGGGCGCTGATGAAGACGGCAAGCTCGTTCGTCGACTGGGCAAAAACATGGTTCTCGAAATAGCCCAAAGGACCGTTCCAGAACACCTGCCTTGCGTTTTTGAGATAGCTCTTGAAAAGAGCTATGGATTTCGGCCCAATATCCAATCCTATCATGTCTGCAGGGATGTGTTTTGCATCGACGACCTCTCCACGAGGCGCATCTTTGTCCCTGGCGACCACAACGTCAACAGGGAGGATGAGCTTGTCGTTGTGCTGCATCATCTGCGCGGCAGTGACTTGTTCTTTCTCATAGAGGCTCTTACCTATCTCCCAGCCCTTGGCTTTGTAGAACGTGAACATCATCGCCCCTCCGATGAGCAAGTAATCGACGTTCTGCAGGAGCGTATTAAGAACACCAAACTTCGTGCTGATCTTACTGCCCCCCACGACGGCGACGAGGGGACGTTCCTCGCCAAAAGAAAGGTTGCACACTTCCTTCTGGAAGAGCATGCCTGCACAACAGGGCAAGTATTTCATGATGGCATGCATGCTGGCATGCTTCCTGTGCGCATTGGAGAATGCCTCGCAAACGTAAATCTGTCCGTGCTTAGCGAGCTCTTGCGCGAACATGTCGTCGTCCTGTTCCTCCTCAGGGTAGAAACGGACGTTCTCCAGAAAGATGATCTTGTCTTGGGGCAAGTCTCCCGTACAGAAGTCCACTTTCCTGACTGACTGTCCAATCAGAATGATAAGGCGCTCAGCGAGGACGTTCGTTCTGAAGATACTGTCCTCAGGTCCTTTTGGCCTACCGAAGTGCGTCATGATAACCAATTGTGAGCAGTCCTTGAGCACGTGCTGGATTGTAGGCAGGGTTTCTCTAATCCTCGTGTCATCAGTAATCATGCCTTTCTCGTCGATAGGCACGTTGAAGTCAACGCGCATGAGCACGCGCTTGTTCATAAGGTCGACGT
>JAZDHK010000038.1:0-16307 GCA_043806035.1 archaeon
TCCTTCCTCATTTGGGAAGAGAAGACGCACAAGGAACTCACGGCAAGGAAACGATACATGATCCATTACGTGAGGCAGCATTGGGCGACCATCAAGATGTACACGAACTGGATACGTCCGTACTTGAGGAGCATCGGCAGGCTCACCATGCGCGAGAAGTACTTGAGCAGCCCAGAAATCATCACTGCATTCGAGACGGCGGTAACGGAAGTGGAATTCTTCGCCACAAAGCCGCCCACCAATGGCTACCATCCGGTCATTATCGCCAGCTTCAAGTTCAACACAAAGCCCATGCTGCAATTTCAGCAGGACAGCTACCAAGCGCGAGGGGCAATCCACGTCGGCAAAGTTGAACTCACCTTGCGTGCATACTCGTGGAAGCCAGAGCATATAGAACAGTTCAGGAAACTCAGGGAAGAAGAGGACATGGAAATCATGAGCCTCGTGGACAGTAGTGTTGCCGCGGCTATGGAAGCGCTCGGCGACGACCTCGAAAAATACCTCAAAGAGGCCGGAGAAGATATCGAGCGGCAGCAGGAGGCTGCGAAGGAAGAGCCTCGACTGGCAAATGCCGCAGAGCCGTTCATAGCCCTCTTTGGCGGCTTTGGAGAGATGTTCAAGGCATTCTTCCCGCTGTTCAAAAGCGACAAGAAAGCAAAGGACACGAGCAACGACGGTGCTGCCAAGAAAGATGCCACCATCAGCATCTGGCTGGCATACAAGAATTATAAGAAGAGCCACGGCATGCTCTCCTGGTGAAAAGGTGAAAGCATAGCGAAGACAAGCGCCGACGATCCCGCATTGGCGCGGATCAGGAAACTGCAGGACATCGAGCGGCAGCGAAAAAAAGAGCTCGAGGAAATGGAGAAGAAAAAGCGAGAGCTCGAGCACGCCACGAAGGAATTGGAAGAGAGCATCCAGGAACAGCAGCAGGACGAGCAGAAACTCCTGGAAGAGCAGGAGGAGGAAGAGCGCAAGAGAAAGATGGTTGAGCAGCTTGATCTCGGCCAGCTCGTCAAAGACTCCCCTCGCGTGGAAGAGATCATCAAGGGCGTCCCACAGGACGTGTACGGCATCACGGACTATAACGTCGTCACGACCATGGAACGCATCATGCAAGAGGCAGAGAGCAGGAATCTCACGACGGAAGAGCAGCAGTTCGTAGAGAACGTACAGTACAATATGGAAAAACTTAAGGAAGACAATCCATACATAAAGAAAGAGCAGGAACAATACCTAAAACGGGTGGACGGCGTCCTCAAGAACCTGGACAAGAAATTAGGATTGGGATAGCATGATATTCAACACCAACTACTACCACAGCCTCGACCAGAACTACTTTTCTGCAGAGAAGGAAGCAGCAGTGCCTTTTCCTCAGCAAGAACAGGCGATAGAAGGCATGCAACTCAACGAGATAGGTACCTCCACGAATCCCATGGAGCACGTCTTGAACAGCGTCCAGGCGAAGATCAAGGAAGGAGCAGGCAAGATAGAATTCTCATTCATGGGCAAGGGAAAGAGCAACAGCCAACAACCCTCTCCTGAAGCGTTCGGCTCCCAAGTCAGAGAAGACATCAGAGCATTGATGAAAATCAACGAGATGGAGACGAGCACGCATGCCGCTCTGCACGGCGAGAGCCTTGCAGGACTGGGCAGGGAAGGCTTCGAGCGCAAGAGACAGGAAGAAGCGCTCAAGGAAATCAAGCGAGCCATAGACTTTGCAGGAACGGCAACGAGGGGAGGAGCAATAGTCTTCCATACGGGCGAATGGATGCGGCCGATAACGGACATCAAGGACACGACCGGAGCAAAATTCTCAGGCTACGCCGGCGAGAACGAGGACGCACGATACTACTACGTCGACGAACGCACAGGACAGGTCATGAGCGTCAACAAGGAACAACGCGTGTTCTTGCCAAAATTCAAGACGAACGACAGAGGAGAATGGGTTGATGTGAACGGCAGGACAATTTCCCATGATGCGCCTGTCGAGCGGTTGTTCGACCGCGTGCCTGAATGGAATTCTGAAGGGACGAATTTCAAGGTAGAGGAGAAGGACTGGAGATATTTTGAGGAGGAAGCAAAACGGTGGAATGAAAGCCATCCGGGAGAGAAGCCCATAGCTGCAGGGCAGATGATGATGATCACGCAATTGCAGAACAGAGCATTGCAGGCAAAGGGAAACTCGCTCTTCCACGCAAGGATGTATGAAGATGGAAGAGAAGATCTTGAGCAGATAAATAAGGCGCTCGAATTCTATAATGACCTGGACGAGCGCATGCCTGAAGACCAGAAGTGGCAGCTCATGACCGAGAAAGGATTCAGAATAGGAGCGAACATCCCCGGATTCAACTCGCAGACCGTATCCACTATCGAGTTCTTGAAGAAAGCGAAGAAGCAGGCTGAAGACAATCTCAGACACATCCACGAAAGTTCTGCAAACGCTGATGCTACTGCCATGGAGTCCATGCAGCAAGTGCGGCACATGAAACCCATAGAAGAATACGGCATCAAACGCACGGCAGAGACCATAGGCAAGGCAGGCATCGTCGCCATGCATGAAACTGAGCGGCAAAAAAAGCATCTCACCCAGCCCATCTTCGTCGCCCCAGAAAATTACGACCAGGAATTCTACGGGTCGCACCCGCAGGAAGTGCGCGAAGTCGTCGAGGAATCACGAAAGGCCATGCAGCAGCAACTCGTCAAAGAAGGATATGGCAAGGAAGAGGCGAAAGAGCTCGCGGCAAAGCACATCAAGGCGACGATAGACATCGGGCATCTGAACATGTGGAAGCAGCACATGGAAGCAAAAGCTGGCGAAAGTCCGACACAGCGTGATGCACGCTTCAAGAAATGGGTGCTGGCACACGCGGAGTCTCTCGCAAAAGATGGCATCATCGGTCACGTGCATCTCGCGGACAATTTCGGTTATGACGATGAACATCTCAGTCCCGGTCAGGGCAACGCGCCCATCAAGGAATTCATAGAAGTCATGCGCAAACACGGCATCAAGGATTTCGTCGCAGAAGCAGGAAGCTTTAATGGAACGACGGTCCTGCAGGAAACGTGGGCGCAATTCAACAGCCCCATCTACGGCATAGCCAGGTCTCCCGGATTCGGCAGCGTACGGCAGGCACACTTTGGTTACTCCGCACCGCCCAATTACATAGTGGGAGCGTACGTGCCGAGCAACGAGTGGAAGATGTGGTCTGAAGTGCAGCTGGAATAACGTAGGTAAAAGTATTACTTGAGTTCAGTGAGCAGCCTGTCAACAAGATCCAACGTTTTCTGTATTCCTCTTTGTTCATCGGGGGCAACCTCTCTCGGTCCTCCGACAGAACGCAGGATGGGTGAACCCAAAGAAGGCAGAGTCTGCCAGCGTACTTGTGCCTCCAGCATTTTTTTCAATTCCTGCAGAGAATTCACTGCTTTCGAATCAGCATTTATTTCTGAGACGAATTGAGAAATGTCCATTATTGCATATGCGTAGGATATGCCTTGAGGAAGGAACACACCATAGGTTTCTTTTGGTATGGCTATCTCTTTTCCATGGAGCGTATACGTGTTCATCTTTATGTCTTCATGACCGTCAGTATAGTTCATAGTGCACCATCCTAAGTAACTACTCGCGAATGAACTTTCACATATAAATATTACTCTCTGCAACGTGTTGAAAAAAGGCATACGCTCTAGTTCCATCCTGAATCTCTTTCGCATCCCGCTCCGCATAGCATTGCAGATGCACGCATACGAGTCGGCACGTAACGGAATTGTTTGTTGATTGCTTCGCTCGGGGATGCACGAGACGCTCAGGATGGAGCCGCCGCTGAACGCAAACTTAATAAATGCAGAACGCTGCAGAGCAGAAAAAGGGGTGAGTGAGTGAATTTTAGGATTGACAAGGTGCACTTGTCCAACAGCTTCTCCGAGAACGACATACACATTGCGACATCGTTCGCAAAGGAAATAAAGAAAGAGATGCACCAGCTCATCAAGGAAGTCATCCTCTTCGGCAGCACGGCGCGCAGGAAAGAGCACCATGGCGATATCGACGTGCTCGTCATCATCGACGACGTCAGCCTCAACTTCACTGAAGAATTGGTGCAGACGTACAGAATCATCCTCTACAAGATCGTCAGCAAGATCTCGAAGCACTTGCACGTCACGTCCATGAAGCTCACGAGCTTCTGGGAGTATGTCCGGGCAGGGGATCCTGTCGCCATCAACATCCTGCGCGACGGCGTTGCCTTGATCGACGTCGGCTTCTTCGACCCACTCAAACTGCTCCTACTACAAGGCAGGATCCGACCGAGCAAGGAAGCCATCTTCAGCTACTACAGCAGAGCGCCCATAACACTGACAAACTCAAAATGGCATATCCTGCAGGCGACACTCGACTTGTACTGGGCGGTCATCGACTCAGCCCATGCCGCGCTCATGACGATAGGGGAGGTGCCCGCAAGCCCTGCACACGTACACGATCTGCTCAATGAGAAGCTGGTCAGGGCGGGACTGCTGCAGAAAAAATACGCATTTGTCATGAAGAACTTCTACGATCTCAGCAAGGCCATAACGCACAATGAGATAACGGACATTTCCGGCGAGCAGTACGAGCATTATCTCGCCGAGGCAAAAGACTTTGTTTCTCGCATGGAAGAGTTTGTAAAGAAATAAAAAAGAATTTTACATGAACATCTTCGCAATGAGCAAGATGATCAGGACCAGCAAGAGTATTGCCACGACGATCAGCAAGCCGATATACCACGGATTGACTTCTGAAAAGGTCATGGCCTGCTCCTGTCCATACACAGGGTTTGTAAAGATAGGCGGCTGCTCAGGTAAATTCGTAGTGTCATCCTGTGGCGGCACGACCGGAGGAGAAGTCTGCCCACATTGCGCAACGGTCAGGAGCGCAACATCGGACTCACTGTCCTTGTTCGTGTCGTAGTATGTGTTGATTTCAATCAGATACTCGCCAGGCTGCACTGAACTCGGCACGATGACGTCAAAGCTCTTCTTCACATCGTCGTTGCTGTCCAGCTCGATGTTTTGGATGCGCTTATAAAAGTCAAGGTCATCGCTGTTCACTTCTAGTGTCACTTTGCTCTGGTCCCTGCTTCCCGTATTCTCAATAGTAACGTCCAGCCGTGCCTTGCGTTCACAGGAAATAGAGTCTGGCGTGAGCAGCACATTCGTGATGCTGATCTCGTTGCTCTCCCGGTCCACTTTGACATCGAACGTCAAACTATCGTCGTGCCTTGCTCCGTTCTCATCCTCTCCATCAACATCGACCGTTACGGTGTACGTGTCTTCGTCAATGTCAGAATCGATGGTGAAGGAGAACATAATTTCATCCGTGTCACCCTTGCCGAGGTCTGACGCATCATCGCTGTCGTCAAAGTCGAGGTCGCTGTCAGAATCGACGTTCACTTCAATGTTCTCTATGTCGATGTCATCTCCGAATATGTTCTTGATCTTCACGGTCATGGTGATGCTGTCACCTGGTTTCACTTTCACTTCATCGCCATCATCCGAAACTCTGTCCGAGTCTCCCGTGTCATCGTTCTCTATCGTGATGCGTTGAATTTCGAGATTGCTTTCCGTCGTGAGATAGACGCTCGCCTGTGCAGTGACGTCTTGTGTGCTCTGTCCTATGACCGAGACCTGCCCTATGTTGCGCCTGCCGCTGTCCTGATCATCAGGGATGGTCAAGAGCAACGTTATTGTTGCCTCCTGGCCTGCAGCGAGCTGTGAAGGGATGTTGAGGAATTGCACGCCATATTTTGTCGCAAGCGTGCTTGAGAGGTTGATGTTCGTTATGGTTGCTGTGCCGCTATTCCGCACAGTGAACGTTCCCGAGATGGACTGTTCACGCTCTTGCGTTGAACTGCCTAACTCAATACTGCTTATGGTAAGGCTAGGCACGGTTGTGGAAACGGTGATTGAGAAATTTTGCTGATAAAAGGCGTCATGGTTGTCCGTTGCCTGAACTTGCACAGAAACGACTCCCGTCTGGGAAGGAAGCCAGGCAATAACGCCTGTATTCGCATCTATAATCATGCCTTGCGGGTTTATAACCAGACTGTAGGTTATGGTGTCATTCACGTCTTGGTCAGTCGCAACGACAGTATAGGTGTACTGCTGTCCCACGGTCGCCTGCACAACGGGCTGGCTCGTGATCAGTGGTGCATGGTTCGTGGCGTTCTCTTCTGCAAGAACGGGCACGAGGAGCACTGCAAACAGCATAAGGATAGTCCATATCGTTTTCATTGTATCCCCCATTATTGTTATACGAAACAAGTATACTACACAAACGGAATAGTGTTATCACCCCGTAGTAAATAAGACTTTATAAACTTTTTGGTTTTTTGTCGTAACAATGACCTTGGGGACGAGCAACACACCCTCCTTCTTTAAAAAGCACAAGCTTTAAAAGAATCCCTCCCCTAAGCAAGGATATGGGAGAACTTCCTGCACTGCCCGCACCTATAACCATTCGCTACAGCGGCATCTTCGACCTCACGGGTCTCTACAACCTCATCAGAACATACCTCGGCAATAACAAATACGATATCAAAGAGGAGATCTACAAAGACAAGCCCTACTCTACCGTCGGCAACGAAATCGAAATAGAACTGCTGGGCAAAGCAAAGATCGACGCGTACTTCAGGCACCGATTCCTCATCAAAATCCACACGTACGAAGGCAAGCACATCGAAGTGCAGAAAGGCACCCAGAAAATCAAGATGTACAAAGGCAGAATAGAAATAAGCTTGAACGGCAAGGTGGACGTGGATTACAACGAACAGTTTGAGAAGTACAGTCCTGCACTCAAAAAACTCCTGTTCAGCCACATCCTCAAGAAAGAGATAGAGCTCAAGCACCAAGACTTCCTGCGCAAGCAAATCTATGCATTCGCCGAAGACATCAAAAAGTTTTTAAAATTCGACGCTGAGTAACCACCATGGCCGAGCGCAAACGCATTTCGGGAACGGACAACATCGAGTACGAGGGATTCTTCGACCTGAAAAAGACGTTCAAGGTACTTATTGACTGGTTCACCGAACGGGGGTATGAGCGGCACGATCAGTTGAATGCGCACAACGCCATGGAATCAGGCAACGAGATGAGCTTGTATCTCATCTTCTTCAAGAAAATATCGGATTATGCGAAAGTCCAGATCGACATCTTCATCTCCGTGTACAATGCAAAGGACATCGAGGTGCAAGTCGACAAGCACAAGGAGCGCATGCAGCAGGGCAAGATAAAATTGTCATTCGACTGCTTCCTCATCACCGACTACGAGAACAAGTGGGAAAGCCAGCCCATGATGTTCTTCCTCAGGACAGTATTCGATAAGTTCTTCTTCAAGATCTACACCTACCATTATGAGGAAGAGGCACGGGAAGACGGCAGGGAGGCCATGCACGAAGTCAAGAGCTTCCTCAACCTGCACAAATACCTCGCAGCGTAAGTTTTAAAAGCACCACGAGTTCTTCACTAGCAGGGCCCCATTGGTGTAGCCTGGATAGCATACGAGCTTGCGGAGCTTGCGACCTGGGTTCAAATCCCAGATGGGGCATCATCGATTGATATCTGGAAGGATGCACATTTATTAATTAAGGCGCATTTCTCATTATTATGCTCTCTAAGACAAAATCGGGCATCTACACTATCAGGCAGAGTACTGTAGAAGAATGGCCGTCTCTTTCCGAACGCATCGTAGCGATAGAACAGAGCAGCATGGCAGAAACAGGATACGCACTGCCTGAGGACGATTTGCGAAGCTTCTTTCAAGACCCACATGCAATAAACGTGATAATCGAAAAAGAAAAACGCGTCGTTGGCTTCCTTTGTTCGCTTCCACTTGAGGCCGTTTGTGGACGAGAGGAAGTTCCCTATGATACGACACATGGCACGCACAAGACCATCTACATCAGTGACATCATATTTTGTCCAGAGGAAAGAAACAGGGGCATAGGCACAAAGATGGTGCTTCGTCTTTTTAATCTAGCGAGCAAGAGCGGTTACTTTTTTGTTGCGGGTCATAGCATGCCCTCTTCAGTGAACTTACGAAAACGACTTGGAGCAAAAACGCTCTATGTCGAGCAGAATTGGGCAGATTCAGGACTACCAGCATACTATCAAGTAAATGCACTATCACGGTAGCTCAAGCAATTTCTCCAGCAGCGGAAACTCCGGATACGGTTGCTTGAACTGGTCAGAACCCATGTGCCCCTCACCGTGCAGGACGATAAATTTTCCTCCGCAATGCCTGAACATGAACCTGCCTTCCTTGTCATCGCAGCCCCAAGGATCGTTGTCCGAATGCACGAAAATAATATCCACACAGTGCTTTTTTATTTTCCGCCAGTTGAATTTTGCAGGCAATATCTTTTCCGGCTTTGGCTTCTTCTTATCGATTCTTGCATAGCCCGCGACGAGGATCGCCCGTTTTATCCGTACAGAGATATGTTCGAGAACGCTCAGGGCAAGCGGAACGCCAGCAGAATGACCTATGATAATTGTTTCTTCGGTGAACGTTCCATTCTCTAGGATGAACGGCAACTGTATCGTGACATCAGGATCGTCCTTCTGAGGAAGTTCAGGAATCCACACCGTGTAGCCTTTGCTTTCCAAGAATGTTTTGATGCTCGGCTGCCAGAACGATTCAGGAGTTGAACCCGTGCCGTGCAGGATGATTGCGTTTTTCACATACCTCTCTGTGCAGGCGTATTTTATATGTTTTTGCATAAACTTCTTAAACGTTCGTCAGATTCTGCACAGCCTGCCCCTTTGGTGTAGCCTGGATAGCATAAGGGCTTCCGGAGCCTTTGACCTGGGTTCGAATCCCAGAAGGGGCGTTGGTAGTGGTGGGCGTGTGAAAGAACATCGAAAACATTTCATCAAGAAAGCCGTCATCGGTTTTGGTCTCCTGTCAGGGTTGTGGATAAATATAGGCTTTGACGTAGGAGAATACATTCTGGAAACAATAAAGAAGGGATTATCTACACTACACCCTTCCCCTGCAGTGTGGGCCTTAGCGCTGTTTCTCTTCTGGCTCGTGCCTTTTCTCACGACAGGATACTCTCTACTGCGTGCATACCAGTGGGGAAGAGTTCGCGGACTTGTCGCCGTAGGGTTTGCATTCCTCGGCGGGCTGTTCATGCCAGGCCCTGCAGGCATCATCTTCACGCTGTGCGCGCTCGTGCTTGCATTGATCATCCCTGTGCGAGCATGATGCATGCGTGGTGCGTACAGGAGATGCCGTGTTGTTTGCAGAATGCTATTGCTTTTTCGGATTCCGAGCCGGGCTGCATCCACGCGTTCTTGATGCCGAGCTGCTGCACTTCTTCCAAGACCTGCTCAGTTACAGACGGCAGGACGACAAAGACAACCAGTTCAGGCAGAGGAGCCTGGCTCAAACAAGGGTAAGCCTGCAGCCCATCTATCATCTTCTCGTGGGGGTTGATAGGAATGACGTGTTCCCCTCTGCCGTGCAAGTAGCGCAATACTTTGCTACCGTACTTTTCCTGGTTGTTGCTCGCTCCGACGACTGCAATGATCACGTGTACATACCTAAAAAAGGATATTAAAAAAACTTACGATACCAGTTCATTGCTGAACTCCAAATAGTAGATGTCGCGGACCAACAGGCGATTGTATCCTTTCTCCTTGTATTTCATGCGGTCACCTCTTCGGGGAGTCGATGATGTCGCTCCCAGAAACGAACGCGTTGTTCTTTCCTCAACAATTCCTCGTATACTTGTTCTCGTGTCATGCACATCACCTCACCAAGAACAAATATCCTGATTAATATATGGGTTCGGAAGCCGTGCTCAATAGATGTTCTTGCTAGTCTCGCTCCACAAAGTTTAAAAAAGAACGTCGCCACACACGACCTGATGGTGTATGCCCCTGTTTATCTCATTCCTTCCTGGTTCTCCGGGTTTGACATTCTCTTCCAGATAGCTTTTGCCATCGTTGCGTTATTGGTGAGTATCTACGCGTTCAAGGTGTACAAGCTGTCCGGGCAGCAGGCGAGCAAGATCTTCGGCATAGGATTCCTGCTCATCTTCATTAGCTACTTCCTGCAGCTGCTGCTCAACATCATCGTCCTTGTGCAGCTCAATGATGAGATCTGCAACATGATCCAGCTCAAGGACGTTGCGCTGCTCTACAACATCGGTGTGTACACGCACCTGTTCTTCTTCATCCTCGGGCTCGGCGTGTTGAGCTTCATCTCTGTCCACCTTGAAGGATGGAAGGCACGAACGCTACTGCTCATCATCATCTTCACCGCGCTGCTCTTGAGCATCAACGGCTTCCTGATGTACTATCTGCTGTCCAGCATCCTGCTCGCGTTCCTCGTCATCCATTACGGGCAAAATTATGCAAGGCATAGGCGGAAGCACACCTTGCTCGTGCTGATAGGGTTCGTATTCCTGCTGCTTGGCAGCATCTACTTCATGTTCAGCAGCGAACGCGGACTGTTCTACGTCCTCGGCAATGCCCTGGCGTTGGTCGCGTTCATCCTCATCCTCACCAATTTGCTCCTGCTACGATGAAAAAAAGAGACAGACTGCAGATCATCCACGACATCCTGAGCACGATACGGGATAAGGATGGCAAGATTAGGAAGACCCATATTCTCTACAAGTCGAACTTAAGCCCGCAGATGCTCGACGACTATCTGGGAGAGTTGCTCGGCAAGCAATTGGTCGAGGAAGTGAACAGCAAAGGGCTCAAGACATACAAGCTTACGGACAAAGGCTTCGAGTTCGTCGCTAAGTACAAGATGATTGCGGAATTCATCGAAAGTTTTGGACTGTCATGAATATGCCTGCAAGGTCTTTTGCATGCTCATGAACTGCAACAGTTTGCTCTTCTTGAAAATGTGTTCGACAGAAAGATCGAATTTTCGCTTGATGTACGTCTTGACGTAGTTTAGCGCAAGCCCCTGGTCTGAGAAGGTCATCGGCTGCGCTTCCATCGCTTTCTTCACGGCCTCTCTGACGACCCACACACCTAAGGGGATGTAGTAGTCTGATGTGACGAATCGCAGGACAAGAACTGCCGCCTGCCGTTTCTTTTCTCGGAGATAGTTCAGGATCGAGATGCGGCAGGCATAATAGCCGCCTGCCGTCTGCTCCACATACTGCTTCCTTCCCTCGAAAAATTCGTGGTCCGTCGTGTACTGCTGCGTGCCTGCAGGCGCATAAAACTCAAACAACTCATAGCTCCACACGCGAGGGAAGAGGATGACGATGAAATAATTGCCCAGATAATTGCCGATGAGCACCGTGTCTTGATCGACAACAGGAAACTGTCGGATCTTGTTCAGGTCATCCTTGCCAAGCGTATCATCGACTGCGGTGATGCTCCATCTCGTCGGAACAAGTTTTCTCTGTAAGGGCATGCCTAAGTTGCCGACGCTGAACACCTTCGTCAAGTAATGCTGGTCGAAACCTTTTTTCGAAAGCGAGGTGAGTGCCTCTGCTGCTTTGACGTCCGTGTCATCGACGAGTCTCTGCACTTTTTCAGGAATCTTCGGGTTTTCGGTGATGCGCGCATGCACTAACTGCACGCTCGGCCCGTAAGGAATGATGTCCTTGCCGAACGTCATCGTGAAGTCGGGCTTCTTGGCGAGATGCACCTCAACATCGACAGGCTTCGCTGCCAAGGAAAGCTCTGCACTCATGTCCTTGAGCTTCTCGTCGAACTTCTTGATGTTCGCTTTGAAGTTGCTGTTCACGAGCTGGCTGCGTACATCGACGATGTCTGGGATCTGAAATTGCTTTTTGATCCAGAGCTGCGGACTGTCATACTTTTCTTCATTGTCATGTGCGGTGAGGAATCCCACGTTGACATCCGGGTATCCATGGTGGCCGACGAACACATTGGGAACTGCTCCTGAGAAGTCTTGCTTTGCCTGCTCGTTCAGATCTCTACGCACATGCATGTTTCTGAGGAAGGGACAGCCTGACGCGTGATGAATCCTGTCCTTCCCGCACAGCGGACAGCGGAAATCCATGATGCGATGAAATCATCAGTATTTATATGGATTGCTTGCACGTGTCCAATGATTTTATAAATGAGTTCAGTTGCCTAAAATCATGCCACTCACCGAGCAAGAAATCAAGGAATTCAGGAAAGCGCTGGACGAATCCGCCAGGCCATTGTTCTTTTTCGACGACGATCCTGACGGCGCGTGCTCGTTCATGCTGCTCTACAAGTACAAGGGTGATGGCAAGGGGGTCATGATAAAAGCAAGGCCTGAACTTCAGGAAGTGTACTATCGCAAAGTGGAGGAATACCAACCTGACCTCATCATTATCCTCGACAAGCCATTGGTGCAGCAGGAATTCCTCGACAAGTGTACCTGCAAGGTGCTCTGGCTGGACCATCACGAGCCGCAACAGAGAAGAAAAGTGCAGTACTTCAATCCGCGCGTGCATGACAACAGTGACAACAGGCCGACGACGTATTGGGCGTACAAGATTGCAGACAAAAAAGAGGATCTCTGGCTGGCCGTGCTCGGCTGTATCGGTGATTGGCACTTGCCTGACTTCATCGACGAATTCCGGACAATGTATCCTGGGCTCATTCCCGACACCATCACGACTGCGGATGATGCGACGTACGAAAGCGAGTTTGGCAAACTCGTCAGAATACTCTCTCTGAATCTCAAATTAAGCATCAGCGACGCCATGAAGGCAGTGCGCATCATGATGAAAATAGTCAACCCACAAGAATTGATCACTCAGGAAACTGCTCAGGCCAGATATCTCGTGCGCATGCAGCAGAAAGTCTCTTCATGCTACGACGCCATTCGTGCACACATCACCGTCAACGAACACAATCCCATCCTGTTCTACACGTACACGAACGAGAAATTTGCTCTTACCAAGGACTTGAGCAATGAGCTCATCCACACTTATCCAAAAAAGATCATCATCGTCGGGAGGGAGAAGGACGGCATCCTGAAACTGAGCCTGCGCAGCACAACCGTGCACTTGCCTGACTTGCTCAAAGAGGCATTATCGGTTACACGGGATGGCTATGGTGGCGGGCACACGTTTGCGTGCGGCGCGCAGTTCTCAGCAGAGGACAAGGAAGCATTCCTGCTGAAAATCAAAGAGTATCTGAAACAGCACAAACACAACCACTGATTTTGTTAGTACTGAAAAGTGGCGAAATATTTAAATACTGTTCTATATTCTCTTGCCTCATGAGTCAGCAAACCATTGAGGATATCCTTCCGCACGCAGACCTCATCCGTACCTGGTCCAAACACCAGTATGAACGAGGAGAAGGAAGCAACAGAAAAAAATACCTTGACATCACCCTCATCATCTCCCTTAACGGAGAAAAACGCGATGAGGAGACGCTCAAACAACTGCTCCTCGATACGGAATGGAGCATCGATAGCATAAAAAATGGCACGTTCTCCAACAAGACCACCTACCGCGGAACGCTTGCTAACGACCGTGGAGAAACAAACACGTACTCGCTCAGCATCAAAGTCAAAGGCATCGATAACATGCGCACACGACTTGCACTGCACGTCAATTGCACTGCAACACAGCAGACCGCAGCAGACAATCTCGTCAGCGTCATGAAAGCATACGTCGCCAAAGTGAATAGCAACTGAACTAACACACAGTCCCATTTCTCAAAGTTCAAATCTCGGCAGACTCGTCACACATAACGTTTACCAAACCTGTTAATGAAATCGTCAGAAATTTTTTTAAGAATGTGCATCACTCCGAGTTTTTTGAAATCATCTAATGTACGCACACCCACTCACGACCTATCCTGTCTTTGCCAGTTCATACTCTTCCAGCATGAGCACGTCAATCCCTTCAATATTCTTGACGGAATACAGCCTGCCCCTGCCCAGCTCCGTAATCTTTCTCCCCAATGATTCCCCTTGCTCATCAAGATTGATGCCGATAAGCGAAATCGTGATATGTTGGCCTGCAGCGGCAGAGACGGCATCGAGCGTCTCCCGCTCCGGCTGCTCGCCTTTCGTGGGAAGCGCATCCGTCAAAAGGATGAGGTGTTTTGTCGCATGTCTCGGGAAGAGCTCTGTCGCCTTCTGTATGGTCGCTGCAATGTTCGTCTCCATGCCTGCCGTCGTGCTTGCCAGGCTCTTGAGCAGCAGGAGAAAATCCTGCGTGGGAGCAATAGCATCCTTTATGTCGGAACCGAAGACAATCAAACCCACTTTATTGCGTTCGTGAATTGCTTTGAACGCCAATGCTATACCTGCCTTCTTCGCAATCTTGATCTTCTCGCCTTTCATGCTGCCGCTGGCATCGATGCCGTAGATGATGTTGAGCTTGCCCTTGCTTTCCCGACGATACACCTGCAAGTCCTGCGGCAGGATGGTCTTGTGCATGCGCCGGATTGCACGCCGTACGCTCTCACGCACGGCAAGATCCCTATACCGTGCCTTCTGGTAGGGACGAACGTCCTGCTTGTCTCCGTACGGGCTAGACCGTTTGTAGTTCTTTTCCCCGAACCCTTTCGGCATCAGATGCGCAATCTCCTCTATGTATAAGACGAGGCTCGAGACGTACAGCCCTTGCTCGGAGACGCTGCCATCACTGCTTAATGCCCCTCGCTCTTTCAGGGCATCAATTTCATCACTGATGTTCTCTTTCAGCTGCCGCTGGAATTCAGGAATGTGCAAGTTCTTCTCGACATAATTAGGACTGTAGTGGGTGAGCTGCCGAATGATGGTCTCTCCGTAGAGTTTTTTCGCAACGCGAAAATCCCTAACGAGATTCTCGAACATGATATCCGGAGTGAATGCACCAATACCTTGAGAAATGGATTCTGCGATGAGCTTCCCGTCCTGGATGGCATCCTTGTCCCCTTCGAGGACGGAATGCATGAGCTTGTCTTCCTTGTTCTGCGAGCCGAGCTTGCCGGACATCTCCTCTATGGGCGTGTGCCGCTCAACGGATTTCTGGACGTCCGTGCGTTCCTGCGTGTATTCTCGCACGTCGCTAAAGATAACCACTCCTTTTCTTGAACTCCTCGAACTTGTTGGAGAGGTATTTCTCCGGAGTTTCTAGATACTTCACAGAAGGCTTCAGATGGATTCTATGAGCGAGAACAGAGATAAGGACTTCCTTGACATCCTCTTCCGTGACACTTGTGCGCTTGTGCAGATGGGCAAGGGCCTGCGCCCGCTCATATACGCCAATGCTTGCCCTGACGCTGGGCTTGCGTTCTACGTTCTTGTCATTGCGCACATCCCTGATGAACTGCACGAACGACGTAAGGAGCCGTTCGGGAAATTCCAATATTTTTTTCCCTTTCAGCACCACGATCTTTTCCTCGAGGTCCTGCGTCTCCGGATAGCTGAAGTAAATGAAGTCGAACCTGTCCAGGAAGACATCGCTCAACGGCTCCGTGGACGTGTCCTCAGGATTCATCGTTCCTATAAAGATGAAATCCGTCGTGAAGTCGACGTTGTAGCTGCCGATGGTCACTTTCCTCTCCTCGAGTACCTGCAAGAGTGCATTCTGCAATTTCTCGCTGCACCTGTTCACTTCGTCAAAGAAAAGAACGCCTCCATCCGCACGGAATATCTTTCCTGGCGTGAACGCTTCCTTGCTCAACGGACCATACTCGAGCGCTTTGATGGGATCGATATCTCCCAAGAGATCTTCTGCAGTGAGATCCGGGCTGCCCTGCACTCTGACGAACTTTTCCTGCTTCTTCTTGTCCTTCGGCAGCAGCTCAGCAACACTCTTGGCGAGCGTCGTCTTGCCCACGCCCGGTGGCCCGACGAGAATGACATGCCTGTCCATGAACAGTGCTGACTTAAGCTCGAGCTTCGCCCTCTCCTGGCCAAGAATGTCCGGAAAGGTCGCCGCCACGAGCTGCTTCTTGAATGCGTCATCCATCTTCGTTTGGCATGAACATGCACTATTTAAAGTTTACCCAAAAGGTTTAAGAGCGGCAGCGTATTTCCCAACGCATGGCATTCAACAACAACAGCTCGCTCGTCGGATTCATCACGCAAGACTACTCCGCAGAGGAGATCATCGCATTCGACACGCAGCAGCTTGAAAATATCGGCGGCAGCTTCGACGCCATCGCCGACCGCATGCGGGCAATCCTCAACTACGCAAAGACTGCACCTAAGGAAAAATTCGGGAAGCTCATCACGCCGAGCTTCGATGAAATTGTTGAAATAACATTCTATGCTGGCACGAAAGGATTCCAGCCCTGCCCGTTCGACGGTTGCGAAAGCACGTGGAACGACCATGCAGAAGTACTCGGAAGAT
>JAZDHK010000039.1:0-48886 GCA_043806035.1 archaeon
GAAGAAGCGTATTGTGCGACGTTAGACAAAGAATAATAAAATTTATAAACAGTCAAGAAAACGTGAAAGCATGGCACGAGTTGGTTGTCTTCATTGAAGGCCGAGATTTTTCTAGTTACGACTCTGCATTGAACGATGGTGGTGATAGTGTAGTGGTAGCATTAGGGACTGTGGATCCCTCGGTGCGGGTTCGATTCCCGCTCACCGCCCTTCAAGAGAACAGAGATCAAGGTGAAGGGGTCAGAACGCAGTTCTTGAACCCGCTCACCGCCATTCTGAGTGGTTATCTTCACGCAGGGTAGCGCCCAGTGGAGTTTTCCTAGAACGCTGCTTTCTCGTGCCGAATCGTATGCGGCAGCCAGAACACGTCTGAACGGAACGCGCTACGCTAGTTTCAGAAGTATTCTTAGTCTACCACAACGGACGGAGTTGAGAACATGAAAGAGATAGATGGAATAATAAACGGAACAACGACAGAAGCGGCAAGACGTGTCGGCGCAGTAAACTGTCTTCATCAGACCAGTTGAGAACAACGACCTCGATGCAGTTGTGCAGATATACCAATCTGCGTTCTCTGAACCGCCATGGAATGAGACCTGGACGAGAGAGCAGGTCATCGAAGACCTCGACTATGCGCTCAGCCAGGATTTCCCTGTCGTGCTCGTCGCGCAAGTAGGCGAGAACATCGTCGGTTTCCAATGGGGGTATCGTCTTCCCGATGGCAAGTTCCCCTTCCTCGAACGTAAGGGCGAGATCATGTATGGTGATGACCTTGCCGTGCTCAAGGAGTATAGACGGGAGGGAATTGCGACCAGGCTGAAAGAGACGTCCTTCACGATGGCTAGGCAGAACGGGATGGAATACAGTGTCCTGCGGACAGACGTGAACAATCCCTCCTCGATGGGCCTGAACAAGAAACTCGGCTACACCCCCGTCGTGCAGAATGGCAGAGCACTGTACGATCCTGAGTTTCTGACGAGAATTTACTTGGAGAAGCGACTATGACCCTGCAGAAATTTTTTTCAATTTTCATAACATTTAAAAAAACAGCAAGGAAAGGTGATTGTATGAAACTCGAGAACGTCAAAGGGACGAGGGATTTCCCTCCTGAGGAGAAAATAGTCAGGAATAGCATTATCGATATCCTGAAGAACATCTTCGAACGATACGGCTTCAATCCATTAGAGACGCCTGTCCTCGAAAGCTGGGAATTGCTCACAGCGAAAGGCGGTGTGGGAGAGAGCAGCGACACGTTCAACGAAATGTACAGGCTGCAGGACCAAGGCGGGAGAAAGCTCGGGCTGCGCTACGAACTGACGTTGAGCCTCGCACGATTTGTTGCCATGAATCCGACGATGAAGATGCCTTTTAAACGTTACGAGATAGGCAGTGTGTACAGGGACGGCCCTATCAAGCTGGGAAGGTATAGGGAATTTACGCAGTGCGATGTCGACACTATAGGCGTTAGTGGCATGGCTGCTGATGCAGAATGCATCCTGCTCGCACGCTCCGCATTCCAGGAACTCAAGATGCCGGTCACGATAGAACTCAACAACAGGAAGCTGCTCTTCGCCATCATGCAGTTCGCTGATATTCCTGAAAGCAAGCAATTGCCTGCCATCATGAGTATTGACAAGCTCAAGAAGATAGGTAAGGATGGCGTCCAGGACGAACTTGAGAAGCTCGGCATTGAGGAATCAGCGATTGCAAAAATCCTGAGTGCATTCTCCGTCTCTGGCACGAACGAGGAGAAAGTGAGCATGCTCAAAGGCATCATCACCAACGAGCAAGGGAAAGCAGGCCTCCAAGAAATCCGTGAAGTGCTTGCGCTCGTGAACGGCGATGATATCGTGTTCAATCCCGCACTGGCGCGAGGTCTCGGCTATTATACGGGGACGGTCTTCGAGGGATTCTTGGACGACTCGGAGATAAAGGGCAGCGTGTGCGGAGGAGGAAGGTATGATGGCATGATTGGCATGCTCGGCAACAAGCCCTATCCAGCAGTAGGCATAGCCTTCGGTGTAGAGCCCATCATCGAAGCCGTCAAGCTGCAGGCAAAGCAACTGCAGAAGAGCGTCGTCAAAGCGTATGTGATTCCTATCAAGAACTTTCTGGAAGCACTGCAGATAGCTCAGGAACTCAGAGCTGCAGGCATTACAACAGACATTGACTTGCAAGGCAGGGGCATTTCAAAAAATCTTGACTATGCAAACGCGATGGGCATTCCCTTTGCAGTCATTGCCGGACCCGAAGAGCTCGCTCAAGGCAAGGTGAAAGTGAAGAACATGACTTCCGGAGAGGAAGCTACCGTCTCACGCACTGCAATAACAGAGACATTGCGGTGAAGGTGCTCTTACTTGCAGTTCTCACGTTTTGAATGCAGCATATGCTTCCATTCGTGCACTATCCTTCGCTAGCTCTGCTACCCTGCGTGCACTTCCAAAATTGCCGTGCTGTTCAAACTGTGCCAAAAGTAGTCTGTAGGCAGGGAGTTCCTGTGCCTTTTCGCCCAATATTTGAAGGGTGACATCTCGTATTCTTTCGGCAACATAGTATGGGTATGATACATATGTTCTCAGAATCATTTCACCCAACGCTTTCTGTTGTGGTTCTTGAAGGAGATGCAATACTGTCTCAACCTTATCGGGTGATCCATTTGCAAAGAAAGGATAATCCACCTGAATACGCAACTTGGGGAATACATCAGTCCAGCGACCGTCAGAATTCCTATCAAGTTTTAGATGTCTTTTTTTCTCCTTGAGGGCGGACTCTGTTACCAAAAATGCATAATGCATGACCCGTGCTTTCGCCTTGTGAAAACCAAGGTCGTCAAGTTCTGTTGCTTTATCGCACAACAAGTGTATATCTTCTCTGAATGTATATGCGCTTATGTCATCAGGAATACAGTTTCCCATGGTGGTGAGGTTCTTCTGTAGTGTTTGTGCTTCTGTGGTGTGGAGGTTTCCTAGAAGGGTCAGCGTAAGCCACTTTGATGCAGCAGCTGGATTTGTCTGAACACTCGCGCCCATGAACTTCGAACACGCCCTCATGGTTTCATAGTAGTCGAGGTACAGTTGCTCTGCTGCTTGTGGTCCTTTGCCTTTTTGGGCGTCTACCTCTGCGGTCAGTTCCCTCAACGTTTCAGCGACGGACGGTATAGTTAGAGCTATCTCACGTAAAGCAGCCACAACATAGTTGCCCTGAGTTAGATTCGCAAAAGCGTCATTATGATACAGTTGTCGTGCAGTATTGACGTATGCTTCATAACCGTCCATGCCTGTTTCGACGGCTTTCTTGACAAGGGCATCCCATCCCTCCTTCGATGCAAACGAGCTGAGCATTGTTTCCAGTTCACTCATGATTTCAGACCTCGCACAACATTATGAAATATCTACTTTATAGTGGTGATGAATGTGCATCATTATTTATATATCTTTCTTTTTTCCAAAAAAAACATTATAAAAAGCAGAGCACTTGCAAAGAAAACGAACGTGAAGAACATGCAGTCAAAAGGGGAAACACCGGCATGCATCACAGCATTATCACGTGCATTCCAATGAACACACTCAGCAGTTGGGGAAACACGCCGATACTGGGCATGATCCATCTAGCAGATGATTCTGTGAAGAGAGCGCTGGAAGAAGCACACATTTACGCCGAGGAAGGCCTCACGGGCATCATCGTCGAGAATTATCACGGGACACTGCAGGGAGTCGTGAAGACGATGCAGAAGCTCGAACGGCTGAAACTGCCGCTGCAGCTCGGCGTGAACATTCTGCCGAACGAGTTCAGCAATGCATTTGCCATCGCTGCAAAATACAAAGGATCGTTCATCCAGCTCGACCACGTGGCAGGCACGTACATGCAAGGCAGGCTCGATCATAAAGAATATCAGCGTCATCGTGAACTCTATCCTGAGATACTCGTTCTCGGAGGAGTTTGGCCAAAATATTATAGGCCAGTCAGGGGATCTTCTCTGGAAAGAGATGTGCAAGAAGGCATGCTCCGTGCAGACGCGCTCGTCATCACCGGTTCTGGAACGGGGAAGGAGACGCCTCTTGAAAAAATACGAAGGTTCAGAACTATCACAGGAGAATATCCGTTGTTTGTCGGTGCAGGCATTACTCCAGAGAATGCGTACCAGCAGCTCATGGTCGCTGACGGTGCAATCGTGGGGAGTGCGTTCAAGGAAAAAGGCATAACCATGAATGTCGTGAACAAGGAATATGTAAGAGCAGTGATGTCCGTTGTGGCTGCAGTACGTAAGGAGAAAGCGCTAGCTTTATAAGAATCACATTCTTGCCCGTATTTTAGACAGAGGGTCTGGTGGTTGACGAAGGGAAAAACAAACGGGCTCGTGGTTTAGTGGTTATGACGCAAAAAAAAGTGCAATGGCAGTGGACCCATAGTCTAGTGGCTATGACGTCTCCCTTACACGGAGAAGGTCGCCGGTTCGAATCCGGCTGGGTCCATTGCACTTTTTTGCGCACGCGAAGTATCGCGTTGCGCCTCCCTTACATGGAGGATGTCACCAGTTCAAATCTGGCCGGGCCCATTTTTTCCTTCGGACTGCATCAGACGACGTGAAGGGGTTTGACACATGAGCATGATGATGTTTTTCCTGCGCAGCATCGCCTTGCGAGTCGTCATGCTGCTTGCTGTAGTGTTCGTCATCGTCCTGTTCACGATAAAGGTAAGCCCTGACGTGTGGATCGTGGTTGCGTATGTGGGCTCTGCAGTGCTGCTCATAGCGGGTTTTGCCGCGCTGCTGTACTTGCGGGACTAAAGCTTAAATATTCGACTTCATTTCTCTTTGGCATGGATTACAAAAAGATGGAATGCTATGTGCTCGGGCAATTGCGGCAGCTCACCTTTCCGTTCCACAATGCACAACGTGCAATCGACAGAACGCACTCTATTGATGAGCTCGCCAAGAAGGAATCGCTCAATGAAGAACAGATCGTGCTGGCGAAGACCGCTGCGCTCTTCTGCGACCTTGGCAGGCCACATTCCTACACAATCCCGGCCATGTTCTCCACAGCGCACGCGCATATGCAACTTCCCGCCTTTCATTATACAGAAGAGCAGATAACAACGGTGACGCAGCTCATACGTGCGCTCCTCCAACCTTCAAATCCACAGAACAGGCTCGAGGAAGTGCTCTGCGATGCCGACACTGCCCATTACGGCAAAGATGACTTCTATCGGCTTAACACAAAACTCAATCTGGAATTGGAAGAGCAGGGATGCACGTTCTCACGAGAGGAGTGGCTCTCGACAACGTACGAGAGTCTTGGCCTGCATGGCTTCTACACGGTGACGGCGAGAAAGCGCTACCAGAAGAAGAAAGAGCAGTACATGCAAGAACTGTTCTCGCTCATAGACGAAAAGACACACGCTCTTTGAGCACTGCTATAAGTTCTGGGCTCATGTACGGCATGCTGGGAATGTCCAAGACAACGATGCGTTTCTTGCAGGAAGGGAACCTGGAGAGCAACTCTTTTTGCATCTCTTCGTTCATGACCGCAATGACCTCCGCCCAGTCGAGCTGTTCTTGAGTAACAGCATTGTTGTACAGCCCCGCAGATTTTGTCGAGAAGAGATCGTTGAATATTTGTTCTGCAGTCTTGCTGCGCTGCCTGTTGAAATTGCAGATGAAAAGGACGTTCACGACCTTGCAGAAGTGAGGAAGCATAAATAGTTGCCGCATCGACATGCAGCACAGTCTGCTTCATCCTGGGAGTCTCGTGCATCCCCCAAGCGAAGCAATCAACAAACAATGCTATTGCGTGAAGACCCGTATGCGTGTATCTGCATGCTCCTCTGTACGGAGCGGGATGCGAAAGAGATTCAGGATGAAGGGTCAGCACAGCCATAAAATATAAATAGTCTTGCCACCTGGCAGGAGCATGCACAAGTCCATTCCCATCCTTCTCGTCCTCATGGCCATCGGCGTTCTGCTGCTCGGTTCAGGAATGAGCGGCGAAGTGGTCTTCAACCAGTACGTGAAGGAAGCATGCAGGACGAATGCTGACTGTGCGCAGCCATACGTGTGCTGCCTATTCTCGTCAGGAGGGGGTGGCGTGTGCAACACCGAAGACCTCTGCTCCGCAGTGGCCGCATTAGGAACGAGTGAGGCAGCTCCCACTCCTCCACAGGTTGAGAATTATGCGCAGATACTCATCGGTGCAGGGATCATCATATTCTGCATCGCTGCACTCTATTTTGTGAGCAAGCGGGCGGAAGAGCCGCAGAAGACGTAAGCGGCTGCAAGCAGGCATTGCGATGAATGTCAAACAATTTCTGGACGAGCATAACATCATCTACAGCGTGCACACGCATCCTCCTGTCTATACGTGCGAGGAGGCAGAGCAGTATCCTGTGCCCGGGCTCGCGTGCAAGAATTTGTTGCTTGCCGATGATTCTGGAAAGAAGTATCTCGTGATCATTCCTGCAGAGAAGAAGATGGACTTCAAAAGATTTGCAGCGCTTGTCTCTGCGAAGAAGGTGACGTTTGCAGGAAAGGATTTGTTTAAGAGACTTGGCATTGATGATGGCGCTGTTTCTTTGTTCTGCATGTTCAATGATACCCAGAAGGAATTGTCGCTCTACATCGACAAAGACGTCTACGATGCAGACATCGTGAGCTTCCATCCCAATATCAATACGGAGACGCTGGAATTCTCGAGGGAGATGTTCCACACCGTACTTGATGTTCTTGGGTGTACGTGCATCCTGTTCTAGAGTACTGTCTCAGCAATCACTTGTAGCCGCGCAGAAACAACTGCAATGCTTCGGGATTTGTGGCTTGTGCTAGCATCTGTTTGTTGACATCTCCATAGGCCGCACTCTGAAAGACCAAAGCATCAAGCCCTTCACGCGAGAACTCTTTCGTCAAGAGTCCTTTCTCCGAAGCTCTCACGAGCTCTGAAGCAAGTCGCATCTCTCCTTCAGCAGGAGCGTACACCTTGTCATCCCTGATAACGTAGAGTGATGGCGTGCCACCGACGCCGACGTTCCGCTGCGACGCCTTGCCTAACGCATTGAGGAGCAACGCAACGCCTTCGATGGGAGGAACATTGTTCCAGGACTCTCGTGGTTTTTGCTCGAAGTATTCTGAAAGAACGGTATCTGCCATGTCGCTGCCTGAACCCGTGCATTCGTATGGTCGTGCAACAGTCTCGGGGACTGCAAGACCTGACCGTAGACGGTAGATGCCTGCACCTTGTTTGTCCTTTGCCAGGGCGAGAAAACCAAAATCAAGCATCTGTCCCAATTGGTTGTTGAGTGCAGCGAATATTTTTTCCTTGTCCTGCAAGTCTATGCGTTCACCATTCACCAGTCTGAATCCTCGTTGGAGGTCCTCGAGCGTGACGTTGAAGTTTGCCAGAAGGTACGCATCTTGGATTCGTCTTTTTTCGTCGAGGATGCTTTTGCTCAGGCCACGCATGGCGTCTTGCACAGATGGATAGCTTTGTTTCAGATGGTTGGCACTGATGCCGTAGATGACGTCTGCAGCTCCTGAACCGCCGTACAGCAGTGTGTATGCGTTCTGCTTGTCGTTCATGACGTTGAGTTTCTGGGCGACGTCGAAGTTTCGTATCTGGCTGGAGGATCTCTCGTCAGCGATGATAGCCCCTTCGTTGTCGTTGAATTTGAGTGCGCTGATTAATGTCATGGATTCACCTCTGCGTAAGCAGTATATCTGTTCATGAGCTGCCACCAATTTAAATACTTTTCTATTTTAACAACTTATTAGTGGTGACAAAACATAAGATTTATAAGCACAATCACACTTCTCGCAACATGGCACGCATCCATCTCATCGGCACCATCCACAATGCGTTCTCATCCAAGAAGCCTACGAAAACAACATCAACATCGATTTTAGCGTCTGTGAAAAAATCAACGTTTCTGTGAAAAATTAGGGGTCAATTTTGCACAAAGCCGCCAAATCCGCAAAATATATAAATAAGTATCTTATCTCTACCTTGTTGATGTTAAATCAACAGAATAAGGTGGGTGTATGAAGGAACGCACAGAAAAAGAAAAAACTGAACAGGCAGAGCCATCGCCTCCTAACGAGAGCGAAGCAAAGATTGCAGATTTGACAGACACGCTCAAGCGCCTCCAGGCAGAGTTCGACAATTACAGGAAAAGACAGGCAGCAGAACAAGACGTGCATGACAGAAAAGTCATGGCGAACCTGCTCAGGAAGCTCCTCCCTATAGTTGATAGCTTCCAGATGAGCATCAAGAGCCTCAACGACTCCTGCAAGCCAGAACACGAACAGTACAAGAAAGGCATAGAACTCCTGTACGCGCAGCTGTACGCATTCATGAAAGAGCAAGGAGTGCGAGAAATGGCAGTGCAGGCAGGCAAAGAACTTTTCGACCATAACAAGCACGAAGTCCTCATGCTCCACGAGAGCGAGCTTCCAGAGCACACCATCATCGAAGTCTTCCAGACAGGATACTGGTATAATGATGAAGTCCTAAGGACGGCAAAGGTCAAATGTGCGATGAAAAAGAACCAGTGAGGTTGGTAGTATGGCAAAGATCATAGGTATAGATTTGGGAACGAGCAACAGCGCAGCATCGGTCTTAGAGGGTGGAAAGCCGCGAATAATCCCGAGTGCAGAAGGAACTACGGTGGCGGGAAAAGCATTCCCGAGCGTCGTCGCATTCCTCAAAGACGGCTCGCGAGTAGTAGGAGAGCCTGCGAGAAGGCAGGCGATAACGAATCCTGACGGCACCATCATGGCTGCCAAGAGAAAGATGGGCACTGCCCACAAGTACAAAATTCTTGGAAAGGACTACACGCCGCAGCAGATCTCTGCATTCCTCCTCCAAAAGATCAAGGCGGATGCAGAAGCGTTCCTCGGCGAAAAAGTCGAGAAGGCAGTCATCACCGTTCCCGCCTACTTTGACGACAATCAAAGACAAGCAACAAAGGACGCAGGACAGATTGCCGGACTTGACGTCATCAGAATCATCAACGAACCTACTGCTGCAGCGCTCGCGTACGGCCTCGACAAGCAGAGCAAGGAACAAAAGATTCTTGTCTTTGACCTTGGAGGGGGTACGTTGGACGTCACCATCATGGAATTCGGCGATGGCGTTTTTGAGGTGAAGTCAACATCGGGAGACACGCAATTAGGGGGCACGGACATGGACAAGGCAGTCATCGACTTCTTGCTTGCCGAATTCAAGAAGCAGGAAAACGTCGATCTTGCCAAAGACATTACCGCCATGCAGCGCCTCAGAGAGGCTGCGGAGAAGGCGAAGATCGAACTCTCGACAGTCATGGAAACAGACATCAACCTGCCTTATATTACTGCCACGAATGAAGGGCCGAAGCATCTCATGATGAAACTGACGCGTGCTAAGCTGGAGCAGCTCATCGATCCTGTCATCAGGCGGTGCAAGCACCCGCTTGAGCAGGCATTGTCGGATGCAGGACTCAAGCCAAGCAACGTAGACAAAGTAATACTTGTTGGCGGGCCGACGCGCATGCCCATAGTGCACAAGTTCGTGGAAACGACTCTGGGAAAGAAGGCCGAGCGCGGTGTTGATCCTATGGAATGTGTTGCCATGGGCGCTGCCATCCAAGGAGGGGTGCTCGCAGGAGATGTCAAGGATGTCCTTTTGCTTGACGTGACACCCTTGAGTCTTGGCATTGAGACACTTGGGGGCATTTTCACCAAGCTCATCGAGCGAAACACCACCGTCCCCACAAAAAAGAGTCAAATCTTCAGCACGGCTTCGGACAACCAGCCGTCAGTGACCATTCACGTGATGCAGGGTGAGAGAAGCATGGCCCAGGACAACAAGAGCCTGGGCAAGTTTGATCTGATGGGCATTCCTCCAGCGCCGAGAGGCATTCCGCAGATCGAGGTGACATTCGACATTGATGCTAACGGCATCGTGCACGTCAAGGCAAAGGACCTGGGCACGGGCAAGGAGCAGAGCATCAAGATAACGGCAACTCAGAAGCTCTCTGACGAGGAGATCGAGCGCATGCGGAAAGAGGCGGAAAGCCACGCGGAAGAGGACAAGAAACGCAGGGACAACGTCGACATCATCAACCAGGCAGACAGTCTCGTGTACAATACCGAACGGCTTTTCGAGGAAGTCAAGGACAAGATAGACACGGCAAAGGTAGAAGACATCAAGAAAGAATTGGCAGAGCTCAAGGAAATGCTGGAAAAGCCGGATAAGTACGAACAGGCAGAGCAGATACGCAAGAAGGTCGATGCGGTGAACAAGAAAGTGCAGGAATTAAGCACGGAACTCTACCAGAAAGTCTCTGAGCAGCAGGCGCAGCAAAATCAAGAAGCTGCAAAAGAGAGCAAAGATGACAGTGAGAACGTGGTCGATGCGGAATTCAAAGATAAACCCGACGAAGACAAGCATGACGAGAAAAAGCACGACGACAAGAAACATGACAAGCATAAGAAGAAGTGAAGGGCATGAGCAAAGACTACTATGCCACACTCGGTTTGAGCAAGCATGCCACGCAGGAAGAGATCAAGGCTGCGTACAAGAAACTTGCAAAGCAATACCATCCTGACGTGAACAAAGACCACACGGCGACAGAGAAGTTCAAGGAAATCAACGAGGCCATGTCCGTCCTCTCCGATCCCAAGAAGAGGGAGCAGTATGACCGATTCGGCAGCGACTCCTTCAGGCACAACCAGCAGGGATTCGACAATTTCGACTTCAACGATGTCTTCGAGCAGTTCTTCGGCGAGGACATGGGCGGTTTTGGCTTCAACTTCAGCCAGAGGCAGCGCCGCGGCAAGGACATCGTCCATGATGTAACGCTCGACCTTGAAGAAACGGTTACAGGCAAGAAAGAGACGCTTTCTATCAGAAAGACCGAGCACTGCTCGCACTGCAACGGCGAGGGGGGAACGGGACTCAAGCAATGCAAGGCCTGCCATGGCAGAGGAGTCAGGGCCGTAACCCACAGGACCCCCTTTGGCTTAGTGCAGACGACGGGCACATGCAGCGACTGCCACGGCAAGGGAGAGATTGCCGATGAGGAATGTTCCCACTGCAATGGCGAAGGTGTGCAGCACACGACGAAAAAGATCGAGGTAGAGATTCCTCCTGGCGTGAGTGATGACACGCGCGTACGGCTGGCAGGACAAGGGAATGAGATGCGAGGAGGCCCTGCAGGAGACTTGTACATCCGCATGCATATCCGAGAGCATCCGCTTTTCGAACGGGAAGAGGATGACGTGTACATCGAGGCACCCATATCCTATTATCAGGCAGTCATGGGTGGAGAGATCGACGTGCCCACATTGGATGGCAAGGCGACACTGAAAATCCCCGCAGGAACGCAACCAGGAACAATATTGCGGATGCGCGGCAAAGGCATCCCCCACCTCCACCATACCGGCAGAGGCGATCAGAACGTGCGCATCACCATCAACGTGCCAGACAAGGTGAGCAAGAAGCAGAAAGAACTGCTCGTGGAACTCAACAAGTTGAGCAGCGAAAAAAACATATTCCAAAAAATACGGGGTGTGTTCAAGTAAACAGAGCGAGAGTGCGTCTGGCAAATGACAATCTTTATGAATATCCACGCATCCGTACTTTAAAAACGGCAAAAATAGATATTGGCCATAATTTCGAGGGATACACCATGGGCAAGAAAGGTAAGGGACTGTACAAATCTGGCGCAGGCAAAGTGAGTGCTGGCAAGCATGACGACAAGCCTGAGGAAAAGAAAGAGATCTTCGATCTTGTTTCGCAGAACATTCCTGATGAGCAGAAGGCTAAATTGAGCGAGCTCTCCGCGAAACTTGAGAAATTCAAGGAGAACGTGCTGGAAAAGTTCAATGAGTACGTCCTGGGCATCGCCCTGCTTCCCCCCAGCCAAGACGAGAAAGAAAAGCACAACATCAACGTCCTGGTGCTCATCGACGACAGCGACAGCCAGAAGATGACCAAGCTGGAACTGAAGGAGAAGCTGGCCAAGATCATCGACGAGATGGCGAAGAGCATTGACAAGAACCTCGCTCCCGAAACCATCATCCTCACCGAACTGTGGCAGAACTGTTTCGATGCACGCTACGAACTCCTGCAGGGCATCGCCATGTCTGCATTCATTTATGACAAGGGCATGCTTTCTGCAATCAAGATCTGCGAAGTGCACAAGACCATGGTGCTCAAGAAATTCGAAAAATACATTGTGAGTTACGTCCTTGCCGGGAGTTTCGTGCAAGGCAAGCCAAACCCGCACGACATCGACGTGTACATCGTCATTGATGATACGGATGTCAAGAAGATGACCCGGGCGGAGCTCAAGGACAAGCTTCGTGCCATCATTATCGGCATGGGCATAGATGCGGGCAAGATGACGGGCATCGAAGGGAAGTTGCACATCCAAGTGTACATCCTGACGGATTTCTGGGAGAGTATGAAAGAGGCCCATCCTGTCATCCTCACCTTTCTCAGGGATGGCGTGCCATTCTATGATAGGGGCATATTCATGCCGTGGAAGCAGTTGCTTGCCATGGGCAGAGTCAAGCCAAGCCAGGAAAGCATCGACATGTTCATGCATACCGGCGACCAGATCCTTGAACGGGTGAAATTCAAGCTGCAGGAGATTGCGACGGAGGATATTTTCTACGCCACGTTGACGCCCATGCAGGCGGCCATCATGCTCATGGGCTTCCCGCCGCCAACGCCGAGGGAGAGCATCCAGGTGGCGAAAGACCTCTTTGTCGAGAAGGAGAAATTGCTCGAGCAGGAATACGTGGACATTCTGGAGAAGATTGTGATCAAGACGAGAAAGGCTATGGAGTATGGTGATAAGAAGACCATTTCAGGCAAGGAAGTCGATGATCTTGTAGAGGATGCCAAGAAGTATCTCAAGCGGATCAACGAATTGTTTAAGCAGATTCAGAAGCTCAAAGAAGAGGAAAATATCGTCCACACGTACGAGCACATCCTCACCATCGTACGTGACTTGCTGAAAGGGGAAGGTAACGAGAAGGTGTCTGACAAGGACATCTCCAAGGCGTTCGAGACGGAGATCATCCACAAAGGGCTCATCCCTGAAAAATTCCATAGAATCTTCAAGGAATTAGTAAAAGCAAAGGCAGACTATGACCTGCACAAGCTCTCGAAGACGGATGTCAAGCTCGTCATCAAGGAGACGCATGAGCTCAGCAAGGTGCTCATCGAGTACATCCAGCGCAAGAGAAGCCAAGAGCTTGAACAGGCCAAGATCCGTGTCAAGTACCACGACAACAAGTATGGAGAGGTGCTCTTGTTAGGGGATGAGGCGTTCATCATCCATGACATCGAGACGCGTCAGGAGATCAGCCGGGCAAAGCTCACCAGCAATGGAGGTCTGAGCACCATTGCAAAGAGTTCGCTCGAGGAGATCGAGGAAGCCCTTGCCAATAAGAAGATTTCAGGCAAGACGTTCATCAAGGAGCCTATCTTCGAGGATCTCAAGCAGCTCTTCGGCAGCGATGTCGAGATACTCGTGCAGTGGTAGCCCGCTTGCCGAACAAAACACTTGTTTTTTTTCACTTTTAAGTAGTAAAAATATAGAAAGATTTAAATAGTACAGATGCTTTCTTTATCCATACACTCAGGTGATATTCATGACTGACTTCGTCGAGATGATTACCAAAGCGGAAGAAACAATCCAGGCAAAATACAAAGAACTCTGGTTAGACCAAGATAATGCAGGCAGGCAATCCTACCTCGACTTCGAGGCACTGTTCAAGCTTACAGGTAAGATGCCAAATCCGGAAACTGTGAAGAAAGGGCTCGTCATGCGGCTCAACATGCTCACTGATACCTATCATCCTCTTGAAAACAAGGTAGACAAGCAAGGAAAGCCAGGAGAGGATCTTGACACGAATGCTGCAAGCCTCATCATACGAGTGGCAAAAGGCATCAACGACATGGGACTGCACTGTGAAGTGGACCCGGACACTATGAATCGTGCATATAACAAACTACTCATTGACTACACCTCACAAAAAACACAATTTGCTGGGCTCAAGGCAGCACACCATCTCGCGCAGCTTACCGGCATACCCGTTTCTGCAGAAGTATTGGCATCAGGCATCAGTCATGCACTATCTACCAGCGATGAAACAAAGAACATAGCATTCATCGCACAAGACACTGCATCATTCCTGAATGATCCTGCCGCGCTTGAAACCATCTACACGGGCATCGCCAAAAAATGCACTGCGGAAGAACTGCTCGCCTACGAGAAAAGTGCACAAAAATACGCAACGGACAATACGAACGTGTCCATGACGCAAGATGTTGTCGAAAAAGTCCTTGCGAGCTACGTGGAAAGGAACAGATATGCTGATGCACTCAAGATAGCAACGGCAAAAAAGATGCTCCCGCAATAGTTTTTCACAACTTTTTTAAAGCACGCATTCTTCCCTTTTTTTAGGTGATGTGATGAAGACCGGCATGCAGATACACGAGGTCATGACCAATACGCCCGTTACCGTGAGCCCTACAGCGACCGTCCAAGAGACTGCGCTGCTCATGACCAAGAAAAATGTGAACAGCGTTCTCGTCGTCAAGAACGACCAAATTCTAGGCATTGTTACTGACGAAGACATGGTGCGACGGATCGTCACCCAAAGCAGCCCCGCAACACAAGAACCCATATCAGCAATCATGGTCAAGGATCCCTTCATCATCTCGCCAGGACAGGATCTCATGGACGCCATCGTGCTCATGGGCGATAACGACATCAGGCATTTGCCCGTCGTTGACAAGAAAAAGCTTGTTGGCTTCATCACCATGCGAGACATTCTGAAGATGGAGCCAGAACTGGTGGAACTGCTCTCCCGAGACACATTACAGCGAGAAGAGGAACAAAATTTATAAACATTCTGCGAGTTGAGGACGCCATGAATCAGCCGCACCACGTTGCTGTCATACTTGATGGAAATAGGCGGTTTGCGAAACGGCTCATGGCCGAGCCGTGGAAGGGGCACGAGTGGGGCTATGAGAAAGTAAAGAAACTCATGGACTGGTGTAAGGAATGCAACATCCCCGAACTCACCCTCTACGCCTTCTCCTTACAGAACTTTCATCGGCCAAAGAATGAGTTCGAGTATCTCATGCGTCTCGCCGAACGCATGTGCGATGAGGTTCTCGCTCAGGAAAAGACAACCAACGACCCTCGCGTTTCCTTCATCGGACGCACGCATCTGCTCAACCCCGCTCTGCAAGAGAAGATGCGTAACGTAGAAACGACAACAGAACAGAATGCAGGCATGCAGGTCAACATCTGCTTCGCCTATGGCGGCAGGGAAGAGATCACTGATGCGGTCAAGGCCATCGCTGAAAAAATACGTGCGGGCACGCTTTCTCCTGACGACGTCGGAGAAGAGCTCATCAAGCAACACCTGCAGCTCCCTCGAGAGCCGGATCTCATTATCAGGACGGGAGGCGAAAGACGAACGAGCAATTTTCTCATGTGGCAGAGCTCGTATGCCGAGCTATACTTTACTGATGCGCTCTGGCCAGAATTCGAGAAAGAGCAATTCTTGGCGGCACTCGAAGACTTCGAGCAGAGGAAGCGCAGGTTCGGACAATAAGCAGAGCGTAGCACGCTCTTCTCGTCAATGGGCAAGTAACCATTTCCTGCAAAAGCAACACACACATAATATTCATTATCAAGTAGAACATTCTTGATTGAATGAGGACTTCCTCTTCCCTCTCTGACGAGGTTTTTAAGAAAAAATGTTTTCACCGTAAAGTATAAATATAACTTACCACATGCAAGCAGTTGTATCTATTTACGAGTTAAAAAATAAGGGTGGTGTATGATGAAACAACTTATCGTGTTTCTTGTTCTTGCAAGCATTTTCCTGACGGCATGTCAGACCGGACAGCAAAAGAACGAATCCGTGGTCTGCCCCATCAACGGCAGTACCGATCCGGCATGTGCATTACCACAAGACAACACCACTCCTGTCATGGAAGAGGAAACGCCCGACATCACTGAAGATGTTGAAATCAGCATCAGTGAAGAAATTCCTGGGAGGAACGGCGAGGAAGTCAGCACTTCAGTAACCGGAACAGAAGGAGACCTGATCCAACTCAAGCCGCACGCAATAAGCCCTGAAGGCGCGGACATCACGTACGAATTCAGCACGCCCTTCAACAAGAATGGCCTCTGGCAGACGAAAGATGGAGATGCAGGCAAGCACCTTGTCACCATCACCGCAAGCGACGGCATCACTGCCGCAAGCGAGAGCGTCCTTGTTGAGATCAAACCGAGCAACAAAGCACCGGTCATCGAATGCCCCAACGAAATCACCGTCAATGAAGGAGAAACCATCAAGATGGACTGCAACGTCTACGACATCGATGGAGACGAGGTCATCGTGAGCTACAGCGGCTTCATGACCAACCCGAGCTACAAGACAACGTACGATGACGCGGGATCCTACAGCGTCGTCATCCGTGCTTCAGACAAGATGCATACGACAACAACGACAGTCCCTGTGCTCATCAAGAATGTCAATAGGGCACCTGTCTTTGAGACGCCTCTTGATGACTTCACCGCGCAAGAGACAGATGTCGTCACCCTCAACGTCAAGGCATACGACCCTGATGGCGATCCCATCACTGTCACGTACGGAACACCATTCGACAGCCAAGGCGTGTGGAAGACGAAGATAGGCGATGCGGGAACCTACCAAGTATCTGTAGTCGCTGCAGACTCCGAACTCACGACGAAGGAGACAGCCCAGCTCACCCTGAAGCCCATCAACACGGCACCCGTGCTGAAGTCCATAGCACCCATCGTGGTGCGTGAAGGGGAAGAGCTCGTGATCAACGCTGAAGCGTACGACCGGGAGAATGACGATCTCGTCATCACGTATAGCGGCTGGCTCACGAACGGCAAGTACGATGTCAAGTACACGGACGCCTATCCCGACGGCTGCGGCGTGCCGCTCTGCAACGCAACGTACATCATCACGGTGAAGGCAAGCGATGGCTTCCTCTCAGACAGCGTTGACGTACCCATCACGGTTGTCGACACGTGGAGAGGTCCGGTGTTCGAGCCAAAATAATTTTTTTTCACTTTTCATTGTAACTTTTTTGAGGAACGCATGCAAGACTTGGACGTACTCCTGGGGATTACCTTTCTGGAATGGTTAGACATGCGAGTACATACGAGGAGAAAGGTCAATATCAAGAATGCCCGTGCCTACATTGACGAGTACAGCAAAAAAATAAGCCGTACAGAGGCGGATACGCTCTATGCTATGGTTAAAGGGGGCGGCTTCCTGCTCTATCCCACCAAACTTGCAACGGGCATGGACGTCGGTTTCGTCGTCGCATCAGTCGATCAAGGAAAGGTCTACAAGCACTTGCAATTTGTTGAACAGCAACTGCCTGACGGGTATTCGTTCATGACGCTTTCTCGCACCTTCATGGCAAAGAAGAATCTCGCCCTTGCCGAAGAAGCAGGAGTGCACATTTTAAATAATAGAGCGCATTACCTTTCCTAATGGTCAGCTGCGTCATCCTTGCAGGCTACAATGCACGAGAACTGCGCGCGTACAAGAAAGCGCTCCGTTCTGGATATCCTGGAGAGGACATCATTCCCAGCTACAAGGCACTGCTCTCCTTTTCCAGTGCGCAGGGAAAGACAACGCTGCTGCAATCCACCATCGACATCACGTCTACTCTTGAGCAGCAGAACGTTCTTGATGACGTGGTCATCGTGGGACCTGAACAGCGGCTCCTCCCGCATGTTCAGCACTGGCTCTCGAACAAGCACGTGCTCGTCGATCAGAACGCCTCCCTCGAGAACTTGGCGGAGGAATTCTCGCTCCAACTGGACACGAACAGCTTGTGCGGAAACGCCATCAAGGGCTATGCGAGAACGCGTGCATATGCGAAAAGAGAGCCTGCGCTCTTCCTTGCATCAGACAGTCCGTTCACCTCACCCGACGGCATCTCTGCATTCCTTCTGAAGGCAAAAGATGCTGCGCTGGTTTTGCCCATAGTCAAAATGCAAGGAAAACGCGATGCGTGCAACAGAAGATACTTCTATCTCAACACACTCGAGGGCATACGTGGCTTTCGGCTGAGCAGCTACCTGCTCGCCAATCCTCATCAGCTTGACATCAGTGTCATCGAGAAAGTGTATAGTCTGCGCAAAATTCTTTCGTGGCAAGTGCAGAAGCGCTTCTTCAGCGCCCTGCTCAAGACTGATATCCTGGGCGGGTTGTGGCTGCTCGCAAAATACGCAGTCTATCAACTACACAAGGAGGATTGCGAAGACTATCTGAGCAGAGCACTCAAGGGCAAGTGCCTACTGCTGCCCACGGATGACGTCTATTCCACGTATGATGTCGACACGAACAAGGACGTCTCTCACTTGCAGCACATCATGGAAAACTATATAAAGCAACCCCCGCTGACGAGCACCAGGTGAATACATGGCAGAAAAAGGAAAAGCGGCAGTGAAGAAAAAAAAAGGATCACGACAGCTCTGGAAACTCTACGAAGTCAAGGATGGAAAGCTGACGAGGAAAGGCAAATTCTCCCCGAAAAGCGCTGGTGACTTCATGGCCGAGCACAAAGACAGGAGAACATGCGGCAAGACAGGATATATGGAAAAGAAGTGAGGAGGGAAAGCCTTATCATCAGGAGAATACTCCTGCTGTGCGTCATTCTGGCAGTGTGGATCGCTGATCTCTTCATCCCCATGTCACTAACAAAAATAATCATTACCATCATAGCAGTCCTCCTGCTATTCGGGACGTTCAAACCTCAAAACTTAAATACTACTTCTCCCAAGAAATAGTGTGGATGTGCATACGCTCAAGTACGTATCCTGGCAGATGAGCAAGGAAGGCCGGGAACTCAAAGACATTCTTCTGAGGGAATTCCCCGAGACATGCATACAGGTTATACGCCGCATGAACAAGCGAACAGGAGCAGCTACAACGATCGGCGGCGCGTTCGTTGACTACTTCACCATCATGCGCATCGCACGAGACAAACGGGAACTCATCAGGGAGAAGAAGAGCCCTCGTCTATTCGAGTATTATACCGTGCCATTGACGGCAAAGACCTTCTTCACCAAAAAATGCGGTGATGAGCAGGCGCTGCACACATTCGACGCTGCAGACCGGCTCGTGGTGTATTCATCCTTGCATGAAAGCTTCGCCCATCTCGATCAGACACCGTACGAGCTGACGGAAGAGCAACAGCTGTCCGTTTGGCAAAGCATCCCCCAACGCAGAGAACACTATCGCGTGCATGACCTTCTCGGCATACTGCTCGAGGAACACCCCTACGGCATCGTCAGCATCGTACGCGAACATGATCCGTCAATGAACACCGTCATCGTGCATGATGCGTACTTCTCGAAAGAACAGGCGCAAGAGGAAATGTACGTCAGCGAGAGCATAGCGAAGGGCGATGCGCGCAACCGGTCACGTGCTGAAGGTAGACACAGCACTCCCTACACCTACCATCTCCTGCAGGCACCTGTAGAGACGCTTGTCGCCCAGCACGTGTACGATCCCTTCGTGGAGAGCATGTTCACGACCGAAGAATGTGTTGATGTGTTCATCTCGCTCGAGCAGAAGCTGCACGCGCTTAGCATTGAGCATGAGCTCATGAAAAAATAAGCTACTGCCTTACATCCACTTGTTCTTTTTGAAGTAGAACAGCATGATGATGACTGTCATCGCAATGACGCCGAGCACGGCAAAATAGCCCCATCGCCAGTACAGTTCCGGCATGTAGTGGAAGTTCATGCCGTACAGTCCTGTGATGAATGTCAAGGGCAGGAAGACGGTGCTGATGACCGTAAGCCGATGCATGACGGAATTGAGCTTGTTGCTCGTCTCGGCGAGCCGATTGTTGATCATGCTCACGTACGCGTCGAAGGTTGACGTCGCAATATCCCTGATTGCCTCCAGGCTGATGTATGCACGATGAATATGGTCAGAAATGTCCTTGAAGTACGCCACTGCTTTTTTGGTGATGAACGCACTGTTCGTTCTCGTGAGCTTGTCGATGAAGTCGCGCTGCGGCCCGATGGATTTTTTGAAGCTGATAATGTTCCTCTTCATGGTCAGCAGCTTGCGCATGGCGTTCTTGTTCCTACCTCTGATCACTTCCTCCTCGATCATTGCAAGCTCGTCATCCCAGAGGTCGATGATGGGCAAGTACTGGTCGATGAAATAGTCAATGTTGCCGTGCAGCAGGAAGTCAGGCCCTTGCGCAAGGATGATCGGATTGATCTCAATCTTCTTCCGCATAGCATTGATGCTGGGAAATTCGACTTCGTGCGCGCTGACGAGATAATTCTTGCCGAGCGCAAAATCGATTTCTCGTACGACGAGCGATTTTTGCCGTGCATCGTAGTAGATACGGTGGAAGATGACGAAGAGGTATTCATCGTACTCGTCTACTTTGGGCAATGCCGTAAATTTCTTGATGTCGTCGAGGGTGAGATCGTGGAATCCGAACGCTTCCTTGACCAGCAGAATTTCCTGCTCGTTCGCCATTTCGAGATCGAGCCAAATCACAAAATCAGGATTGTTAACATACTGTTTGACATTCTTGGCTTCTTCCTTCAGGAGTGCCTTTTTTTTCTTATCATACACATGCGTCGTAATCATTTCGGCACGGCTCCGACGAGGCAGTACTGTTATACTCTGCCCACGCCATTCCGTATTTAAATACTTTCTTCTTTCGCCGCAAATGCTTCGTTTTTCTTGGCGATACGCATAAATTATGTAATCACGGGTATGCACGAGAGGAGGTGAGTGCCATGAGCATTCTAAAAACCGCAATAATGTATGGATTGGTTGCGTGCGTCGGGTGGGGAGCCCACACCATCTATAAGGGCTGGCAACAGACGAACAGCAATTACAGCTTGGATATCGTCAAAAAGACAGCAATCGTCACAAAGAAGGATGAGCAGCTTTCCGTTCCTGCAGATCTGCTCTTCGAGAATTACAAACTCACGGGTTTCGTGAAGAAGCAGCTTGACGGTTTCGACAAGCTGTATCAGGAGTTCAAGCAGGGCTATTCTCCTGCAGAGAAGAAGCCATCGACCATTGAACGGTTGCTGCCAGAGTGAAGGTGCAGAAATGCATGCATGCACGGGAATGGACGGCGTGGCATTTGAGGAATACGTCGCAAAACTCTACAAGGATGCAGGGTATTGGTTCGTGCAGAGAACACCGCAACCGAAACGGACCATGCTGGGAAAGAATCTCGGCCAGGTAGACCTCGTCTATTTCGATCCGGGCAGACAGTCGTACATTTATTGCGAGTGCAAGTATCGCAGCCAGAGCAAAGTAACGCGCAAGGACGTCGTCTATTTTCTTGATGTACTGCAGCGAAGGCATCACGCTCCCGCACATGCGGAAATGATTACGAACACCGCATACGATGCGGGAGCCGTTGATGCTGCACGTAGTACAGGATTGCGGCTGTTGCGCGTCCAGGACATAGAACGCGAGACACGGCCTGGACTTATTGATATCATCATGAGCGAGGTGAGACGATGGATACGGAAGACATGACCGACAGCAGAGGAACGTATGCGGCATTGTTGAAGACACTTCCGCAAGGAAAACTGCAGGTTGAGGACGTGCAGCAGTGCATGAAGGACATGAACAGAGATGTGCTTGAGGAGCGCTTTTCATCAATAAAGAATGAGACGGTGAAGAAGCTTGCGATAGAGACGTGCCTGCTCCTGGGAGAATCAGCGACGAGCACGATTAAGAGAAATCAAGGAAAGCTCGCCGTGTCAAAACGGCAAGACAATGACTTGCTTCGCAAGCAGGAGAAGACGCTGGGCAAGATCAGCAGAGAATGCATGTTCGAGCGTGAGAAACTGGATGATCTCATCCTGTTGAGCGATAGGTATGATGATACGATTGTGTACTGCAAGAAGGAGCTTGCCGAGCTCGGCAGTCTCATCGATGCAAAGCGGAAGAAGCAGCCGTACACGGGAAGCACGGACATGCTCAAATCCGAAACTCTGAACGCGGACATAAGCACACTGCTCAGGTATAGGGGAAAGGTTGCTCATCGGCTTGCGGACATGCAGTATGATCTTGGACATCTGCATGCAGAGCTCAAGAGCCAACACATCAAGCTAGTGCAGTATGAAGAATTGCGCAAGGTGAATGAGCGTGCGATAGCCAACATCCATGAAGGCCAGCTGAAAAAGGCGGAGCAGGCGACGCAGTTCACGCTTCCTGAATTCATTGAGGTGATAAAGACCAATCTTGAGGTCATGGTCAAGGCCGAGGCGGATGTGGAGCTCTATGATAAAAACAAGAGAATGAGCGCAGTCATCCTCGACCATCTTGGCAGGAATCCCGTGCAGAACCCCTATCAGGGAAAATTCTTGCAGAAGCCGACACTTGGCAATGCTGTTTTTGGAGATGATGATGCATTGAGCACGACTGTATTGTATGATGCGCTGAGCAGAGAAGCTGCGGCCATCAAGGAATTGTACAGGTAGGGCATGATGGACGTAAGTAGGAAGGCTCTTGCCGACACGTGGCTGTATTTGGAAGAGAAGATGCGTGCTGAAGCCAGGCTGATTGAGTCTGATGCTGCACGGCAGGCATTCTCTCTCTTCTACACGCTCGCCCAGCAGAGCAGTGCAGAACAGGCCGCACACGCCTGCGCCCAATACTACCTTCGTGCGGCACCACCTACTGACAAAAAAGCATATCTGTCGAGGCAATTGCCTGCATTGCAGGGGACTGCGCTGGACATGACCCATGCATTGGTACAGGCATACGGGGGAAAAGAAGATTTTTTCATAACGCTCGAGAAAGAGACGAGTGGAGATGTGGATGTGCTCGTCGACGGCAAGCAGCTCACGCAGAAAAAGAGCGTTCCTGCAGCAAGACCATCATGGGATGACTTTGTCGGGTACGCAGAGGTAAAACGCTATTTCCAGGACCTCAGCGTGCTGGTCATGCACAAGCAGTTCGACGTGCTCTCCAAAGGCATCCTGCTTGCAGGCCCTCCTGGTGTCGGCAAGACTACGTTGGCAAGGATTTTTGGGCAGTCCTGCAATCTCGGTTATGTGGAGTTGAGCATGCTCGATGTGGCCAGCAGTTACGTCTATGGTGCCGTGCAGAAGTTCGAAGAGGAGCTCATCACGGCGGGACGGCTTGCTGACGAGCAGGGCGGCGTTGTCGTGTTCATTGATGAGCTGGACGCGCTTGCAGGGCTGAAGAGCGATCATGATACTGAAGGAAAAAGGATCATCACCGCACTCAACCTGTACTTGGACGGCAGCAGGGCAAAGGACGACATGCTTTTTGTAGGGTCGACGAATAGGGAGGATCTTATTGAACGCAGCCTGCTGCGCCCGGGAAGATTTCATCCTACCATTCTGCTTGACATTCCCTTACGTTCAGGATTGCAGGAGCTGGTTGTGCATTACTTTCCAGGACTTGACGAGCGCATAATCATGGAAGCGTTGCCCAAGCAGTGCACAGGAGCGTTCATATCCAATCTGAAGCGGGAGGCGAAGAAGTACGTGTTACTCGAACAGTACAGGACTGCAGCCGAGCAGCCACGCGCACTGCGTGTAGATGATGTCGTGGAGGTGTTGCATGAATTTGGAAGAGGCGATTGAGCAGGCAGAGCAGATTGACAAGGGTTGTTTTCCGAAGAAGGTGAGTCCTGCGCTTGCCGAATACTACCCGCAACAATACAGAACGTTCATCAGTAGGCAAGAGGATGAGCGGGCGGCGATGCGATACGAGTTCAAGCATGATATGCGCAGCTTGGAACGGACGATGAAACACGTGGTTGTACGAGGAGTTGGCATTCTTGGCGTGTGCGCTTGCATTGGCTTGCTCGCGTATGGTGTGAGTCATATCACTCCTGCTCTTGCAGCAAGGCAGCAGCAAGAGATGTCTTGTCCTGTTGAAAAGCCTGCATATCATCCTCAAGTCCATGAAACTACACGACAGCACTTGGACAACAAGTACAATCTGCCAGCCGAACTGAAGTAAGCGGCCAGTTCTAGAAAACTATTTAAATGGAGTTGACGAAAGCAACGACATGGTGCCGAGCCCGAACGATCCCATAATCGATCCCGTCCTGTCCAAGAGCAAGCGCCTGCTCAAAGCGTTGCTCTTCATCCTCACAGGCTATCTCGTGTATTATCTCTTGATTGATTTGGTTTTGTTGCGCCCCAATCTTGGCAGCAAGAACATGCTTCTGCTCAACTGGGTATTCTTCATCGTCTGGACGCTCATGAGCTTCATCACCATCCTGAGCATCTACTGGCCTGATTTCAAGAGCATGAAAAAAGAGGTCGTTCATGCAGAAGCCACGCTGGCTGTCGAGAAGCGCCTTGAACAAGCAGCACCTTCTCTCACCTCAGAAAAGAAAAAAATCAAGAAGAGAAAAAAGAAGCCAGTGAGAAAAAGGAAATCTAGATAAAACGTATTCTGCCCGTTGCCGTATCGATGATGGCTGCCTTCCCTTCTTTTCCAGGACCCGTCGCAATGATGCGTGTTCTTCCCAGTCTTCTCACGCCTTGCCATTCGTGCATGTGCCCGCAGACGAAGAAGCTAGGCTGGAATTTTTTGATGAACGCCGTGTATGGCTTGAATCCGACATGTTTGCCATGCATGGGGCTTTTTTTGTTCATGACCTTGTCGAAGATGCCGTAGGGAGGGTAATGTGCGAGCACGATATCGATGCCTTTTCTTCCTTTGCTAAAGAGTTGTTTACTCTCCATTGCGTGCATACGTCTGTGTTTTTTTCTTCTTGCAGGATCAAAATCTTCCTTTGAAAGATAGATGCTTGCCGTGACCATGCCTCCAAACCCGTAAATGGAGAGTCCTTTCCAGTGCAGCAGTCGCTTGTGCAGAAAACGCACGTGTTTTGTCCTGCGCATCAGCTCAGGGTAGGTTGCTGCAATGACTGCCCTGTCGCTGTTTTCTTTGACGAAATCCCAGTTGCCATCGACGCTGATGAGGGGTATGTTCAGCTTGTCCAATGCGAGAATAACGTTTTTTCCCGAGCAGTAGTCTTTCATGAGGAGCTGTCTTGTCTTTTTCTTTCCTATCTGCTGCATCCAGTTGCTCGTGAAGTATTTGAAGATGACCCTGGTAAGTTCGTTATTGCCGCCATAGTCTCCCGTGCTGAGAATGAGGTCGCAGGACTTCGCTGCACGGCAAAGTTTTTGCGGAAGTTTGCCGTGGAAGTCGCCCATGCAGAGAATTCTCATGGTATCACATGTGCTTGCATCGTTTAATGCTCTTGAGCAGTTCTTTCTTGCCTTTCCAGTCGAAGGCAATCTCGAGCACCTCATCGATGTGCTCCACAGGCATGAGCCTAATCTTGTGCAGTTTCTGTTCGTCGATGATGATGTCCTTCATGTTCGCCTTGGGGACAATGACGATGGATATGCCCGCCTCGATGGCAGCTTCGACTTTTGCCGAGACGCCGCCGATGGGCAGCACCTCTCCCCTGACGCTGAGGCTACCCGTCATGGCAATGTTCTGCTTGATGGGGATCTTCTTGAGTGCCGAGACGATGGCAGTGGCGACTGCTATGCTTGCGCTGTCTCCCTCAACGCCTTCGTACGTCTGGAGGAATTGCACGAAGATATCATACTTGCCTTTGATGTCATCGCCAAAATACTTCTTGACTATGGCCGTGACGTTGGTTATGGCTTCCTTGGCAATATCGCCCAGCTTTCCTGTGGCGATGACCACCGTGCCTTTCTCCCCTCCCACCGTGACTTCTGATTCTATGGGCTGAATGATTCCTGAGAAGCCTTGCGCGCCTTTCATGCTCATGACGGCCATGCCGTTCACCCTGCCAATGCGTTCTCCTTTGGTGACGATGACTTCGTACTCTTTCTTGAGCTCGATGTACTTGTCTGCTACTTGTTTTTCTAGCGTGCGTGCGAACTTCTGCGCCTTGTCAATATGGACGGGGGTGACGAGATCTGCTTTTTCCTCAACAGCAACATCGCCTGCAGCACGGATGAGCCCTCCCAAGTCCCTGAGAATGAGTGTGAGGTGTCCTTTTCTGTTCGCTCGGCGCCGCGCTTCTTCGATGATGCGGTCTACTGCTGCACGAGAGAAGTGGGGGATCTTCTTGTCCTTGACGACTTCTTGCGCAACAAATTGCACGAGCTTCTTCCTGTTCTCTGGATTGTCGATCATGGTCTCTTTCATGAACACTTCATAGCCATACCCTCTGACCCTGCTCCTGAGTGCAGGATGCATGTGTTGAATCGTCTCAAGATTGCCTGCTGCGACGAGGATGAAGTTGCATGGCACAGGCTCTGTCCGGACCATGGCGCCTGCGCTGCGTTCGCTCTGTCCCGTTATGGCATATTTTCCTTCCTGCAATGCCGTGAGGAGTTCTTGCTGCGTGCTCAATTCCAGCGTGCCTACTTCGTCGACGAAGAGGACGCCGTTGTTCGCCTTGTGGATCATGCCGGCAACAATACGTTCGTTCGCTGGAGTTCCCAATCCTCCTGACTGGAAGGGGTCGTGGAGCACGTCGCCGAGCAGCGCGCCTGCATGTGCTCCTGTCGCGTCAAAGAATGGCACACGGTTCTTGTCGAAATTGTCCACGACGAGCTTCGGCGTCCCTGTCCGCTCATTGAGCATCTTCCTGCCCATGTTCATGCTCATGACCACGACGGCAAGAAAGATGAGTCCACCGAGAAAGAAGGCGGCAAACATGATGTCTGACTTGTACTGTGCTCGAATCCACCAGGGAACGAGCATGGCAGCTATTGCCAGGATGAAGATGATGACGTTCTGATTCCGGAAGATGCCGCTGTTCTCTACTTTTGACCTGAGGACGATGTCTCTGCCCTTGCCCGCTTCTACTGTCCTGATAAGGGGCTGGTTCTCATCATTCGGGTTGGGGAAGGCGAGGATGTCCACCATTTTCTCTTTTGGGATGAGTTCTGCGAGGGCCATGCCGAGCATACTCTTTCCCGTGCCCGGCTCTCCTATCAAGAGAACGTGCCTTCTCTGCCGTGCTGCCTTCTTGACGATCTCGACGGCGTCTTCTTGGCTGATCACTTGATCGATGAGTGTCTTGGAGACGGGGACGTCTTTTGTTGAGGCGTACGTGGTGATGTTGAATTCCTTTGCTGGCTTTCCAGCGCTCACGCTCGCTTTTGTCATTGCTGCAGACCTTGAGCTTTTTGCAGCTTTCTTTATCTTGCTCTTCACTTTCCTTGCCATGACAACCCCTGTATCGAGAAAAAAGACGGTGTGTTTTTAAATATTTCTTATTTGTACTCCAGCAAAGAACAGCACTGCCAAGCGCAGTACTTGATAGGCACAGTGTATTTCGTCTAGACTCGGTGGCGGCATCAATAACGCTTCTTTCACGGAGCGCAGTGCTGTGGTGGAATCTAACTTTTTGTTTCTTCTTTCTTGCGCACGGGAAGGCCGTAACGAGCAGAATCATCACCGCCATGCATTGATTCGGGAACGGCATGGATGATGGCGACAAGACCCTCGTCCAGTAGACATTTACGACCTTCAAAATTTTCGCTATAGGTGCGAGATGACTTGGAATAGGTTAAACCTAGATCGCGCCTATTTGAATAAATTTTGCGCAAATCCATGACTTCAACAGCATATCCTTCCTTTTGTTCAAATTGCTCTTTTGTTCCTGGAAAGACAATGATAGATTTCCATGCAGCATGAACACGAGATATTTCTTCTTCGAGTTGACGTTGTTCCTCCTGCTCTGCCAGTTCTCGTTCACGTTGGTTATTTCGTTTCGTTTCTCTTTTCATGAGCCAGAGCGAGAATGCATTGACCATCTGCACACCAGTTTACTTCAGAACGGTTATGAGATCAGCTTTGAGTTTTCCTATTCTATCACCACTGAAATACTGCGTATTTGGCTCAATGGTGATGGGAAAGCGTATACTGTCTCCTTCTTCTATCGCCAGTGCGAGCCCTTCAATCGTCTTGCCAAAACACCCATTTTGGACATCAATAGTATAGAGTCCTTGGCTCGTCTGCACTTGGAGAAGATATGTGGGATTGCTGAATTTTACTGATTCGTTTCCGAACAACGCTCCGCTGGATTCGACGACTGAAGCAACAGAACCTGCCTCCTTGACTACCTTTCCTTGCAAGTACGTGGTATTAACACAGCCGCTCATAAGGAGTGTTCCTATTATCGTTGTACCATATCCTAACATTCGCACAGTATTATTCATTTTCTTACCTCATACACGCGCATTCCTTGTAGCCCTTGCGTAGTGCTTTGATGCGGCTGTCGAAGAATACCTTGTTCTTTTGGTTGATGTTCTTTGAGAATGGGCAGTCGGTGACGTGCACTTTTCCTCCGGTGATGCTGCCGACGAAGAGTTTCTTCGGCGCAGGAGTTGCTGTCCTGACGATGGTGGGCGCTTCCCGTATTTTCCGTGAGACGAGTGCTGACTGGAGTTCTGCTATCCTTACTTTGAGCACTTCGAGTTCTTCTTGCGTCACTTTGAGCTCTTTTGCGGTTTCTGATTGTGCCAAAGAGAGCTGATTGTATCTCAGGTTAAGGTCTGTGATGTCGTTCTTCACTCGTTGGAATGAGAGCCTGATGCTTTCGACAAACTGTGCAAATTTCCCCATGCTATCACCAAGAGGAGAGAAAGCTACGAGCATTTATAAATATTGTGTAATGTAATCACTATACAGTGATGTATGAGTGCGGTGAGAACAAGCAAAAGCTTTACGCAAGAATGAAATCTCCTTCCGCATACGCTGGAGAAGATACGCACAAAATGGCAAGTTCTTCTGCAGCACTTCCATTTTCCAGAGCATGAACGGTATTTGTCGGAACGTATATGACAGACCCTCTTTTCACCGCAAACGTTTGTTCTCCAACCCTGACTTTCCCCCTTCCATCGATTACATAATAGAGTTCTTCACTATCGGCATGATAATGTGGAATTGCCTTCCTGTGCTGAGGCAAGACACCGACCGCCAATGCGACATCGAGGCGTTTTCTCTCTTCTGCAGTCATGAGCTCATAGATCAGGGCACCATCTAACGCAGTTATCGGAGATTGCACATACATGAATTGTTCAGGAGCACTATCTTCGGTCGGAACGTCCAAGAGTTCAACATCCTCAGCCGCAAATGGTGGAATGGCAAGCACCAAATGCTCTAAATCAGATGTTCCCGTATTCCTTACCATGTGGGGAGTGGATGGTGGAAGAACAAGATACGCTCCTTTTTCAACACGCATTCCTTTATTTCCATGATATACAATTCCTTCACCGTCTAAGATAAAATAAATCTCACTCATTCGTGCGTGCTGATGCCAAAGAGAAACATTGCCTGCATGCATGATGACATGGGCCAGGCTCACGTTTTGCAAAGAAATAACTTCTCGTAAAACTTGATTACATACATTGTCAACAGCAGGTAATTCGTATACGTCGATCAGTTTTGGTTTTGACACCTACAGAGGATATGTACTGAAATATATAAACATTCGTGATTCAGTCGTTACACAGAAGAAGGTACTACCGATAATATCTTTCCTTAGAGCCAATCAGCACGTCCGCAAGTGCGCCAATGCCTAGGCCGCCACTTACACCCAAGAATGACCAGAGCACGACCATCCATGGCCTGAACCTGCGAACGTCAAAGCCATTCTTGAAGTTTTGCTCATATAGTCCAAAGGCTTTCAGGAGCAAGTCTTTCCGTTGTCCGTCCGGCCGTTCATGCCGTTGCAGGACCGCTTCTTCATAATCGAGAATCATCTTCTTGAGTTCAGGTGCGTTCTGCATCGTATACTGCACACCACCGAGAATCTCGGACAAGTTCTTTGTCATGTAGGCGACACGGTCTATTCCTTGCTCTGCCACCTGGAATTCACGAGGTCCATCGTCAAAATGAGAATAGGTTATGTAGCTGTCACTGTGCGCGTACGGTTCCGCTCGTATCCAGTTTTGCGCTGATGTACGTACGGCTGGCCACACGGAGATAATCTTCGGCAAGTTGATCATGAGCGTGGATCCTGTTTTCCAGTATGCGGCAAGTTCTGCACACTCGTTTGCTGAGAGCGAATCTCTCTTTAGCGCAGCGAGCGATCTCCGTATTGCATTTTCGTTCTGCTCGTGCGTGATGTTGCTCGGCAGCAAGCGCTCGTCGAACAAGAGCACGGTTGGCTGTTCGAGAAGGATGTGTGCTTCCTGGACTGCAGCTTTCCCTCGTGCGGAATAATAGTCATAAGAGTGCGTGGTGTAATCGTAAACTTCATACGATGTCGTCGTGGTATTACCATCTTCATCGATTGATGTCGAATATTCTGTATGATAGCTGTCCCAGTGCGAATCGTCCCAGGCAGCGCTGAGATGCGTGCTGAGCTTGCCTGCCTGCAATGCTGCATCTATGAATGGCTGTAATGATACATATGCCCTGGTCGCCTCTATGGGAATTGAGTCAAGCAATGCATCAAGCATAAAATTGTGCTTTTCCAGCGTCGGATCGAGCTTGCGCTCGAGCTGTTCGGCGAATGCGAGGTTGAAATTTTCTTCGCCCGACGCTGCCGCAAGGGTATGTGCCTCGAATATTTTCATCGTCATGTCGTTGACGCTCGTCAGATAGTCCGTCCAGGGACCTATGTCTTCCCCTCGTGCTTCTGCATCTTTGATGATCTGCGTCTTTTCAGAGAAAACAGTAGGTATAACCGAGCCTCGTTCTTTCTCGTGCTGATAGCTCATAATGCCCGCCATGAGTCCAAAGCCTATTGCTCCGATGAGCAGTTCTGCTTTCGTTCGTTGGAAGAAATCGAACATGCCTGATGCTGCCCTCTGCGTCGCTCCAGTGATGCCTGCTGCCGTTTTTTGTGTTACTGCCTTGACATCTGTTGTCACATCTTTAACGAACTCTTTCACCGGTTCATTGGGAGGGTTTTGTTTAAGGTATTCGTTGAGGTCCACACTTGACGCAAATGACCCTGCGTTTATAAATGTTATTATTGTTATTACTGAATAGGAGTATACACATTTGATTTATTGCCCCGATATAAATTTAAAGACTGAAAACACTCCAAATAGTATGGGCAGAATATACACGAGAACAGGGGATCAGGGCATGACGGCAAATTATGCCGGCGAGCGCATCCCGAAAGACGACAAAGCCATCGTCATTGCAGGACTGCTGGACAGCTTCCAGGCAGCCATCGACCTTGCCATAAGCTTTCTCGGCATAGACCAATTACAACTGCACATCAAGCAAGACCTCCAGAACATTCAGGATAGGCTGTGGCAGATGGCAGGAGAACTCAGCCTCTGCTCCCTCGGCAAGAATGTCAAGCAGCCCATAACTGGCGAGGACGTTGCAATGCTCGAACGCATTATCGACAGTCTGGGAGATACCCCAGAAAAGTTCGTGCGATTCACCCTCCATGCTGCTGCATTCCTGAATGAAGCACGGGTGCGCTGCAGGGCTTTGGAAAGCGCTCTCACTCCGCTACTGAGAGAACACAAAATCAGGCAGGACGTGTACCAGTATCTCAACAGGCTTTCTGACACGCTGTTCATGATGGCATATGCGGTGCAGACAGCAACGCGCTAAGTCACCAGTGTCTATCCTTATTCGTCAGAATTGCCGTTCTTGCAGCTCTGGTCCAGAGAGTTTGACCACCATCAGAATAGGGGTTCATCAAGGAGTTTCGAACGTAATCATGTTCGGCGTCAAAGAGATGACCAAGTTCATGGCAGATCACTTGCACATTGTCCTGCTCACCCACTTCTGCCCAAAGACAGCCCGTAGTTGGAGATGCCTGGCCGTGGACGCTGCCGACGATGTCATCATTGCTGTTTCCCCAATCCGTGCCCGTGAGTATTATGCACAGTGTTCCTGGTGTTTGCTTTCTCATTTGCGTTATAATAGAAGTGAATGACCAGGAGTCTCCAAGATGCAACGGATAATAGTTACCCGTGAAGGATATGCCAAACTGTTGCTGATATTCTTGGTTAACGCTGCGCATCAGTGTTTCTGCTGCATGTCGGGAAACATCATCGAGGTAAATGCTCACGGGAATGGTGCGTTCCCTTCCTTTTTCGGGAACGACGGGTGGTTGTTCCAGAACAGGATACTTTGCCAGTTCGGTGACGGGAGTGAAGCAGAAATAATTTTTGGTAAGAAAGGTGCCGTTGCTTTTTTTGGCCAAATACCTACAGGTTTCCTGGGCTAACACTCTTCCCAGATCACGTGCAGGCACATCATCATCGATCAGACTCACTCGCTCTGAGGGCACTGATTTGATTGCCCAGTCATCATCGCCATGACTATAGTCATTTTTTGTTATAACAAAATAGTACTCGTGACTATTCTCGAATGATCGCTTGACACAATCAGGAAATTGGTTTTCGGAGAATGAATAAGGCATAGAAACAACGACGCGTTCTGCTTCGTCAAGCACAACACTTTGCAATGCAAGCAAGACGTTGGCTCTTTGCAAGGCCCAGCAATAAGCGTCTATATTCCCGTCCAGAGCGATACCAAAGGAGACGTGTCTTGCGACCGTCGGTGTAGTAGATAACAGCAATTGTTCCAGCTGAACCGTGAATGCAGTATATGCCTGCACGTTATCTGCATACATCCAGAAGGGAACAAAGACATGTTCAAGCCTTTCCGACAAGTCAGCGTTAGCCTGCACAAGCTCATCATGCGCTTCATGCTGCCGTATTAGTTCCAATTTCTCTTTGTTTTCGAGGATACTACTCGTGAGGGTTCCTCGCTGCAGTACATTGTAGCCAACATTTCCAGCAAGTGCCGCAGCCAACGTCAATGCAACAATCGTCTTTCCTTTCAAGATATCTCCTCTGTGCATACCGCTTTGACTTGAGAGAAAAACAATATCATTTATAAATATCGTCATTAATGACCATTAAAGAGTGATTACAATATCTTTGTTTTTGTGTTGTCAACGTCACAGAATAAACACCGAAACGTATCAGAAAGAAGGTTCTCAGAGTAATTTGTGCTGCTCAATAATGTCCTGCAGCGTGTTATTCACGATGAACTCAACAGCATAAACTCCTCGCTGATTGGGATCAAAATAGATGTTGTTGAAACCGCGCACGCCCGCAGGCTTTCCGATGAGCGGGACGTACTTGTTCATGGGCTCCATGCCCGGATGGAGCACGACGATATGCCCATCAGCATAACCCACGCCAGGCTGGTGCCTATCTCCTGCAATGACGATGTCCGCATCATTATTGCTTCTCAGCAGGTGATGGAGAATGCCATACACTTCATCTTGTTTTGTGGGGAATTTGTGCATGGCAAAGAGCTTCTGCCCTCCCTCAAGAACAATCGTGCCTACTCCAACATCGTTGCCTTTGCCAGAAAGCACGTACAGCCTCTTGTCATCAAGATAGTGCTCGTCAAACTGCAGGCTCAACTCAATTGCCTCATCTGCTGTCGGCTCCGACTTGTTGGCATGGTTGCCGCTCATGAGCACGCCTCTGCCTCCAGCAGCAAGGATGCCTTGAGCATAGGGCTTGAGGAGCAACTTGAACATGTGTTTCTGCTCGGAAATATTATGCACGGTTATCGCCCGAAGATTGATGAGGCTCTGCCGGGCAAGCTCCTCCAGCTTCTGAACAGGAGTCATGATAGTGTCAGCGAGTATCTTCTCGACAATTTTTGTGCGGAAACTCTCGGGATTATGCCCTTCATACCGTGCAGCACTCTCAAATATTCTTTTTTCTGTGCCGTGCAGCACTTCATCCCAGCAAAAGTAGTCCGGCAAGCCATGCATCTCCTGGTAGAGCATCATCGCCCTAATCATCTGCGACGCAGAATACCTGTCAGGATCATTGGATGTGCCAAGGTGGAAATCACCTGCTGCCTCTATTCTCTTGAATGCTATCTTTGCTTCGTCTTTCCTGCCCTGGATGCGTTGGATGAGACGCTCCTTCTCGCCATCAGTGATATTTTCTTTAGCCAATTCCGCTCTGTACGAGTCTATCTCTTCGGCAATCTTGCCGTAGCGTATGAGTTGGCTCGTGTCAATGACCGTGAAACGGTTCACGCCACGATCATCCTCGGTGTGCAAGACTGCGGCACTGCCATACGGTCCTGCCTTGTAGCGTTTCGTGTGCCAATTCCTGAAATTATGATTTACTGCCCATTCCAGCCGTGAAACGCTCTGGAGCGTGGGAAGATTGATCAAGTATGCTATGCCTTGATCCTTCACGAACTGGCCAGAGATGAGATGCTCGCTCTCCTTGAACCAGGGCATAACCCTGAAGCCACCTCCAGCATGGCCTCCAAGAAGAATGATGTCTGGGCGATTGTCTTCGTCAAGAGCATCGTATAATTTGTGCAACACCATGTTCTGGTAGTTCAGCTCAAGCTTCGCATCCCTGATACTGGACGGCTTCACGCTATCAGAGAAGATATTGTTGATGTTGTGCACAAGCAATATTTTTTTCTCTCCCCGTATCAACTCATACTCGACGTCCGCAGTGTCTTTCTTGCCTGTCTTGACATCCAACAATTCTGTGTCGACAGTGATGAGCTTTCGGGGACTGGTGTGCGTGACCAGCGGCTGCTTGAGGGTCCAGCTAAGGAAGTGCTTCTTGTAATGCTCCTTTGCTTTCTTGAAGACAAGCTCCACTTCATCCGCCATGGCAGGGTACTGCTTCGTGAACCACGTTATCTCTCTTCTCTCTCCTAACAGGCGCTCCGTCCAGCTCATTAAGGCAATAAGATCCCGGTTCTGGAATCGCACCTCTTCCTTCCTTTCCTCTTCACGCTCAAGTATGCCTTCCAGTTTCTTGACACGGGCGCAGATACGGTCCTGCATAGCCTGATCAGGGGCATTTCTTGCCCAGTATAGGAACTTGAGGACGTCACGGATGGTCGTCTCATATACCGACTTGTCCAATTTGATATCAGAAGGAATTTTTTCAAGGTACGCATGAGCAAGTTCGTCGAATTCAGGTTTCACTCTCGCATAATATGCTTCCCTGCCCTCTTTCTTGTTTCTCAGGAGGCTGGTCTTTTTCCTTGCATCTTCCAACGCCTTCTTCTCAAAATCATTGAGGTAGAAGGAGAGCATTGCTTTCGCCAACTCTGCGTTTTGCTCTTCCTGCAGCATCTTGATCTGGATGGCTTTCTCTTTCGCCCACTGCTTCAAGTACGTTTCTTCTATATGGCGCATGTTTTTCCTGTCTTCCTCACCGAACTGTATCCTCACGACAGTATCTTCTGGAAGCGTATCCATAAGGGTGACGATCTGCTCCTCTGCTGCCATGAATGCATCCGTGAGCGAGGTGATCTTTCGCCGCTCAAGATTATTGATGTGCCGTTCATAGAATTCCTGCTCTGAGTCATTCTCCAAGCGTTCTTCAAGCAAGACTTCCGCAAGCCCTTTGTCCTTGACGTTCCTTGGCACGTACCCGAGAAAACGCAGGTCTGACTTGTAACTCTCTGATGTGTATGGCGGCACGTGAGGGATGACTCCTCCCTGAAAAACGACCTCATCGAGCGTTCTCGATATGTTGTTCACGTCCAAGAAGAGAGAAAGCCCTTTCAGCGTTAAGGGATCATACACTTTCGTCCCGAATGCTGGCTCTGCAATGTAGAGCGCGCTATAACTGTAGCCATCATGCTGCGGCTCCATGCTGGGTTCTGCACGGACAAGGATGTCAAGCGCTTCCGGCGAGAGCGAATAGTACGTCTTCGTTTCATTCTTCTTTTTTTTCGTTTCTGTGTGGATGCTGATGCCCTCTCTTTGGCCGAGGCTAGTGATGATGCGCTTAGTTTTCGCAGGGCTTATGCTAAGAAATTCTTGAATGTCATGGAACGTCGGCTGGGTTTTTGTGTCAGCGCTTCTCCCTCTGAGAAAGTTGAACAGGCGCAACTCAAGAGTGCTAAGATGGACGACATTATACTCATCGTCTTTTATCATTCTCGAACTACCACCCTTGCTTTTTTCAGGAATAGCATTCTTTATATGTTTATCGTCAATGTGCAAGGTATAACAGAAAAGAAAGAATCAAACATATAGATTAGTTAATACTCTTCGTTTCGTCTCCAACACATAATGAATAGTGACGATGAATGCGGCGAACGCATTAACGTGAAGGCATCGCAAAAAGAAACGCCATTGGCAGAAGCGATCATTTCTCCTTGATGATGCCGTATCCAATGAGCCTGAATCTCTGCTCGACCCTTCTTGAAAGAGTAACGCGTGCGCCGACAGCAGCACAGACGGGCAGACGGAGCTTGCACTTTATCGTGTCCTTTGCCATGCCACTGATGATGCCGACGGTAGCGCAGCTGTTCACGTTGATCATGAGCATCTCCGTTAGCTTGAGTGGGTCGACTTTCCTGTCTTCCTTGCTGCCCACCACTCTATCCAGCAGCTTGTACTGTAGTGTCAATTCATGCCAGACCGGCGGCAGCTTGCCAACTCTGCCCACAAGATTTCCCGTCATGGCGTCTCCCTTGATGATGCTCGGGTCGAGATCGGTCAGGATGGCCACACTGCCTCCTGGACTGAGATGGTCTACATGTTGCCCTCCGGTCACGAGGTCAAGCGCAACCGTCATGATGGGCTTTGCAACGATTTGATTGTGTTCTTCTGTGACCTGTCCTGGTCTGATCTCGATAGTCTCCCCTTTCGTGATCTTGCCTGTCGCCACGCTTCCACCGAGGACTCCTCCCTTGATGTCCTTGACTGCAGTTCCCGGCTTATTAAGGTCGAAGCTCCGTGCAATGAACATGAGGAACTCGTCATCTTCCTTGCGTTCCGGCGTCGGGATACATTTCTGTATCGCGTCGAGCAAGAGGTCGGTGTTAACGTTATGCTGCGCACTGAGCGGGATGATGGGGACGTGCTCATATGGCGTGCCCTTGATGAATTCCTGAATCTGTTTGAAATGGCGTTGTGCCCGTTCGGCAGAGACGAGATCTATCTTGTTCTGGACGATGATGACGTTCTTGATGCCACAGATTTCCAGGGCCATGAGGTGTTCTCTCGTCTGGGGCTGCGGACAGGTTTCGTTCGCTGCAACGAGCAGGAGTGCGCCGTCCATGATGTTCGCGCCTGAAAGCATGGTTGCCATAAGACTTTCATGTCCGGGAGCGTCGACAAAAGAAATTTTTCTCACTACTTCGGTTTCTTCGCCGTTCGGCCCTTTTTCCTTCGTCGTGAAGCATTCTGGTTCTGGCAGTCCTTTGATTCTTCTGACGCACATATCCGCATAGCCTAGCCTGATAGTTATGCCTCGCTTCATTTCTTCAGAATGCGTGTCCGTCCACTTTCCAGAAAGGGCTTGCGTGAGCGTCGTCTTGCCGTGATCCACATGTCCCACGAGGCCGATGTTGATTTCAGGCTGTACGGCATCATGAGGTACTGCATCATGCACTGCAGGCTTGTGCTGCTCTGAAGGCTCTTCTTTCTTTTTGCTCTTTCTCTTCTTCTCAGGGCCTGCCGTGTCTTCTTTCGCTTTCTTCTTCACCATCGTCTTGCAAGAAAAGATGGACGTTTATAAAAGTTTGGGTGCATGATGCTGCTGCAAAGACGCGAACACTACCACCAACCAAGAAATACTCTCCCTAATAGGAAGAGCATGACGAGAACGATGACAAAAATGAAAATGATGACAAGGTCTACTTTCCTGAGGCGAATCTTGCTCCCTTCAGGATCTTTCGGTGGTGGTAGGTCAGGCATGCAGTACTCCGTTATACATCATGTTCGTTTATCGTGTTCCTTTTCTTCCCCAGTACTCGAGCGCTATCTTGAGTTCAGGACTGGTTTTTGCCGCCTCGGCAAGATCGATGCCTTGCAAATATGCCTCGACGGCTTCGCGCATTGCCTTTGCTCCTGCAAAGCTTCCCTGCGGATGTCCGTGGATTCCTCCGCCTATCTGCAGCATGATGTTGCTGCCGAGTTTGTTCATGACCTTGTCCACGAGCAATGGATGCAGTCCTCCCGAACTGCACGGAAAGAGGGGTTTTGTGCCATACCATTTCTGGGGAAGCATGTGCAGTGTATCTTGGGCAGGAACGTCTTCGAGCGTCGTCTGGTCACGCAAATGCAGGGTCTCTTCTTCGCTGCCAACGAGTTTTCCTACATTTGCCGTTCCTATGTGCAAGGTGTCCACGCCGAGCAGCCGGACGCATTTCGCGACGCAGTTCATGCTGAAACCGTGATTTTTGTTTCTGGTCATGGCACCGTGCATCGCCCGATGCGCGTGCAGGGCGAGCTTGTAATCGCCGCAGATCTCTCTCATGCTGGCGATGGCAGCCCATCCTGTCGTGATGATATCGATCATGGCGAATTCATTGCCGTAATTTCTCACTATCCGTGCTCGTTTCTCCATCTCCCTAACAGTGCCCGCAGTTATGTTGATAAGATAGCTTTTTTTCTCGCCCGTCTTTTTCTCTATCTGGTCGCGCAGCTTGATGCAGGATTTCACTCTGTCCTCGAACTTGTTGAAGTCCTGGCCTGCAAGGTTCTCGTCATCTTTCAAGAGATCAAGACCTCCTTCCCAGACTTCTCTGCCCACTTCAGTATGCTCTGCAGTGGTCATGCCGACTTTTGGTTTTGCGACGCTGAGCATGATGGGTCGTTTTGGGACTTTCATGAATTGCCGTATGCCCTCTCGCCCAAATTTTGGGCCAGGGAATGCCTTGACGTGCTTCTCCGTGAATTGTATATCCTCCAGTCTAAGAGAGTCGACTGCCTTCATGCCGAAAACATTGCCTGCGATGCTGGCGAGGATTTGCGGTATGTTCCCGTACTCGAAATGGTCTTCAGGATAGGCTATCTTTATCCATTCTCCTTTCGCCTCGAAGACCCACGCACGCACTTTCTCGACGGTTGCGTAATGCTTGTTGAGAATAGGGCTCCACGTGCCGACGCTGGATTCTGCAGCAACCGCTCCCCACGCCCGTTTCTTGGATGACCATCGGGGAACTTTGACCCTGAATGAGGCTATGACATCATGCTCACCAGGCATTCTTGAGAAATCAACGAACTGCTCGTAATCAGCCATGTTACACACCTCTTTCCCTTTTTAGGAAAAAGGTTATTTATAAACGTTGTGCGTCATGAGGCTTCATCCTGAGAGTCTCGTGCACCCCCGAGCGAAGCAGTCAATTAACACAGCTATTGCGTGAAAGTTCGTATGCGTGCACCTGCTTACACTGCTGTGCGGAGCGGAATGCGAAAGAAATTCAGGATGAAGCCGCGTCATAATCATCTCGCATCAGGATTTTCTTGCGAGAGCCAGATGATACGTTGCCAGCCTGTTTATGCCAGGAACCGCATCAAGATACAAGAACTGCAAACGTTCGCTTGTCTGTGGCGAGACAACATAGAACGTCTTTTCCTTATGAATACGAATAGGGCTGATGACACCGACATAGGCAAAATGCTCAATGGAGAATCCTGCATCGTGCAGCATGCCCGTGAATTCTTTTTTCGTGTACGGCTGAAAAATATCACGTCCTAACTCCTGCTGGCCAAACAGAGATTTCACTCGTCTGCGCAGGCTATGCGCGTTATCGGCATCAATGATAAGCAAGCCATCCTTGCGCAGAACACGATGGAATTCCTCCAGCGCCTTTCTCGGAGAGGGATAATGCACCAATGCCTCGAGACACACGATTGTGGACATGCTCTCGTCAGAGAAACTCAGCTGTTCAGCATCTTCAATGCAGAACGACGCAGCCGGAGCTTGCGTTCTCGCGAGAGCCAGCATCTGTTCGGAAATGTCGCTCGCAATGTATTCTTGTGACAAAGGAGAGAGCTGTGCGGTTATTCTTCCTTTGCCGCATGACACCTCGAGGCAAGGATCTTGCGCATATCTTTGGAACCAGTCACGAACGATCCGTTCTTCTCCACGGTAGATGTGCGCATAATCATCTTCTGTAGGATTCCACCAACGGGCAACAGTGTCCTTGCCTCTGAAATAGTTTTTCACGAATTGCACATCCTTCATGTTCCCCACTCGCAGTTATTACAGATGAAAGAGAGGTCTGTGCTGTTGCGTATCTTGTCCCTGATAGTCGTATACTGTTCTCCCCTCCAGATCTGCTCGATGGATGCCGTGCACAAATCTCCTAAACGATAACGCCTAAACCAGTCCATGCAACACAGCACGACCTCGCCCGTGCTCAGGATGTGCAGCCAATTGTCCTGCCGGTCATACTTGCAGCCCGTTATCGTGCTCTTGGAAGGGGACGGGTCGATGATGCCGCCCCGGCTCACTTTTGCATAGGAAGAAACCTCTATGCCCCGTTCTCCCCAGAACTGCCTATCCTCCTCCGGATGGTCTGACCCGACGAGAATGATCCTGTACCTTCCCCTGCCGTTCGTGGCACGTGCTAGGTCTATAAACTCCAGGACATTGCGCAGCGTCCGGCCGTAGGACAATCCCGTTCTTCCTTCATACTCCTCTTTTTTCCAGGAAGAAAAGTTGATCTTCACCTCATCGACCCGGACAAGAGATGAGAGTAGCAGTTCTGCCTTCTCCCGCGTCAGCAAACTTGCATTGGTGGCCACATCGATATAGGCATCAGGAAGGACATCCCTGATCGCGAAAAGACGCGAGAAGAAGCTTACATCCGCCAAGGGCTCATTATTCATGTATGGCGCGACAAGCAACGGTTGAAAGTCGCGCAGCTGCTCGAGAATACTGGCAAACAGGGCATCAGGCATGCGCGATTGAGGAAATAATTTTGAGGTTATCTCGTAAGGACAACAGGAACAATGGCCATTGCAGTACGAGACAGTCTCTATCTGGACGGCACGAGGATAGTCCTTGTCCCAGGGCAGTGCGAGCACGTCATCGACCGTTCTCATAGTACACCCCTGTTCGTCAGCTCCTGCTCGATGGTCGTCACGACATCCGCAAGAGCGAGCTTTGTCGTATCCACTGCAAGAACGCGTTGTCCTTCCAATGACCAGGTGATCTCCCGCTCGAGGCGCTCGAATTGCTCGGGATTATTAAGAATGAGTTTGTCGAACGCTGAATACGCATTGCGCGCGGTGCTTCTCTGTATTGCTTCCTCGATGCCACAGGAAAGTCGCACAACAAGCAGCGGCTGGATAAAGTGTCGACGCAAGTCTACTGTATAATGGATAGACTGTTCCTTATTGAGGAATCTTCCGTACGCCACGGTGCTCATCCAGAAGCGATCCTGGATGAAAAGTTCGTCACGAGGACGTGCATCGTCCTGGTAACGATCGATAAGATAGGCGAGCGTATACTGTGTCTCTCGCTGCAGGTCATCTGCAGGAGGAGGCAGAGCCAATGCCTGCTTATGTATCACGCCCGTATTGTGCCTGACTTGTTGGCCGTTCTCTAGCAGGTGCTGATAGAGCAATGTTGTTGTCGAGCTTTTGCCCGCATAGTCATGACCTTCCAAGGAGATAATCCGCGTCATTTTTTCCTCAACAATAGGCAACGATGGTTGAAGGCGTCCATCCAGTCCTGCTCGAAATAAAACAGGCAAAAGTCCTCCTGGAGTGCAGCCGAGTTATACTTCGTGTGCGGTATTCCTTTTTCAGTTCCTACTTGCGGAATAAACGTGTAAGGATTAATCCAGCGAGCATCGTCGGGAACGTAGGTGGTGAAATTGACAAAGAAAAGCCCTTCCGGTTTGCAAATGCGATGCACCTCGTTTGCCACACAACGCACCAATTGCCGTGCTGCGTGATAGATTGACTGTATGGCGATAATGCCATCGAAATAGTTGTCAGGATAGGGCAATGCTTCATACATGTTGTGCTGCACGAGCATCGCTCCTATCTTTGCCGATGCGTGTATCGCCACGGCAGAGCTATCGAGCCCGTGTGTTTCAAAACCTCGCGTGAGCATGGGCAACAAATGCCTACCCGTTCCGCAGCCAAGATCGAGCAGTCGTCCCGTGCCTACTTTTTCCAGAAAAGTTTCGAGGTATTCATGCGGGACAGCCAGCGGCGTTGTCTCGTTAAACTGGTCCCAGGTCACGTTGCACGCTCCGGGTAGGCAAATCTGCCCAGATGAACGGGGCATTGTTTGAACGATTCTTGCAAGTCACTCAGAAGACGGAGCGCCAATTGCCTGGGATGAAATTCAAGAGAGGAAAGTTTCGCCGCATCGACAAATTTGACGTCTTTGAGTCGGGAGACAGGACCATCTTCCGGGTCATATCCAACGCGCAATGTTCCTCCCATTCGTTCGCCAATAAGCACGATATCTATGGCTTCCTCATCCGCAGTATAGAGCTCTTTGAAATAGCCCATCGTAATGATGCGTACGTCAAGGTTCGTTTCCTCTTTGACTTCACGTATGGCTGCATCGTAGATGGATTCTCCCGGTTCGAGACCTCCTCCGGGAAGCACGTAACTACAACCACGGTCGTTCTGCATCTTCACCACAAGCACTTGCGTTCCCTCGAAAAGCAAGACCGAAACACGAATACGCCTTAACATGTTCTCACCTCAAATGCGATGGGCACATAAATTGTGGAGAGATAGGATTCGTGCACGAATTGAGTCTCGTGTAAGGGAACAAAGGAGACTTGTTTTCTTTCAGAAGGATCAAGAAAACAGTAGGGGTCATGGCTGCTGGAGAAGAGATACCGATCCGTATCGTCGCCGCCGCCACAATGAGCGACATTGCAGCACGCTTTGCATTTTCCACCAGGAGCATACGCGGGAGAAGGAAGTGCAAGGATGTCTTTCAAACGCATATGAAACACGTTGCCCTTCACGGCATCAGTGAAAATATTCGACACCACTCCCCCGTCAGATTTTATTCTGAATGAGAGCTTGCCATAGGGAGTTCCGGGCACAACTCCCTTGCCCACGATAAGTGTCCGGAACACGGGATCAGAGACAGTATATTGTCTTGAAGCATTCGTAACGCTCGCAAGGAACAGGAATGCTTCTCGCATCTCTTCAGGCGTGCAAGCAAGATAACTCACATCCATGACCTCATCAAGCCCAGTTACGTCTGCAGAGAAGCGAGTCAGGTCGTTCTTCGTCGGATGGAATCTGTTGAGCCGCCACATGTCAACGTTCAGCGATTTTGCCAGCACATAGAGCTGGGGGAGATCACGATAGTTCTGGTGCATGATGCACGTCACCATTTCCGTCTTTACTTCACCTGAGCTGACGAGTTCTTCGAGGGCAGCTACCGCCTCAGCGAATGCTCCAGCTCTTCTTCTGTTATCGGAGTGTCGGTCGTCAGGATAATCGATGGAGACGCCAATATCGTTGAAAAGACGCAAATGACCACGCAAAATCTTCATTTTCGATCCATTCGTCACGAGCGCCACTTTGATGCCCGCATCATAAAGCATGTGCACGATATCGATGAAATGCGGATGGAGAGGTGGTTCTCCCCCGCCAAGATTGACTCGGGTAACGTGTGCTTCGATAAGTTGTGGCAGGAGTTGCTTAAACTGGTCGAATGAGATGGATTTCACTCCGTAATGCGTTTTTCTCCAGAATATTTTTCTGCCGATGTAGCAGTGCTCACAGGCCATGTTACACGCTTCAGTCAATGAGATGCCTGCAGTGTGTTCATCTGCATCTTCCATCGTCATGTTTTCAGCCTCTTCGTGTCGTCCAGTCTTTTCCAGGAGTATTCATGAACGTGTCGCATGATCAAGAAATAGGCGCGCGCACCGTGATACAATGTTCGTTCAAGAAGGAAATAGGGGATGTCTTTCGGAGGAATGCCTGCCCAGTCGAGTTTTGTTTTCATGACTTCTCGAAGCGGGAGGAATTCGGGATTGTTGGCATAGAGCTGATCGAGATCGCTCCATATTCTTGACCATTTGTGCCACCACGAGCGGATGCTCCGCACGGCCTGGTAGTGGACATTTGCGTCCAGTCGTGCTGCAATTGCTGTCGGACCATACTGTTGTAGTATGTGGTGGCTCAGGAAGGTATCATCGCCAAGGGCACCAGGAAAGGTCGGGGCGAGCGTTGTAAAAACTTCTTTGCGTACCGAATAAATCCTGCCATGCAGGAATGGCTTCTGTTTTTTGTTTCCGTGTTTTGCGATTTCGATGCCAGGATGGAGCATGCGGGCATTGATGACCTTGTACAGGAAAGATTCATGTTCATAGGGTAGGGGCGTTCCCGTTACCGCCTGGATAGATGGCGTGTAGGTCTCAAGTAGCCTGGAGAAGCAGTCTTTCTCAACAAGTGCATCTGCATCAGTAAAGATGAATGTGTCTGCAGGCGAGGATTGCACAATAGCGTTAATCGCCGCAGGCTTCCCGTGCGCACTTTCTATGATTTTCAGGAAAGGGATAGTGTCTGCATAGTGTTCTGCGATGCTTCGTCCATTATCGGTTGTGCCGTTGAAACAAAGCAGGATGTCACAGGGAGAAGAAATGCGCGATGCACTTGCGATAATGGTATCTAACGACTGCCGAAGCGTTGTTTCCTCGTTATGCACGGGAACGCCGATTGTGACATACGTCATTACTTCGAGATAATAAATGTCTCTTTATATGCTTTGCTTTTATTGCACCGAAGATTCTCGACTATCCGCGACGGAGCATCGTCAATATTTTCTCGAATTCTTTCGCCTGCTGGACAGCATCATCTAATGCATTGTGCGGCTGTTTTCTCACATCTTTGACACCGATGTCATGCAGTCTTGCCTTGACGTTTCTCATGACTCCTCTATAGAAAGAACTCATGTCCTCGCCGCTGTGCCCGAAAGGGTTCCTGCCGAGGAAGTTGTCGAAATACCATGTCGTGAACATGCCGTCGAACTTTATTGGTGCAGCCGCTTCTACCGGTCTGTATCCTTCTGTTACTCGTTCGACCCATGCTGCATAGTCTGCCATTGCTTGTTCTGGGCTCGTGCCTTCCTCTTCGAGGACGTCAAGAACGTATTCGGGATGGAAGAGTTTGCTTTCTGGATTGTAGAAAGAGATCATCTTGCGTTTTTGGAGGCAGTGGAGGCCGAGGCTTCCTATTCTCATCGCTTTAGGGAGGAAGTTTCTCGAGATAGGCATGAATTCAACATAGAACTGCTCTGCGGTGTTGCCGACGACGCATGCATTGGGGAATGCCCTATTTTTGTTGTATGAATCTAATTCAAATTCGAAATGTGCATAAAAAAAATATTCGTTGATAGCATGACCTATCCAATAATCCTCGTCCAGTATGCAGACAGGCACCTAGATAAACGGACACAGAGGAACATTGCCAAAGCGATTCATAAGAACAAAGATTCTATCGATGCACTTTTTTGTGAGAACATCACGGCGACAGATGTACCTATATACGTAAGCGAGATAGCATCTCAACTAACTCATCCAGATTATCTTCTCATGCTCAACACGCCAATTCCCATCTATGGAAGCGAAAATAAACTCTTGCATAATATGCACACTCAATTGCTCGTACGCTTGCATGAACTCAAAGAGCGCGGAGAAGATCCTCTTATAGGTCCAATTCTTCAAGCACAAGCAGCTCTCACCCTGAAGCAACGCAACGGCAGCAATGCTCAAGCATATTGAAAAAATATGCTCAGCACAAGGGTACAGAACTGCAGGGTTGGTGCTCGGTTCAGCCCATCGTGCAGATATGAAAGAGCGAGCCTCCAGACAAGGCATGCAGTTTCGTTATGTCAACACCGTAAGTCTCTTTCCCAAGAATCATAGCGAGGACATTCTCAGAACATTGGCTGGACGCAACAGAACCTAAAATAACAACTTTTATAAAACACGCCCGATTTCTGCAACAATTCAATTGGTTATAGGTGGACAGTAATGCGGACAAACGACGTTCCTACAAACGCACTCATTGAAAGAGTCGCAAAAAAGCTTCAAACAAAGATAAAAGCGCCAGATTGGTCTGTTTTTGTCAAAACAGGCGTTCACAAGCAAAGACCTCCTCAGCGTGATGACTGGTGGTATGTGCGCGCAGCAGCCATTCTCAGGACTATTTCTCTGAAAGGTCCCATCGGTGTCTCCAAGATACGGACGAAGTATGGCGGCAGAAAGAACAGAGGCATGAAGCCCGAGAGGCACATGAAGGCTTCAGGACATATCGTCAGGACAATACTCCAACAGTTTGAGCAGCAAAAATTAACCAAGCAGGGCAATGTCGAATTGCATAAAGGACGCATCATCACGAAAGAAGGACAATCCCTCCTCGACAAATCCGCCGCTGAACTTGCAAAAGAGATTGCTGCGGCAAAGCCCAAGGTCGAGAAGAAAGAACATAAGGTAGAACACAAAGAACAACCTAAGGAAGAGCAACCTACGTGATACTCATGGCACGATTCATCCATCTCAGCAGAAAGCTTCGCCTTGCAAAACTGGGCAGGCAGACACGCTGGGCTCCATTCTGGACCGTCCCAAAAATCTACGGCAAGGGGCGGCGAGTGCATCCCGGCAGGCACACCACGTCCAAACGAAGCTGGCGACGGATAAAGACGAAGGCGTAAACCATGGCAGACACACTCGAACGATCCTATAACATCCCGCTCAGGAAAGGGTTCATGAACACTCCTCGTTATAAGCGCACGAAAAAAGCGGTGGCAACACTCAAGGAATTCCTGCTGCGCCACATGAAAGCAAAAGAGTTGAGGATAGGAAAGGCGCTCAACGAGAAGCTGTGGGAGAATGGCATCAAGAATCCCCCCCATCATGTCAAGGTCGCATGCTACAGAGAAGCAGCTATCTGTTATGCCGATCTTGAAGGCAATGATCCGAAGAAAGTGAAAGTCGAGAAGAAGGAAAAAGAGAAAAAGCAGAAGTCAAAGATAGAAGAGATGACTGAGAAGATCATGGGCGAGAAGAAAGAAAAAGCGTCCTTCAAGAAGAAGGAAGAGACACCTGAAGCTCCCGCTGAAGCAGCGACGACGGAAGAAGCCGCAACGCCAGAGGCTGCTCCTACAGAGGAGAAAGCAGAGAAGCCAAAGAAGGCAGCGAAAAAACCTGCAGAGAAAAAGGAAAACAAACCAAAAGTGGCGAAGAAGCCAAAGGCTGAAAAGTCAGAAAAGAAAAAGAAAGAATAACTATTCTTTGTTTCTATCATTCATTGCACGAATGCGGTGTGCAAGCTACTAGTCCTTCAGCTCGCACATCAGTTTCTTGCACGCGTTGTCCAATGCCACGTACAAATTCTTGTCTATGGCTTCTGCAGTGAAGTGCTTTCCTTTCGTATAGAGCCTGACAGAAAGATCGTATTTTTGGGAGTCTTCTATTTTGTGCACTTCTTTGAGGTGGACGCTGAACTCCGTCACGTCAGGGATCACACTATTGATTTTCTTGACCTGATTGCCGATGAGTTTCTTGACGATAATCATATCCGAATGGTCTAAATCCCGAAAACCAGAAAGCCGAATGTTGCCACCTAATGCCAAATCTTCCGTCTCTGCCATGTTTTCCCTCACTACCAACGATACTGCACAGAAAAAATGAGCGTATTTAAAGTTTGTTATGGGCTGCTAGTCTCGTCGGGAATGAAGAACACTGTCAGAAAGAATTATTTTAATCACTAAAAAGTAGTAAAAGATAGAAAGATTTATACATTCTGCATGGCGTGAGCCAGGGCGTGTGGTGCGTGTTTTCGGGGGTTTGGGGACGGTCAGGAGGAACCAGAACATGAACTCGCCGACGATGCAGCAAAGTTTTATAGCAAAGCTAGAACATATAAGAAAAGAAGCCCAGAGTCGCTTTCCGACCCTGGAACGTTCGGAATTCGATAAAATTCTCGCCCAAATAGCCCATCACCACTACAACCGCAGAGGGTTGTTGATTGGGCAGGCCAGGGACGTGTACAAATGGCTCATCGACCAAGGCCAGAACCCGTTCACCGTGTATCGCTGGACGCTGCTGGAGCGCGTTCCCGAGGACATCAAGTTCCAAGTCAAGCAACACAAGATGAGCCAGAAAAAGGCCATACGTGAGGCTTTCAGGCGTAAACACGAGACTTTCCACGAGCTCGGTGCCAGCGTCAGAGAAGCAGGGCTCGCCCTGATAGTGAGGATGTGAGAATCATGGGAAAGAATTTCGCCCGACCAATCAAAGTAAGAAGCTTACCAAATGTCTTCAACAAGAAGCAGCTTGTTGCCCTGTTCGAGAGCATTGACGATAACCACGTGTTCATGGGCAGCATGATCGCGCTGTTTTGCGGCTTACGTATCAGCGAAGTATGCGACCTGAAAAAGCAGGATGTTGACTTAGAAGCAGAAAAGATCTTGGTGCGACAAGGCAAAGGCAGCAAGGATAGAGTTGTCATGCTCCCTTCCTGCCTCAAGCCCGTTTTTGAAAAATGGTTCAGGCTTACAAAAGAGAGCGAGTATTTCATCTGCGATCTAAACAATGGCAAGTACTCTGCTGCAATGTTATCGTTGCGCTTTAGAAAATACTTAGGCCGAGCCAAGCTCAAGATAGAAACTTTCAAAACTAGCGTAGGACAGCAGCGCTACGCTTACAGCTTCCACACCTTGCGCCACACGTACGCAACGTACTTGCTAGAGCAAGGTGTTGATTTGTATTATGTGCAACGCAGCCTAGGTCATGTAGACATCCACACCACACAAATTTATGCCTACATCAGCAACAAAGACTTGCAGAGCAAGATCAACATGGCATTCGGCAAAAAACACAAAGATAAAACAGCGCATGCAGAGGGCATCTCTGATCCGTTGCAATTGCTCAAATTAAAATTTGCCAATAATGAATTGAGCTTGGAAGAGTTCCAGCAAAAATACGAACTCTTGCAAAGCTTAGAACAAAAATCAATCTTCGAATAATTGTACAGCAGCTCTTGCAGCAGCTTGGCTAGCTGCTGCGCGAGTTTATAAACAAATGAGCAGCAGCACAAAGTAAGAATTCGGGCTTTTCACG
>JAZDHK010000040.1:0-3584 GCA_043806035.1 archaeon
AAAAAAGACAACAGTTGAAAATATCGTCGTTTTTTCGTTCATGTTAGAACAATTCAAACTACTAGCAAAAATTCAAACAAAACAAATACAACAGACGATAACGAGTTATGCCAAATGAATTTTGCAATTGCCTCTTATAAACTTTTCCATTTTCACCACTGTTTAGTGGTGTTTATTTTTTCTGTTCCTTAACGTTTAAATATGAGTACATCAATAACCGAGCGTGAACATCGAAAGACGCGTCAGTGAAATCCTCTCCCAGAAGAGCGAGGACTATGCACGATACTGGTGGCGGCAAGGCTTCTCAGACATCATCCAGCACGCACGGCTCGACCAGCAGCGATTCATCAGCTATCTCGCCATAAGCACAATAGCCAAACCGCACCTCCTCAAGATCATCAAGAACACCATGCTCGTCTCGGACAGGACACTCGCTGGCGTTTTGTCCGTTGGCAATACGCACTACCTCAAGTTCGCCCTGTCAACCGATCTGCGATTCCTGTACGAAACCTCACCATACACTGCTGAAGAGTTGCCTATAGTTTCTCTGCACACCTACCTTGAGAACGAAGCAATCAACAATCTGCTCAAGACAGGACTTATCACAGAACCACACACGGATCTCCTCAAGATGCAAAAAGACGTCCTTCACGAATCGTATACCGTCATGAATGCACTGCTCACTGCGGCATCGACGCAACTCCGCATCCGTGTTTCAATCAAGTACAAGAATTAACTTTATAAAAGAATACTGACGCCTTCTCACAAACGGGCCCGTAGCTTAGCCTGGTGGAGCGCCGGTCTTATATGATCGCGTTTCAGCTCGAGGAGAGCCGGTGGTCGGGGGTTCAAATCCCCCCGGGCCCAGTTATGCTGCCCGGCACGATTGGCATCTCAAAAAAATAATCGATAAACCACCTGTTTCTGCTTCTTCGGTATTCATGTAACTGCTCTTTCGTATACTTGTCAATCTGTGCAGCAATGTCCTGTTCCTCGAGCAGATTCTTCAGTTCGGGGAAGAGCCGCTGCAGCCGACGTGCAGAAGCAGAGGAATGATAAATGTAGTCTTGCTGTTCATTGATGATTGCGGGAATACGCAACGTCGCTGCCTTCTCCCGGAAATACGTTCTTGCCTCTTCTGAGTCGGGATTGAGATACAGTCGCTGCATGAACTCATCTTCACGGAGTGCTGCACGTTCGCCGATCCTGAGCCGAACGAGCGTGTAGAAATCATGCGCGGTTTCGTCTGGAAATTCCTTCGTATCGTAGAACAGGTCTTTATCCACATATTCCTGTATTTTTTCAATGAATGCTTGCCTCTTGCGCACCTGCTCTGTGTTCGGCAAACTGGCAATGAATGACCGCAGGTAGAGACGAGTATTGTTTGTTATTACCGTGTCAGCATCAGGAAAGACATCGCCGTGCGTCCGCACTATCTTTCTGCAGTACTCTTGAACGTATCTTTTTGTGTAGACGCCAAGATCTTCCAACTGACCGACACTGATTACTTTATCTGGAGGAATAGCATCGAGCAGCGCAGCCACCGTATCAGCAAGTTCTGTCATGAAGAGAGGAATGCAGCAGTACATTTAAATATGTCGCCGAAAGCTTAATAAACATACTTTAAAAACGCTCTTGCAAGCTCCCGTAGTGTAGCGGCCAATCATTCTGCCCTTTCGCAACTGGCCTCAGTTGACACGGAGGCGGGCTAAAGCCCACCGAGTTGAAGTAAGGCGGAGACCCGGGTTCGAATCCCGGCGGGAGCATCGAACCTCTTTCTAGATTCTGCCTTCTCAAAGCGTATAAAGCCTGTTTTCGAGCAGGACTCCGGGTAGAATGCTCTGCAAGGACACTTAACCCCTCAGGTCTCAAGACAGGATCAGTCGCTTAACACGTAAGATGTAATCTCTGGAATTACTTGCTCGTAGTCTGATGGCGCACTGCAGTCGGTAACATCTACAATGGCATGTGCTAATCGCGTCTTTTTCAGACTATCACTCATACTTTTTATGCCGTCTTCAAAATAAGTCTGCAGCACTTCATCTTCTTCTTTCTTCGATTTGCAGTCCTTGATGAGATTATGAAAATAACTGACAAAACCGTTTCCTTGACGATGTGCAAGCGAAGCACGTATTCTTGGGACAATCTGTTTTGCATCAAACTTCATCATGATGATTCTCGCATCGTGTTTTGAGAGTAAATCGTCTATGTTCTTGAATGCATTAAAGTCCGTCTTGAAATAGGAGATGTTTGAAAAGTGACTTCTGTCGATAATGATGAACTCTTCAGTCCTAGTGAGCAGTGTTCGAAACAATCGTTTTAGCTGAGCGTTACTTTTAACTTCAGTAATTGCAGAAGGCAGAAATGTCTTGGTGATTTGCTGTTCCGGAACCATATAACAGGAGTAACCTCTTGCGAGGAGACTGTCATGAAGCAATTGCTGGACTGTGCTCTTTCCTGTAGTGGCTATGCCTTCTAGCAACACTATTCTTGGCATGATCATCCTAGTGGACACGAGTTTATAATTGTTGTCTTTAGACGGACTGACGCTCATTCAAATTGTTTTGAGGAAGTCGTGAGGCGTTAGTATTTTGCAGTTTCCAAACGTCACAAGTTTGAGTAAATGCTGGTCCTGTGAGATGATGCAGTCAGCATGTGCTGCTTTGGCGCATTCAAGAAAGATGTTATCAGAAGGATCGTCAGTGATGATGTTCACGTTCTCTGTCGGTTCTATGATGGTCGCTAGCTCGACGATTTTCTGGAACGAGTTGCGAATCTCAAGATTCTTGTTCTTTATCTTGTCTTTAATCTCTTTGTATTCGAGCACTCTTGAGAATTCATCCAGAATGTCTTTTGAGAGGAAGAATTCGTGCTTTTTCTCCTCGATTATTTTCAAGAGTCTAAACGAGTCGCCATACCAGAACGTAGCCGAAAGCAGTACGTTGGTATCGAGGACTATTTTCATCGCTGCTTCCTGAATCGCTGCACCAGGTCTGGAACGTCAGACTCTTTCATGCCTGCCTTTTTCATCTCGTCTTTGAGAGGCTTGGTTATTTGCTCGAAGGTCTGGGGCGTCACCTGTTTCATAATAAGCGTGCCGTTGCTGAGCATGAACAGCACTTTACTACCTTCCTCTAAGCCCATACTGTCCCTGATGTTGTTCGGGATGCATACCTGGCCTCGTGAGCTGACCGTTCCCATTTCAATCATATCGTCCATTGTAAATCACCTTCTTACTAGTAAGTTACAACTTATTTATAAAGTTTACGCAAATCTGATTATTCCCTACCAAAAGACTGATCCTGCGTTATGACCTGTCAGGTCTGGTCATCGGCGGGAGCATAGGACCCGGTAGCGATAGCTCTACAGCCTTTCTATCGCCAGATTTCGCAAAACCCGGTCAGTACTCTGCTAGAGCATCTACCCTCTCGGGTCAAATGCTCTGTTTATGGAAATATTAAACAGGTCTCTCGGTAGAATCAGTAGAATTCATAGAAATGGGAGTGGTCGAACTTCCCCTTCATCTTCTTTCAGAGGTATGATTTCTGTCTGCACGGAATCTTCCGAGAATAACGCCATGACCT
>JAZDHK010000041.1:0-43515 GCA_043806035.1 archaeon
AGAGGTTACCTGAGCTTTGCGGCCACAGCCTTGCCTAGCCTTGTTTTTTGGTACAATCTGCCTGTCCTAGCTTTCGGATTGGCTACCTTGACAAGACACTCGTCTGATAGCTCCCTGAGTGCCCTAGAAACGAGCGTAAGGTTCGTATTGCCTTTGCCCCTGAAAACTGTTTCTGCTATCTCGGAGGGCATGATTGGCTTGTCTACTGCGAGAAAGACCTTCTGCCTGTTCTTGCCTCTTTTCACGTAGGAAATGGCATTTAACAAAGACATAGCGATTTATAAACAAATAGCCTATAAGAAACATGATTGACAATTTATTAACAAATTATGAACAAAAGATTTATAATGCAAATAACCCCTGAGTGTCTTTAAACTTCACAGGGAGGAAACAATGGCAAAAAGTTTAAGTCAACAAGAATACGTGAAATTAAACAAAGAAGACCAGAGGAATTACGTCAAAGAGTGGCACTGTGGCTGTAATGAGTGTGGCGAAAAGTGGCATTATCTGGACAAAGTAGAAAAAGAAATGAATTCACAAATTGGTCTGAATGGGCTTCTGCAAGCTGGAAACTGTTGTAATCCATGTGTCGGCACAGCTACAAGCAATGCGAATACGCAGCTCAAAAAACAAGTTCACGAACTCAAACAATGCCCTAAGTGCAAGAGCGGCAATGTCACCTGTCAAGCAAGATACTTCAAGAAACAATAATCCTCTTGTCTTATTCTCCATTTGGGGCATTAAGTCTATCTACAGAAGAATGATAAGTCCTTTGCGTAACAGGCGACGGTATACTGTATGTAGCTTCTATCCTTCCTGTTCAGAGTATGGAATACTCGCTCTAAAAAAATATGGCTTCTTTATCGGATGGTATAGAACAATAAAAAGAATAAAAAAATGTACGACCTACAAACATAAAGATAGTTGTGTAGATTATCCTTGACCGATGCTATTAAGATAATGTACTAACTCGTGTAAAGAATTCTTTCCTTTGAAAAGAAACGGTGCTTTTCTTGGATCGAGAAAGTAGTACGGCTTGTTGTTTCTCACTTTCTTCTGAAATTCCTCTCTGCATAGCAGCTCCTTGCCTGTAATTCCAATAATTACTGTGCTTGTATCAGTGTACTCTGAGCAAATCCCTGTCATGGAAGTCATAGCCCAAACGGTATAATCTGCTCTGAGCACTTGTCTGAGTTTTGCAAATGGAAGAGTGCCTGTCATGTCCATATCGAGCTCTCCTGTAAACTTGCCAATGTAATAGTCGGGTTCATCGAATTTTGATTTTACTTCTACAAATTTTGTTATGGGCTGGGTCTTGTGTCTCAAGCGAATGTCAAAAATACTTCTATCCAGGAATAATGGGTCTACGTCCCAGTCTGGAAGGTTAGTGCGTAGATACTGCCACACCCATAGCTCAGCCACTCTCTCCTCTATCCTATTCTGAAAAGGAACGTACTCCCCTACCGCTCTATATTGATCTTGCGTTCGTTCTATAGAAAGAGCAATTGTGGGATGGTACAGTTGGGGCAGTATTACCTGACCAATTCCTTGCTCAAAAACTACGTTCTTTACGTCTATATTTGCTTCCATACTCTATAACCTCTGTTTGTTGTTTATATTTGGCGAAGCAGACCGCCCCGCCGACGAGAAAGGGCTCAAAAAAGAGCGAGAAATAGACTCTTTCTCAACCCTTGGAAAGAGGCTATTTTGAGCTTATTGAGCCTATGAATTCCTTCATTTTTTACAGAAGTCTAATTTCTACGAAAACATGGCTTTATAAAATAAAGTCAAAATGAGCTTATTATCGAAAAATAAGTCTTATTCAGGTAATATCGAAAAGCATATTAACCTAGACTATACCTTGTTCTAGCATAGGGGTCAGTATGTCAAAACACGATGTTGCTTACAAGAAAGTCAAGACCATGGGAGACTTACCTGCTTTTCTTGCGTACTGGAGAGGTCAGCTAACACCCTTAGGGATATCTGAAATTCTAGACTCTCCGAACGGTACTGGAAATAGGGGAAGGTACTACATAGAGACTAGGCGTTCACAAACAAGGGGACGACATTTTTCTGTGGAAACAGTGGAATTAAGCGAAATAGAAAGAATAGCAAAAGAAGAGGGGTACAACTTAACTAATCCAGATAAACTAAATGGGCAGATGATAAATACAATAGCTCGCCTCATAGAACGACTTGCGCTTAAGAAACTCATGCGAATTCTAGAGAAGTATAGTTCCTTTTTAAAGAAACCATTACTCTTATCTTGCTTCGATAAAGAACATGCGTTGTATGATATTTACATACCGTCTCTAGAGCTATTTATCAATGTGAAATCGCACAATGTTTATACTTCCAAAGTCTTTCAAACATTCAAAGACAGGGCTAATAGAACTGTGGCAATTGATCAGCCCGTTCTGTTCACGCATAACATTAATCCAGAAAAGCTCCATGTCTTAGATTTAATTGGTCAAACCAATGTGGATTTGAGGTATTGGTCATTTCCGTTTGCTATTAACTATCCAGGATACAGGTATCATAAAACTCAGTATTTCGGTGACTCAGAAATATTAATCCCTGAGACAATTCAGGGGAGCTCGGAAGATGGAGATATTACTAATGTCAAAGATCTAGTAAAGGATATAAGCGAACAAGAGTTACTTGGGAGACTCTTTGCTGTTATAAAAGCTCATTCAATGACAGAACGTGGATTCTTAGGCGAAATTCAACAACGCCTTGAGGGGATAAAGAAAAGTCATAAAAAGGGTAATGCATTCTGGGATTGTAGGTGATATCATGGAAGGTTCAGAAACTCCCCCTCGTCGGGGTTTTGGTAGCCTTCCGTCGACGAGAAGAGGAAGGGTTCAAATCCCTGCATCCCCATAACTGACCTCAGTTAGCACGGACGTGGATTCGTTGAACCCATTGATTTCTATGTAGTGGTTTTAATGCCATCTTTTACGCTTTATCACTTAAAACCGATGTATATTGTAAGGCCAAAAAAACGCTAAGCAGTGAAAAACATATCATGATAACGAATAACGTTTTGAAATTATAATACTGAACGATCAGCCCTCCTGCGAAAGCTGCTATGCTGGTGATAATACACGTGAAAAAAATGTCCAAACCCCACTCTGACGAGTATTGCCCCTTATCCAAATAGTTTGAAAACAGCGATCTATACGCAGGAGTACCGAATGCTTCTCCTAATGCAAGCACTATTTGAATCACGTACAAGTGCCAGAGCCGAGCTGCGAACAGGTAACCCACCCAGCCTAGCGCTCTTAAAAAAAAGCCGAGAATCAAATATTTGCTCGTTTTCTTGAGATTATTCTCAAATTTTCTTATGAACAGCACGAATAATCCCACAGAAAGAATGTACACACCCCAAATGGCCCCAACATTCACGATATGCGCATCAATTTGTTGGACATAGAGTGCATACAACGGTGCAAACAAATTAGCGCCTAACAAAAAGAATGAATTAATCAATAACAGCTTCTTAATCTGCTTGTGCACTACACGTCACACGTGGGCTTATTTTATTAATCTTGCTGTTTCGAAACGCGCATTCTTCATTTTAGCGCGTCGACCACTTTGTTATAGAGCCTTCGTGACTGCTGCGCAGACAATGTATCTCGCTGCATAGGATATATTAGCGGCAGTTCTTTCACGACCACATCCCTACTAAGGATAGTATACCACTCAAGCTCTTGCGTCCGCATGTGACCTGCAGGAGGATTCAGAGCCATGTTTGTATACGTGCCTTGACTATTCTGATACAGAAATGTCCACCCGTACTGTTTGTCAGGCCACTCAACACTAACATATTTCATTTTCATTTCACTCAGGCCTCTCTCCACCTTTCGCGTAGGCGTGCTTTGTACCTTCTTCAGCAAGCCGGAGAGATCTTGCGCATACGCTGCGGATGCCAGGCAGAGCAAGAGGAGTGCAGTTCTCATAAGAGAAAGGAGTGTTTTGTCATTTATAACGCTTTGGGGAAATCTTTATATACAACCTCAACTGTTAACCACTCGAGAAGGGAGAATGGGAAGTCATGACTTTAACAGGGAAATGGACCATTACCTAGCTAAGAGGAGGAAATCCATGGGAGAAGAACCCTACACGCAGCAGACACTCAAGAAGGAAGCAGAAGAGCTCGACAAGACAGAAGAGCACATGGAAGAACTGGAAGAAGATGTGGTGGAAGAAACAGAAGAAAAAACCCAACAGGGAAATTTTATCACGCGGCTCTTCCAACGATTCACGGCCAAAGAGGACAGCGTCGAGGTAGAAGAGGGCGTTGAGGTTGTCGATGTTGCCCACGAACAGCTCGATGAAGATGTCCGCTTGGTGCTCAAGCTCAGCTACAACTGGCTTAGCTATCTGCCTAAATCAAAGCTTGACGCGTTCAAGGAAAGCCCTGACTTCGAAATCTATAAGGAAGTCCTGAAAAAGTACGGGCTGATTAAGTAATATTTTTATTCTCTTTCTGATTTCTCCTGCCATGAAGCTCCTCACCTATAATATTCTTGACGGTGGACGGGAAAGAACAGACATCCTGCAGCGCATCATTACTGGCCAACAACCAGACATCGTTGCCTTGCAGGAAGCGAACAATTTCTCTCCAGAACAGCTCGCTGCATGGAAAACGGCGCTTGGCATGCAGCACTACATCCTCGCACGAGGAGGGGAACAAACAGAGAATGGCACGTATGATGTCGTCCTTTTCTCAAAACATCCTCTACATGAGGTCAAGGCACTGAAGTTGCGCAACGCAGCGGCATTCGGAGCAATCACGTACAACAAAGAACTGTGCATAGGCAGCGTCCACCTCAGCCCGTACACAGAGGATGACAGAAAAAGCGAACTGGAACAGATACTCTCCGCAATTACGCAGTACAAGAACTGCATCCTTCTAGGAGATTTTAACTCACTCTCTCACACTGATGACTATGGCAATTCCTGGAAGAACTGGAGCGAGCGCAGGAAAAAACGATTCATGACCAATGGCAGGATCAGACACACCATAACGAACATGCTTGCCAAGCACGGATTTGTCGATGTGGGAAACCATCTGCACAACCACGACCTGACCTACAGAGAACAGGTGCGCATCGACTACGTTTTCGTCACCAAGCCACTCCTGCCGGACGTGAAAGCAATAACCGTCCTGAAGCATGCGGATACGGCAAAGGCATCAGACCATTATCCTATCGTCGTCGAGTTTTCCTCGTCGTCTTCTCGTAAAAGCTCAACTTCCTGACGAGCTTGGTGAGATTCATCTTGACCTGCTCAAGATGCACGTATATTCTGTACACGAGATAGAACAAGACGATGATGCTGCCGTACACGAACAAGTCCAGCCCTCGCGTTATGCCGACCGCATTGGCAATCTTTGTCGTCACGCCGGGAACGATGGCAACGCCGATGATGCCTGCCCACACGACGCACCAGAACACGAACTCTGTCGTGGACATGTTCTTCTTGCGAAATGCCAAGTACACTCTGCTCCAGGCGAACAAGGCGAAGATGATGATGATGACCTGAAAGGGCTCGATAAATGCCATTTCCCCAGGAAGATGAAGACGATATAAAAATATTGTGGCGAAAACGTCTATCCGCCATTAAAAACAAGGGCCGAAGCGGTTTCTTCAGTTTTCCGTATCAGCAAGCCACCGATTCCCGCAAAGAATTTATAAAACAGTGAGGAATGCGTACACTGATGACTGCCGAATATATTGAAACGCCTCTTCTCATCATAGGTAGCGGCATAGCAGGACTGCGAGCTGCCATCGAAGCGAGCAAGCAAGGAGTGCAGGTCATCATCATTACGAAGTCAAAAATCACTGATGCAAACACGTACTACGCGCAAGGCGGCATAACAGGAGTGGATCCTGGCCGTGTAAAGAGAGGAGAGGACAGCTACGAATCGCTCACCCGTAACACCTTGGCTGCAGGCGACGGAATTTGCGACAAGACAGTCGTTGACTATTTCAGCAAAAACTCCTTCGAGCCCATACAGTTCCTCCTGCAACACAACGTCCCTTTCTCAAAAGAAGCAGACCATTTCGTACTGCACCAGGAAGGAGGGCACGACTTTCCAAGAATCTACTGCGTTGCGGACTACACAGGCAAGGCAATAGAAGAAACGCTTGCACAAACAGTCCTTGCGGACAACAACATCACCGTTTTCGAATATCATCAGGCCATAGCACTGCTGACAAAAGCAAAGCTTGGCTGTTCGGGAGAGAACAGATGCATAGGCGCACATGTCATAGACAGGAAATCGGGAATGGTGAAGACGTTCAAGGCAGATGCGATACTGCTCGCGACGGGTGGTGGGGGAAGAGTGTTCCAGTTCACGAGCAACCCCGACGATGCGACGGGGGACGGCATTGCCATGGCATATGCTGCAGGTGCCGTTATTGCGAACATGGAATTCTTTCAGTTTCATCCAACCGTATTCTATGAACCAGCGAACGCGGAGTCAAGCGACAGACGATTTTTGCTCACGGAAGCCCTGCGCGGGGCGGCGATGGGGGGCATCCTCACCACTACTCCATCATCAAAAGAGGACTTTGTGCTCAAGTACGATGCACAGGGATCTCACGCGACCCGTGACAAGGTCTCGCGGGCAATCGATACAGAGATGAAACGTGCAGGGCTAAAGAACGTGTACCTCAACGTCACCACAGACGTGACGAAAAAATCCGATGAATACATCAGAGAGCACTTTCCCAAAATATATGAGCACTGCATGAAGCGAGGAATAGATATCACCAAACAGCCAATACCCATCATCCCTGCAGCACACTACACCTGCGGCGGCGTACTCGTCGACATGTCGGGGAAGACAAACATTCAGGGACTCTACGCGATTGGCGAGGTTGCCTGCACGGGCCTGATGGGCGCTAACCGACTCGCATCAAACTCGCTCACGGAAGGAGCGCTTTTCGGGAAGCTCGCCGTGCAGGATGCTCTGCAGTTCAGCAAGACCAAAAATACGGAGTGTGTGCCGTTGTGGTCGACGGAAGGCATTGTCCAGCATGCAGACATGGCAACCGTCAACCAAATATGGGACATCACCAGAACGACCATGATGAGCCTGTGCGGCATCGACAGAACGCAAGAGCGCTTACAGGCAGCGTGCGCGATCCTCGATAGCCTCGGCACGGCCGTCAACAGCATTTACTGGAACTACTACCCTAATGACCAAATACTCGAGCTCAGGAATCTGCTGCAGACGGCAAAGCTGATCGTACACGCAGCGCTCTTCCGCAAAGAAAGCAGAGGCGGGCACTTCAGATCAGACTATCCTGCAAAAGATGCTGCTTTTGAGGGAATGACGATACTCGAGCAAGGCAAGGAACTCAGGATAGAGAAACTGCATTCTGAACAATAGTCCGGGCGGGGCTATAGTCCCTAAAGTGACATTCAAGGGTCTATTTTTCCGGTTCTTTTAGCGAAAAATATATAAATTTCATGATACTTATGGATATTATGGCTACCACAATATCCATATCAACGGCACTGCGAGATAAACTAAAAAATCTTGGACGCACGGGCGAGTCGTACGAAGACGTCATTGCCAGGATGTACGAAGCGACGCGAAAGAACCTCCTGCTCGCGTACCTCTATGACACGTCAGACTGTGTCAGCATCGACGAAGCATTGGCAGAAGCGAGAAAACGATGGCCAAAGTCACGATAACATCTTCTTTACGAGAGGACATTCTCAAGAGGTTCAAGGGAGATGCAGAGAACATATTCTTGCGCATGAAATCGCTCGAGGCAGAGCCGCACAAAGGAAAAGCTCTTGCACATGTAGCTGAAATAGTCATCAAGGAGCTTAAACATGAAAAATATCGTTTCTATTTCATCACAGACGGCAGAGTCCTGAAATTCGGCACGGAAGATGAACTGGCAGCATTACTCATAAAGTTTGTTCGGATGTCTGAGAAGAAAGACCAACAAAAGGTCATTAACAGTATCAAAGCGGTACTGCAGTCGATGGGTTTCAACGGTTTCTGATGCTGTCTGTGTTGTTGCACTAAGAAACGGAGTCCTCTTGACACGATGGCACCATCCACCGCCGGGCGGGGCTATAAACAGTTTTGTGACATCAGAGAGACCAAATTTTTACCATTCAATAAACGCTTGGATGGCATGTTCTTTTCTAAGCTGTATCAAGTTTTTTTCTTCAATTATCTTATCATCTGCAGTAATCTGTTTTGAATTGTATGCTTTCTTAATTTTTTCAACAAGAAATCTCCGTTCATGAGCTAATTTTTTTATGTCTTCATTGAAAAAGTATATTTGCAAATCTTCTCGTAATTTTTTTTGTTTACTTTCCATCCTGATGATATCCTTACAGATATGAAGAAATCCTTTGATACATTTTTCATAATCTGAATCATCAAGCTGGTCGAGAAATATTCGTATGGTTTGTTTTAGTGCGGATATCTTGAATTGTATGTGTCGCATTCCATGGCCTTTTTTATGATGATGTATCATCGTTTCTTTTGATTCTGTTGTGCCCTCAACTAGATATTTTGCTGATGAGAGGCTTAGGTTATATTCATCCTCCACAAGAGAATTTGTTTCTTCGAGCTCTATCTTCGTACCTTTTTCTGAATAGGTTATTCTCCAAGTGTTTTCTGTTTCTGAACGTATGTTCTGAAGATGTTTTCGGTTAGCATATTCCTGAAGTATGTATCTGCTTGAAGATTTCATTTTAGTACCTTCATGATATCTGAATATAACGAATCTCGTGATAGATTTGTCCGATTATATGCCTGTTTCCATTTACTTTGGCTATTGTAATCATCAACTGTTTCTAACTCATACAACTTTACATCGAATGTTTCTTCTAAGATTTGTTTCACACAGATTAAATAAATCATTTCCTTTTCTTTTTTAGGCAATGTTGAAGGGCTTGTCCATTTTTTGTCAATCTTTACATTTACGATGTCTAAATCAACTTCCCAGCCCATATTTCCATTTTGTACTGAACTGTCAAGATTTGCTGTTAATCTCTTCGATCTCAGAAGCGCTATGATTGACAGGTCATTGTAAGTGCAAACAACATCATAACACTTGTTGTCTAATTCTACACTGACTGTGGTTGAAGTTCTTGCATATTTTGTGCCTACGACATTGTCTTTAAAAATAACCTCGGTTCCACCACCGTATCCAGTTCCATCGTCAAATCCGTGACCTGAAGCAGTTCCTCCGCCATAACCAGGATCATCTAGCATACCAACCATTTTTATTAATCTTAACAGTATCTGCTCGTGGGTTTCCTTACCTTTGGCTAGAGATTCCAGCATTTTCTTGGTTCGCTCTGACAGCCGCAGCGATGTTTGCTTATCCCGAGTGCTTACTTTAATTGTGTTCATTTCGATTACCTTAGTTTGTATGCAATGTATGCAAAATATGCTTTGTATATTTAAATCTTTTGATTTTGAATAATGCTTTTTACTAAAAGTTGGTCTCTGCCATGTCACTTAACCGATTGTCCAGCGGGCGGGGCTATGTGCTATTAACGATAGCAGCGTCATTCCTAATAATTTTCCTCATGCAGTTCGAAGAACGACTGCGGGTGCAGGCAGGCGGGGCATTTTGCGGGGGCGGTCGTCCCCTCATGCAGATAACCGCAGTTGCGGCACTTCCAGATGCGTTTTTCTCCACGCACGAACACTTTGCCTTCCTCAAGATTCGTGAAGAGCTTGACGTATCGTTCCTGATGCGCCTTCTCGACAGTCGCGATCATCCTGAACGCCACGGCAATGTCGGGGAAGCCTTCCTCCTGAGCAATTTTTGCGAATTCAGGATAGAGCATGGTCCATTCTTCATGCTCACCTTCAGCTGCCGCCTTGAGATTTTCAAGCGTTGTTCCTATCTTTCCTGCAGGATACGTCGCCGTTATCTGCACGGGCCTGCCTTCCAGGAACTTGAAGAACCGCTTTGCATGCTCTTTCTCATTGAGGGAGGTCTCTGCGAAGATGGCCGAGATTTGTTCCAGACCTTCTTTCTTCGCCTGCGACGAGAAATAATCGTAGCGCATGCGCGCCTGACTCTCGCCAGCGAATGCTTTGAGGAGGTTCTGTTCGGTTCTGGTTCCTTGGAGCGGTTTCATGATTTTCTTTTGTGTTCCGTGTTTATTAAGTTTCTGGCAATAGATTAATAAATGCGTGCTGCAAGGTAAGACTCATGCGGCAACTCTATTTTGTCAAATCCCTCGAGGAGGATTTTCACACAAAATTGCTTCGTGGCAAGAAGAAAATAAACTTCCAAAGCCTCAATGATATGCTCCGCCGCAAGATGATCAAGCCGAACACCATGAGTTTTGGCAGAAAGCGCAGGTTGAGCACGACCATACTCAGCGATAACTATCTGAAGACGTATCGGCCGCAAGGTATCATCTTCACGACGGCAGAAAAGCCAGAGTACGTCCTGCCTTGTGATCTGGTGCTGTTCAGCAAGGCAGAGAAAATCGTTGTGCATTATTATCGCATCAAGAACAACCTGCATGAGTACTACAACCACGAGCTCATTTCCGGGTTTGAGCGATTCCTCTTCAAAACATTCAATGCGTTGCTCAAGACGTTCTCATCGCCAAAGCAAGTCTGGACTGCAGTCAATGCTTTTCGCAAGCGTGCCGGCTGCGGTGCGTTGCAAAAAGAAAAGTATCGTCTCGTGGAGTACAATGAGGCAGTCTTTCACAAGCCCATACGAATAGTGCCTGTGGCCATTTTCGGTTACCGAAAAGAAGCACGAACCCTGGCAAAAAAACACCACCTTCCCCATCACATGTCGGCAAAAGCGTTCTGGAAGGCGTGATTATTTGTTGCTCATAATCTCAATGACATCCAGATGCTGCAGCACATGATCCTTGCCTATGGGCAGGCGCTTCTTGACGTCCATAGCCTTCACGAAATTCTTTCCGAAATCAGTGTGTAATTTGTAGGCGAACTCGAGCGCAGTCGTCGTCCCGGGAAGCAAGAAGCAGTCAGGCAATACTCTGCCGTACTGGTCCTCTAGCTTGTGCATGCCGCCAGGGAATACTGCTTTATACTTCAGCAGTTCAAAGACGGCCCTGTTCAGCACGTCCTGCACCCCCGTAGACCCCCCCTGATCAAGAACAGTCGTCTTAATGAATGCGAGCGCTGCCTGCTGCTTGTCGCTGAGACTTCCTGTAATTTCGTAATTGTTCTCCCCAGGAACGTACTCAATGAGATTATGCTTTGCTGCTTCCTTTAATGCAAGCTCTGATTCTGCAGAAACAGGCACGATGAGATACTCAGGAAATTCCTTTTGTAGCCGCTCATAATTCTCCTTGCCCGTGCTCACATCTATTTTGTTTGCGGCAATAATCATGGGCTTTGCCTTCTTCCTGAGCAAAGAGGCAAGATGATGCAAGTCATCCTCAGTCCATTCCAAAATTCTCCCTCTATCCAGCCGGAGCTTTTCGATGCTGTCTTTCACCATCAGCTCATCAACACCCATTCCCGAAAGCTGCTTTGCTATTGCCCTGTCGACGTCAGCATGCTCCTGCTGCACTTGCCTCGAGAATCTCCCCCAGGTCTTTTTCATGATATCAAGATACCAAAAGTCAAGCTCCTCTTCAAGAAATTTGATGTCCTCCGTAGGATCCCTCGTTCCGGGTGGGACAGGTTCTCCCTTCTCGTTCGTGCTGCCAGAAACGTCAATGACGTGAATGAGCGCGTTCGCCATGTTCAGATCGGAAAGGAACTGGTTGCCCATGCCCTTGCCTTCATGGGCGCCAGGGACGAGGCCTGCTACGTCGATCATCTCTACAGGCACGAAGCGGTTGTGTTTGAGACAAAACCCTTCTCGAGGATTGCACTGCACCTTAAAAAAAGTGTCCACGCACGGGATCTTGACGTATCCTGCCCCCCTGTTCGGAGCTATAGTTGCAAAGGGATAATTCGCGATGAGCACTTCAGCCAAAGTTGTGGCCTTGAAAAACGTGCTCTTGCCTACATTTGCTTTTCCCACGACTCCTATGAGCATAAACAACAGCAAACGAGGACGGTATAAAAATGTTTCTGCGTATTGCTACTTTTTCATTTCAGCTAACTTTTTAAATGTACTGCCAAGAAAAAGAACCGTGTTCATCAAACCCTTCACTGCCTTAACTATGCGAGACGTTTCCATTGCCGGAGGCAAAGGTGCCTCTCTGGGAGAGATGCTGCAAGCAGGCATCCCCGTTCCCGACGGCTTTGTCATTCTTGCCAGCACATTCGACGTATTCCTCAAGACAAACAAACTCGATGCCACCATAGCAGCCATTCTTGCAAAAACAGAACACGAAGAAACGGCAGCTGTAGAGGAATCATCAAGAAAGATACAGACACGTATCCTCAATGCGGCAATTCCCAAAGGCATCCAAACGGAGATTACTGCAGCATTCGCGAAGCTTGACACGATGTACGTCGCCGTCAGAAGCTCAGCAACAGCCGAAGATTCCTCCAGCGCAGCCTGGGCGGGACAATTGGACAGCCATCTCAACACTACAAAAGCAACGCTCCTTGAGAATGTGAAGCGCTGCTGGTCCAGCCTCTTCACCCCCAGAGCCATTTTCTACAGGTTCGAACAGAAACTCGAGAACGAACACGTCTCCGTCGCTGTCGTCGTCCAAAAAATGGTGGAGAGCGAACGATCAGGCATAGCGTTCACCGTTCATCCAGTGACGCAGAACAGGCAAGAGCTGCTCATCGAAGCAGGCTACGGCCTTGGTGAGGCAATCGTTTCAGGGCAAGTGACGCCTGACAACTACACCATTCTCAAAAATCTTACTATCAAGGAAAAGAATCTTGCCGAGCAGACACGGCAGATCGTCAAAGGACAGGACGGCGGCGTGATGTGGGTTCCATGTACGAAACAAGGACAGACGCTCTCTGACAAGGAAATCATCGAACTCTCGCAAATACTCCTACGCATCGAAAAGCATTACGGCTTCCCCAGCGACATCGAATGGGCGTACGAGAAAGGAAAGTTCTACATCGTCCAGTCAAGGCCGATAACGACGCTCACACCAGAGGAACCAACCCCTGTTGTTCCCTCGGGGCAGGTTATGCTCACCAAAATATTCTCCCGACAGAAATCCCTGATGTACATGATGATGTGGGACATTTCTGAACGTATAGGATACAAGGATTTCATCAACTATGACCTCAAGCACAGCGTCTTCATCTATGATGGGCTGACGAGAAAAACATCCGTATGGTATGACCTACAAGAAGCAGAGCACATCAAGCAATTGCTCTTTGCAAAAGTCAAGGCGGACAAGACCTTTGTTGGAAACATCATCGCAAGACTGGACAAGCACTGGAAGCTCATTTCACCTTATTTGCTGAAAAAGAGCAGCATACGCTCTATCAAAGAATTCGAGCAGTACTACTCGAACATCACGCAGTGGTGGTCGGCGATGAACACAGTCTATCCCTTGATCAACGATCCCGATCTCTCTCCTGCAGCAAGCAGGACGTTCCTGCTCTACCGAGAACGTACAGAACGCTACACGGGAGAGATGGACACTACCATCTGCAATTTTTGGAAAAAATTGCTCCATTCCGATTTGGCAGAATTTGTCCTTCTCGATGAGGCGATCAAACTCTCGAAAAAAGAGATTCCTGCAGAACGTAAATCGATAGAAGAGAGAAAACGAGGATTTGGCATCTACAAAGGCAAACTTTACACGCCGACGGCGCTGAAGCAACGTATGGAAGAGCAAGTCCTTTCTTTGCACAAGGTAGAAACGCAGAACGTGCAGCAATTTACAGGTGTTACTGCATTTAAGGGCAACGTGCGGGGGCGAGTGAAGAAAATCATCGTCCGAGAAGACATCCGTGACTTTCGGCAAGGAGAAATACTCGTTGCAGAAACGACATTCCCCGATCACGTTCCCGCCATGAAGAAAGCTGCCGCCATCATCACGGACGAGGGAGGCATTACCTGCCATGCAGCGATAACAGCAAGAGAACTCAAGATTCCCTGCATCATCGGGACAAAAATAGCGACGCAAACACTCAGCGACGGCGACCTCGTCGAAGTAGACGCCACCGCAGGCATCGTACGCATCCTGACTGAGCAAACGTCTTCTCTCGTCGACACGTTCATCGCAGATCAGCATGGTAAAGAGATCACAAAGCACGAAGGCAACTTCTCTCTTCTTGTCTGGGGGACGGCTGCATCGCTGCAATCAAGTCCACTCTACAAGAAATACTACGCTGGTGATTTTAGCAGTCTGCTTTTTCTCGTTGAAGAAAAACGTGGCATCGGCTTCTTCAACATGGACGCGTACAAGCGCTGCGCAGAACAGGCAATAGATCAATACGTGCACGATCGTTTTCCCTTACTTGATGCATGCAAAAAAATTTTCGTCACCATCAAAAAAATGTATGATACCTACACTACAGAGACGCTCAAGACGTTTTCGGGCAAAGCACTTGAACAGATTATCATTCTTGCATTCCAGACCTGGCGTAATTTGCAAGTGCTCACCCTCTTCTGTGAGGCGCTCGATGAGCACATGGTTAAGGCATATGCTGATAAAGAAAAAATAAAGATTGACATCAACAGTTTCTTTGAGCATGCGTCCCTGTGTGACTTCGAGGAATTCCTCGCTATACGAGATAGGGCTCTGCTCGAGGAGAAAAGACCCGCATGGGTGCTTTCTAGCTATCTCTTTACGCCGAAAGCGACACCTGCATTGATTAATCAACTGATCAAAGAATCAGGTGGGCAGAAGAAACTTCGAGAAGAACTGCAACGCTCGCTCGACCAAACCAAGAAAAATAAACAGCGTTCTGCAGCGTACAGAACAACACTTTCTGGCAAAGTGTGCAAACTCTACGACTACGTCAAGACGGCCATTGCATTGCGGGACATGCGCAAGGCAGATACGTTCAAGAACATTGCAGTCCTCTCTGACAGTGTCAGAGAAATGTTCAAGCGCATGCATCTTGATGAAGAAAATATCATCTATGCTCGTGCAGAAGACTTTGAAGAGAAAACATACGAGAACAAAGACTATAATGCCCTTCTACAGAGGAGAAAGCACGGTGTTGCAGTCCTTTACAGTGCAGCTGTAACCAAGGAAGAATGTGTGCCTTTCGAGGAAACGCGAAACAAAATATTCTCAGTTCAGGATGCCGGAAAAGAAAAAGACGTTACGGGAAATTGCGCTTGTTCGGGGAAAGCACAAGGGGCAGCACGCATCATCCTGAGCAGCAAAGATTTCGAAAAATTCCAGCAAGGAGACGTTCTTGTCACATCCATGACGAGACCTGAATTTGTCCCGCTCTTGAAGAAAGCGTCAGCCATCATCACCGACGAAGGGGGCATCACCTGCCACGCAGCAATCATCTCTCGTGAGTTAAAGATTCCTTGTATCATTGGCACTAAGCATGCAACACGCACAATTAAAGACGGTCAGCTGCTTGAGATTAATGCCTCTGCAGGAGTCGTGCGCATCATCGAGAACCAGCAGCAATGGACGAAGCTCTGGGAGGACAGGTCATACGGCCTTGGCATCGTCTGCAGCGCAGAAAATTCAGTAACAGAACAGTTCACCAAACGGTTTGACGTCGCTATGCAACTTATTGTTATTAGATATGAGAACGGCAAAAGCTCCTGCTATTGTCTGACCAATGATTTGCGAGCAGGAGGACAAAAGATCATCGCAAAAATCAGGACGAGCGACTTCGCAAAAAAGACAATAAACGAGGTTAGAGCAGAGACGGAGAAGCTGAAATCATCCATTTCCCCGATACTGGATATGGAATTGCAGAGCAAAAATTATGAGCAATTGACAAACATGTATCGTGACGTTTTGCAGCGCCTTGAAGAATTCTATGCGGTCGCATTCATCCCCATCTTCTTGGAGACGGGAGAGAACCAGCTCTCAGATGAGACAGAACGCATCATCAAAGAGGCACTCGCATGCGAGAAACGAGAAAAGGAATTTGCAGAAATCTTCACCGTACTGCTCACGCCAACGACTCCCTCAACCATCATGGAAGAAGAACTCGCCTTGCTCCGTACGCTCAAGCAACTACGCGGATCTCCCCAAGAAATACTGCAGAGCATCCTCGTCAAAAAACACATTCGTGATTGGTCCTGGATTAGCTTCAATTTCGTTGACAAGATAGAATGGGATGAGAGCGTCTATGCGGACAGGATACGAAAGATACTGGCAGAGAAAAAAATCGATCAAAAAATGCGCGAAATCCTCGACTATTCAAAAACGATACAGAAAAAGCAAGAATCCATTCTCAAGAGCATTCGCTTCTCAAAAGAGGAGTTAGCACTCATTACTGCAACACGTCAATTCGCTGAAGTGAAAGAATACCGGAAGAACATCATCACGCTACTCTTCTACTGTTGTTTTATCATTCTCAAAGAATTGGCCAGCAAGAAGAAAAGATCTCTGCCGGATATGAACTTCCTCACTCCCAACGAGATAGCAGAGCAGAAATACACAGAGGCAAAGGAGAGAATGACGTATTCTGTCATCCTTGTCAAGGATGGCAAATCCACCATCCTCACTGGCGACACTGCGCGAAAGAAAGCAGAAGAACTGCAGCTTGACGCAGAAGAGAAGATTGCAAACGTCGATGAACTCAAAGGGACGCCCGCACAAATTGGAAACGCAAAAGGCACCGTGCGCATCGTGAACTCATTTGCTGATGTCAAAAAAGTCCAGGAAGGAGATATTCTCGTGAGCATCGCGACGTTCCCTGACCTCGTACCTGCAATGAAAAGAGCGGGCGCCATCGTCACGGACGAAGGGGGAATGACCTGCCACGCTGCCATCATCTCCCGAGAGCTCAAGAAGCCCTGCATTATCGGGACGAAGATAGCGACGAAGGTGCTGCACGATGGTGATATTGTCGAAGTCGATGCAAATAACGGTCTTGTACGGCGAGTCACGGAAAAGAAAACGTTCACGAAATCATATACGAGAGACTTCTCCATCATCATGGAAGAGGCATGGTATCATGGCTGCACGAAAGGACTGCAGGACGTGTTCGGTTGGACGATGCAGCACCTGCCGTTCGCCATCTATTATCTCAACCAAGGATCCATCGAGGTATGGGAGAATGAAAAAGCGCGTAAGGAACTGCTCGACCGCATCCTTGAAGCGAACAAAAAAACCGCATTCTTGCAGAACGTCCAGAAGAAATACGCAGCACTGCTCAAGCAGCTAGAGCCATCCTGGAAAAAAGGATATGCGGAGAATCTTCCTGCATTCGCGCAATCCCTTTTTGCCATCATGCCTTACTTCGTCGTCCAATACTACACTGCACTTGATGAACGAACCCCTCCTGCTATTCGGAAATTGGCGCTTGGCATGCGCAACACCGACGTCTTGTTCGATTGTTGCGACAAGATAATCAGGACATCGTTACTCGGAAAATCCATCATCAGAGGAGTTGAGACCTGCGTGCTTGAAAAAGAGCTTGAAAAGATCCCTCCACCAAACGTTCTTGAGGAGAGAAAGAAACATTTCGTCGTCATTCCCGGAACGGTTGAAGCATGTCTGCCTCTAGAAAAATATGTAGAACAGAATCCTACCGTACAACTCGTGCACACCAAAGGAGATTTTGACGGGCAACGATTGCAGGGCACGTGTGCATTCAAAGGCAAGGCGTCAGGAACAGTCCGTATACTAAGAACCAAGGACCAGATAGCGCTTATTCAGGAAGGGGACGTGCTTGTCTCGCCCATGACCACTCCTGACTTTCTGCCTGCCATGAAGAAGGCAGCTGCCATCATTACCGATGAGGGAGGGATAACGTGCCATGCAGCTATCACTGCCCGTGAGCTCAAGAAGCCAACGGTCGTTGGCACGGAAATAGCGACACACGTACTCAAGGACGGCATGTACGTTGAAGTTGACGCAGATAACGGGCTGATTCTTTTGCAAAAAGGCCAAGACAATGCACAAAATAATGCATTCACGAAACTTGTCGAAGAAGTCAAGCAAACACCCATGGACATCCAGAAAGCACAAGGAAACATCTGCGGACCAGACCTCGTGTTTCCCGTGTACGCATCAGCATCCATACTTCCAGGAACGGCATACCCGCTCCAGCTCGGATACGTAAAGGAACTACACTTCCTCCAAATGACTCCCGTAACAGCATTAGCCAACCTCACACGCTCGTTACGGACGATGATGAACACTCCTGAACGCTTTGACGCCATTCTCAAAAACGCGCACAAGGCAGCAGAACAGATGGATGCCGCATGGGCTGACTATCAACGAAACGGCTTCAGCAGCAAAACGTTCGACACGCTCATAACAAACATACGTGCATTCTGGCAGTACGGCATCCTCGGAGAGGATAAGGGTGCATTCCTCGAATCCATACTCATCCCCCTTCTTGTCAAAAATCACGAACTTACTCAGAACGAGGCGCACAGCCTGCTCTCCGCACTCACCCATCCAGAAAGACCAGCATCATTCAGCAAGGAACGTCTCGATTTTTACAACTTGTGCCTTTCTGTCTCATCACTACAGGATACGCAGAGCAGTACAGCAAATGCACTCTGCAACAAACCATTGCTCACGAAACTGAACCGATACGTGACGGAATACTTTTTCAAAGACACGAACTTTGTCGACAGAAAAATAGTCACTCCAGAAAGCGTCTTGGCAGATATACAGAAAGAGCTGCACGACATCAACGCCGTTCGCCAATCCCGCAAGGAAATACTCAATGGATTTGTTACGGTACGAAAAGAAAGAGAACACGCCACAAAAAAATACACCTTCAGCGTAGAGGAAAGAAAGAAACTGGCATTTGCCCAAACATTCATCAGCTTTGTTGACGAGCGAAAAGAAGCAATGATGAAAACATTCTACTACTTCTTCTCTGCCATTCATGACATTTGCGACAAACTCCATTTGTCCTATGCTGATGTGCAGTGGTTGACGGTCGATGAAATTCGTGCAATCCTGAATGAAAATATGCAGTTCGAACTAACGCGTGTACAGCAACGAAAACAGGGAACGATGCTCGTCTACTATCCAGGAAAACCCGTAATCATTTACACAGGAGGGCAGGCAGAGGCACTCTATGCCGTGTCGCAACATGAAGTGTACGAGGCAACCGTGAAAGGAATGGTTGCAAGCCCAGCAAAAGATGGAAAACGCATCAGAGGCAGAGCACGAATCATCACGAACCCTTCAACAAGCACATTCAACAAAGGAGACGTGCTTGTCGCAAGCATGACACGTATAGAGTTCGTGCCGCTCATGAAGAAAGCAGCAGCCATCATCACGGATGAGGGAGGCATTGCCTGTCATGCAGCCATTGTCTCCAGAGAATTAAACATTCCCTGCATCATCGGCACGAAAAATGCAACGCAAGCGCTCAAGATCGGAGACCTTCTCGAGGTGGACACAACGACGGGCAGGGTACACGTAATCGAGCGAAAAACAGACATGCAAGAACTACACGAACGCGTTGCATCAACAGCATGGTACAGGCAAGGAGGATCCTTGCTGCCGTTCTTCATCAGCACGCCCTACCAATGCGTGTATCAGGCATGGGGGCAGGATGCTGGATTCATCATCCAGCAAGGCATGGACAACATCGCATACTTCAACAAAAGCATAGAGAAGGAAAAACTCGATGAGGCAATAGCAGCATCCCTTGAAGACAAGCAGTTCTTGCAGAAAAAGATGAAGGAATGGAGAGTTCTCGTGCGACTGCAGCAAGAAGAACTCAACATGCTGCTGCAGGAACCTACACGAGACATTCGTGCGTTCGTCAAGGCAACCATCGATGCCTGGGCAGCAACGCTCTTCATCGAAGAAACTGATCCCTGGGGGGATATCGTCCTGCACGACTATCTGCGCACGTATGGTGTTTCAGACAAAGAGCTTGCCATACTCACCTCTCCCAAACACTACGGCTACCTGCAACAGGAAGTGCTTGATTTCTGGAAAGCAGTCGAGAAGGGAGGGGCTCTCAAAAAACATCACGCAACGTATTCCTGGTATTTGGCGTCATGGCTGCACGCCCCGCAACTCACTGAAGAACACTTCCTTGGCAGATTGCACAAGAAAGGAAAAGTGGGCATACGCAAAGAAGCCAACACCATACGCAAACACCGCCAGGAGACGGAACGGCAGCGGCAGCACCTTCTCAAAAAATATGCGTTCGACACAAAAACTCGGCGTGTGCTCGACTACTTCAGAACACTGAACGACTGGCGTGATGAACGGAAAAGAGAACTTGTCTGCAAGACAAACACCCTTCTCGATCAGCTCATCCACCGAGTGTGCATGTTGAACGCCATTCCCCTGCAGGAAGCAAAACACCTTGCCTTCTTCGAAATCAGCAGTCTCCTCCTTACCGAACAGTACAAGGAAGAGCTGAAGAAGAGAAACCAACAATCGTACGCGTACTGGCAAGACACGCCCGGACACTACACGTATTTGTGTGGGGCAGAGGCAGAACAGCTCAAGGCAGCCCTCGAGGAAGCCCTCAAAAGTGCACAAAAGGACCTCTGCGGCAGGCCAGCCTATCCAGGAAAAACTCAAGGAATAGTCAGAATCATCAATGCGCCCGCTGACTTTTCAAAGATGAATCCTGGAGACATTCTCGTTTCGGTCATGACCCGCCCTGAACTCGTCCCTGCGATGAAAAAGGCAGGAGCGATTATCACTGATGAAGGAGGCATTACCTGTCACGCTGCCATCATCTCCCGAGAGCTCAAGATTCCGTGCATTGTCGGCACGCAATTAGCAACCACCATACTGAAAGACGGAGATGTCGTAGAAGTCGATGCTATGCAGGGCAAAGTTCACAAACTATAGTCTATGCCAGTGCTTCTTGTAATAGAGCTCGTTGCATTCCACTTTGGCGAATTCTGCTGTGCCGATGAGCTCTCTGATGCCTGTTCTCTTGTACAAGAATGTGTCTAGTGTCCACGAGTGGCTAAGCCCTATGGTTATGGTGTTGTTGCTGATGTCTTGTTCAGCATGTTCTAGCACATCCTTGACGAATGCGGTGATGTTCCTTTCGACGATGTCCGGATCGGCAACATTTCCTGCACGAACGTGCTGCATGAACGCATCCTTGTGCTCGACCCATTGGAGAAAGGCATCGAACTCCGTCCCTTTTTCCATAACTTTTCCGATAAGCTCCATGACGGGAGCATTTGCAGGTCCCATGAACAATTGCACATGCTCTCTTGGCCCATCAATAGTCACTGCAGCACCCGTCCGCTGGGCATCATTGACGTGCTGGATAATCCTTCCAAAAATTTCCGTGCGGTTCAGCTCACTCGTCCATATGCGCAAGAGCACGGGTTTTATCGAGAGCAAGACATCATCACGCAGATGCTCTCCCGCAAGTTTTGCCTGCAAAACCCCTTTATTAGAAAGTGCCCTTCCTGGTTCTTTCGTCTTGTCAGGATGCCTGAACAAATAAACGCTCGGCAGCAATGTGTAGTGGCTAAGCGAGTCTGCAAGCTGCGCATACTGAGTAGGAACATTATTGTTTTTTTCAATCTCTTTCAGGCATCTGACGGCAATCTCGAGATGATATCTCTTCTTGGCATGAATGTCCTCTCGCTTGCTCATCTTCTCGAGAAAAGGCAGCATGTTCTTGGCCTGGGCAGCGATGAGCTTCTGCTGACCAGTCTTTATGAGACGGTTCAGACGCTGGATGTCTTGGAAAACAGCCATGGCAACGTTTTACTCTCATTTTTTATAAATGTATTTATTCTTGTATCTTTCTTCTTTTGCCATTAACGTAGCTGTAGAGTTTTCCGGGCTGCTCGTCCAGCGTCATCTTGTGGGATCCATCGCAGAACGGCTGATTCTTGGACAGGCCGCACTGGCATATCCACTTGCGCTCATTGCCCACTTTTACTTCAACAGGCCCATTTGCCTCATGCTTGACGAGTCGCGCCATGTTTTCCTCCATTTATTACGGCTGCCGGGATTTGAACCCGGGCTGCAACCTCTCTTCAGATTTGTGGGAGGGTTGATTGCTACCCCTACAACACAGCCGTGCACTCTCGGGAACGTCCGTTTTCTTTATTTGTTTTTCGAAAAAAAAAGATTTATAAACGACTTTGCTCAGGAGTGAAGAAAACAGGCATAAAGGTGGTAGTGTGAAGAAACTGTTTCTCCTCTCATTGGTGGCAATGCTTTTGGTCGTTTCTGCATGCAGCACGGGACAGGCGACAAAGCTCTATCTCGGCAACGTACAGGCAGTCGATAAATCTGAAGGCACACTTTATGTCGAGAGCAATCCGACAGGTGCAGCCATATCCATCTACAACGAAAAAAGCACAGGCGCAACTCCTTGGGAAGAGAGAGGAAGGACTCCCCTCAACATGAACTTGCCACCCGGAACATATGTTTTTAGAGTTGAGTTGGAAGAGAGAAAAGTAGTAGAGCAAAAGGTAACTGTTCTTGCAGGTCAGATCTCGAGAATACGCATAGAACTCCCTCTGCTCAACGTTCCTCCCGTCATACTCAACTTCTCCGTCACTCCAAACGGCAACACGCCAGAACGCACATCAGCAATCATGGCATTCGCTTCTGATGAAGACAATAACCTCGCAAGCATGACGCTCGAACTGTCATTCAACGGTGAACCCTGGTCGGCATATGCTACACAGCCTTGTTCGGGAGCAACCTGCCAGTTAATCGCGTCACACTACAGAGAGAATCCAGGATCGTACAGGTATAGAGTGACTGCAGTAGACAGCACGGGGGTGACATCCACCTCTCAAATTATTGACGCACTCTATGAACTAACATGCACTGATTCTGACGGCGGCATCAACTATGAAGTCCGAGGACAGGTTGTTGGCCCAATAGGGCCTGGCGAGGGCAGCAACGGCTGGGATTACTGCTTTACTCCCAATCCTGATGGCAGCGGCACTCCGGGAGAGACAGGAACACGCCTCCTCGAATGGTATTGTGTGGGGAATGGCGTCAACCAAGACATTGTGACGTGCAACTGCAGTGGTGGCGCATGCCTTCCCGCAAATAACTCGTGGTGCAACGACACGGATGGTGGTCTGAACTATGACGTGTGGGGTAGGTGCACTGATTCGTTGGGCAATAATTATCCTGATGTTTGTGGCGGTAATGGCTCGGTGATGGAAAGTGTTTGTGTTGGTCCCCCTGGCAATCAGTCCTGTGGCGTGCAATACTGGACTTGCTCATATGGCTGCAGCGAAGGAGCATGTGTGAGCAACCAGATGGGCGTTTTCCTTCATGTGAACGACGAAACACAAGTGGGCAATCATACTGTGCGCTTAATCAATGTCACCAGTTCAGGTGATGTTGTGGTTAGCATTGATGGATACTGGGTATACGTTGATGGAGCAGCTGATTCCAATGGTGTCAATGTCGTCATTCTTGACACGTTCTATTCTAATGATGTCAATGAACGATCTGCAACGTTGCAACTCTTCTCAATTGTTCCTGGGAATTTCATGCGAGTGGGTTATGTTGATACCGTTCCCCCTGATTATGTTGATACTGTGGAACTCATCAATGTGGCATCAAACTCACTGACTGTTGTAGTTAATGTGAGCGGTGTCATGCAGACCGTCACCAACTCCGAAACAGTCAATGATGTGCAGATAAATGTCCTGCAGACCATGTACACAGACACTATTGCGTATAGAGCTGCTGTGCTGCAGTTCGGAAATACTGACTGTGGCAGCGAATGCAATACCACTGATGGTGGAGATAATATTTTCGTTAGAGGCACGGACACGTATTGGGATCTCGGAGCGAACGGTGTTTGTGAGCTTAGGACGTGGACAGACTATTGCGTGGACAACGACACGTTATGGGAATACAATTGTAGATCAGCAGGCATACGAGAATGTCCGAACGGCTGCAGCGATGGCGCATGCAACCAGAACAACAACAGTACGCCACCGACCATACTGAATTTCTCAGTGGTGCCTTCAGGTGTTACGTCACAACCAACTTCGCAGGTCTATGTGTATGCAACATCCCATGGTGCCAACATGAATCATATTGATGTATGGGTGACTAAGGATGGTGTAAACCAAGAACCGATGACTGTTTATTGTTCGGGAACATCCTGCACATTTAATCAGGTGACAACGCGTAATTCATCCGGCTATTATTTGTATTCACCTATAGTCTATGATGCATTCGGTAGAGTGGATTCGGAGCCTTCAATAGCTGTCAACTACACCCAATCTGGAAATGTTTGCACGGATTCCGACGGCGGCCTGAACTACGATGTTTCAGGTTCGGTATTCCTGAACGGGATGAACGTGTGCAATGACTTCTGCACATCAGGAACCCAAGTGAGGGAGTGCTATTGCAGCTCGGGAAATAACGCCACTATCCTGCACTTTTGCGGTGCAGGCCAGTACTGCTCGAACGGAGCCTGCGTGCTGAACCACAACCCAACAATAAGCTACTTCCAGGTAATGCCTGATGGTACGACCAGTCAGAACTGGTCGAATGTGACGGTGGTTGCGCTGGATCAGGATAACAACATGCACAACATAACCGTGGCAGTGAGACTTAATAATACCTGGCAGTGGTACTCGACGTACTGTTATGGCAGCCCCTGCGTGTATAGCTTCATACACTACAGGACACTTCAGGGCATGTACAATTACACTGCCTTCGCTTTAGATGTTGCGGGCGGCTGGAGTAATCAGAACTCTGTATTGGTGAACTACACAGATAGTGGTTCTTGCTCTGACTCGGATGGTGGGCTGAATTATTACACGTCTGGATACGTAACGGGCAATTTGATGAATGGCACACCATATACGCAGTACGACTTTTGCGCCAGTGGTAGTTTGCTCGCTGAACAATATTGTAGTGGTACTATTCCTGCATCAGCAGTTTACACATGTCCCAACGGCTGCAACGCTAACAGATGCATGAACCAAACGAACCAGCCACCAAATCTGACGTACGTCTACGTCCAGTACCAATACACGAATACGACATCAAGTATAAGTAACGTAACCTGGTCTGCATTTGACATAAACGACAACATGGCATATGTGGAGTTAAAGGTCTACCGTAATGGCGTAATCCAGAGCACGTCAACCTTCCCCTGCACAGGAACATCCTGCTCTGGAGGAACACTGACGCTGAGAAACCAGACTGGCTACTACGTCTATAATGCGACTGCAGTGGATGCCGCATCTGCGAGAAGCACCATGCTCGTGCGCTGGCTCTACTACGTACCATAATTTTTTTATACTCTTTCTTTTTTCTTTCTTCATGACCTGTCAATACTTCGAAAAATGCGGCGGCTGCACTGCCCAGCACATTCCCTATGAATTGCAGCTCGAGAATAAGCGAAAACTCGTCGAGCGCATCGTGCAGCACCCCGTCAACGTGTACTCTGCTGCTCCTTTCGGCTATCGCAACCGCATGGACTTCGTCTTCTCCAAAGACGGCCTCGCCTTGAGGAAGAAAGGAGACTGGAAGACACTCATTCCCGTTGCACACTGCCCTATCTCTAACGAAGGAGTGAATAGACTGCTCGGCGAGGTGCAGGACTGGTTTTCCAGAACAAAACTCGACGTCTTCGACATCAGCAGCAAGCATGGAACGCTTCGCTACTGTGTCATCAGGCACACGAAGGACGACTCCTCTCTTGGATTCATCATCAACGCAGACTCCACAAAAGTTAAAGAGGCAGTGGACGCCATAACCCTCTTCTCAAGTACAACATCGGCGGGCAACGTCATCATAGGCTATGTTCCTTCCGAAACGGACGTCAGCAATACAGAAGACTATTTTGTGGTCAAGGGAAAAGAAGACATCATCGAAGAACTGCTCGGCAGAGCTTTCAGTTTCAACGTACAAGGCTTCTTCCAGAACAACACCACCATGGCTGAACGCATGGTACAATTCGTTAAAGAAACGCTTACCAAGGAACAGACGGCAAACGCAACCCTCCTTGATCTTTACGGCGGTGTAGGCTTGTTCGGCATCAGCCTCGCTGACAAATTCAGGCACGTGCATGTCGTGGAGAATTTTGCAGGCAGTATCGCTTCGGCGAAGAAGAACGCGGAACTAAATCATGTCCAGATCAACGCTGTCGTCGGTGATGCAGCAAATGCGTACAAGCTGCCCCTTCGAAAGCCACTCTACGTCATCACCGACCCTCCACGCAGCGGCATGCATTCCAAAGCCATTGAACGCTTGCTCGCATTGCAGCCGAGCATGATTATCTACATTTCCTGCAATCCAGAACAATTAGGTAAGGAACTGCCAAAATTCCTCAAACACTATTCATTGGCAGATGCTGCAATGTTTGATCTCTTCCCGCAAACACTGCATGTAGAATGCATTGTTGTCCTCAAAGCAAACGTAGCAAACCCTCAAGTAGTATAGCTGCGCAAAGCGCAAGTGGCACGATGCTCGGCATCTCAAAGAGTAGCAGTACCAGATATGCCGCTGCAGGAAGCATGATGATGATGCGTAGTACTGTGCGTCCAGCAGGCATGACCTCGCCATGCGCATACCTTTCTGATGCTAGCATGATGAGCAGGTACACCTCAAAAATGATGAGGATGATGGCTGCAATCATCGTCAGATCGAATGGAAAGTCCATAGAATACAGGCCGAGCAACAACACGCCCAGAACTGCCCCTAACGCAAGAAAGAAGACACCTGCGATCTTGTTGATGAAGGTCATGGTTCTCAATGCAGTGCATATACTCCTTCCGTGAACATCATGACCGCCATGATGAGCAGGATGGGCTGGGCTATGCCGGGAAAGAAACTCCTGAACAGGGCAAGAACTGCAGGAATGATGAAGACAACAGCAGTGATGATGTTTATCGTACGAATCCCCTGCTTGTGGATGCCGAGCATGATGATCGTGATGAACTGTAATGCAATCATCAGAATGGCCCCCACAACGACTTTGTCGAATGGCAACGTGAGAGAAAAGAGATTGAGCTCCTCAAGTGCGATGAGGATGCTGAATGGCAGCAATGAAATGCCCAATATCTTGCCAAGCATGCTCATTCTTCACGAGGTGTCTATTTAAATATTGTGCAGCAATAACTATAAAAACACACGACCACTTCTTCAGCATATGACGGTTCTTCCTTGGTTCAGGCAATATGCTCCAAAGACACTATCTGACGTCAAAGGCCAGGACGCCGCTCTCGACCAGCTCAAAAAATATGTGGCAAAAAAGCAGAAGAAAGCACTCCTGCTCTACGGGCCGACGGGAACAGGAAAGACGGCAGCAGTCTATGCGTTGGCTCGCGACCTCAACTTTGAGCTTATTGAAGTCAATGCATCTGACGTGAGGAACAAGGACGCCATCAACACCGTTCTCGGCGGTGCAGTTAAGCAGATGAGCCTGTTCAGCAAAGGAAAGATCATCCTCATCGACGAAATAGACGGCATCTCTGGCAATGACGATAGAGGGGGCATGCAGGCAATAACAGAACTCATCGCAGTGAGCACCTTTCCCATCATCATAACGGGCAATGACATTTTTGAGCAGAAATTCTCACAGCTCAGAAAGCACTGCATGCTTACCGAGTGCAAGCCATTGCCCGCTAGCACTATCGCACACCTCCTCAAGGACATCTGTGCGAAAGAACACATCACCTATGATGAGAACGTCCTCAACCAGCTTGCCCGGATGGCAGAAGGTGATGCCCGATCAGCCATCAACGACTTACAAGTGCTTGCATCTGACAAGAAACTACTCAAGGACGATCTTGATCTCATCGGCCAACGAACAAAGACGACGAGCATGCAGCATGCCCTTGCCGCAATATTCAAAACTCGACAACCAGAAATCGTCAGGAGAGCATATGAGACTGTTGACCAGGATATCGATAAGGTTTTTTTGTGGGTGGATGAGAACTTGCCGAAGGAATACTCTGGACAAGGATTGGCAAGCGGTTTCGACATGCTCTCTCTCGCAGATGTCTTTTACGGCAGGATACGGCATTGGCAATACTACCGGTTCTACGTGTACTGCTACGAGGCATTGAGCACAGGCATAGCTCTTGCCAAAGAGGAAAGGAATCCTGCATTCGTCACCTATACGCCGACGACGAGACTGCTCAAGATATGGATGGCAAACCAAAAATATGCGAAGAGAAAGGCCATAGCGGCAAAGCTAGGCGCGCACACACACCAAAGCGGAAAAAAAGCACTCAGCTCCGTTCCTCTGCTACAAACGCTTGCACACCAAAAACAGTTCATTGAAGAACTCGAATTGAGCGAAGAAGAGCAATCCTGGCTCATCGTGTGATTCTCTTTTTGGGTTGTCTTTTTCTAGCAAAGCAGCACGGCCTGACTGATGATGTGCTTGTCAAATCCTGACAAAAACATTTAAATAACCCCTGTCAACTCTCACTCGTGGTGAGAGTAATGGCAGATACGTTCATGAACATCAGCGACCTGCAACCCAAGCAGGGCAACGCCAACGTCAAAGGCATCATCACTGAGAAAGGTGACGTTAGAGAGTTTCAGAAGTTCGGCAAGCCAGGCAGGGTCTGCAATGCAAAACTCAAGGACGCTTCTGGAAATATCAGTCTCACCCTGTGGAATGATGAAATAGACCAAGTGAATGTCGGCGACAAAATCAAGATACTGAACGGCTTCGTCAGCGAATGGCAAGGCCAAAAGCAACTTTCTGCAGGCAAGTTCGGAAATATAGAAAAAGAATAAAACTTAAAAAGCCACGGGTGTTTTTCTTTTTTTACGGGTCAGTAGCTCAGACTGGGAGAGCACACGGCTGAAGCGTTGCGAAGCAAGAAGCTTTGCTTCCTCGAAACCGTGGTGTCCTGGGTTCAAATCCCAGCTGACCCATGAACGTTCTCAACGACGGCTTTAAGCAATCAATCGAAAATCCATTCGATGAAGCGCCCTTTCCAGTTTTCCCAGTTGTCTGGATACTGTCTCCTGTCCTGTTGGGACATGTCAGTCGTGGTTATGGTCAGCAAGTCTGCGGGCTCGATGTTGACAACAAAGGAGTGCAGATGTGTCTCCCCCGCATGCATTCGTTGCTCATACCACGTTGTACTTGCGAAGCATATTGCAGGGTCATCAACAAATTCTTTCAGCGGTAAGGGATTTGTATACATGCGCATCATCGTCACCTTTCTCCTCTTTACATACTTCCTCAACACGCTTTCTAACAAAGTCTCTGTTTCGTTTCCCAATGATAACGAGTAGAGTTGCATGCGTCCTTCTGGTTTAAGATGTGTTTCTACGTCTCGCACGATAGCCTCGACGAGCAGCATGCCCGTCTCGCCACCACCGCTATGAAGCGTAGCTTTAACGCCAGGAGGAATGGGAACGAATGGCGGATTGGTTACGATGTAATCGAAATGCTCCCACCGTACTGGCTCGAAGAGATTTCCGCACCTGTACTCGATATTCTGCAATGCGTTCTGATCAGCATTTCGTTGTGCACAGGCTATCGCTCGCGGGTTGATGTCCGTGCATATGACGCGTGATGCACTTCGTGCAGCATACAGTCCCAGTATGCCTGAGCCAGTACACAAATCCAAGACTACGTCCCCATCCTGAATGAGCGAATGATCAATCAAATAATGAACTCCACTTCCCACATATATTGGAAGTACGTTGTCTTCACGTTTATCGTCCTTTCTGTCTGTCTCGATATGCAATCCTCGATACCAAAACGTCTCTGCGGTGTCGCCTACCACTATACTCGGTTTATCCATGGCTCTTACCAAAAGACCTTTTTGAATGAAAAAATGCCATAATTATTGCTTGCCCGGTCAGACTCATACTCTGGAAGGGGTCTTCCCAGTGTGAATCCTGAAGAAAGATACAGCTCCAGGATGGGGCTGCTAATCCTTCCCATCTGCACGGAACGAATGTATTCATCAATGGACATCCCTGCAGCGTGCTGCTTGCCGAATCCCTTGACCCGTAACACTGATGCACGATACGCCAATGTATTTTCTCGAGCTAGTTCCAGACTATGTTGTACCAACGCTTTTCCTATGCCTCTTCCCTGATATTTGGTAGTAACTGCAGTTGACGTTACGTACAACGTGTTGAATTCTTGTGATGTCCGATATTGCTCAAACCATCGACAGTAATGAGGGTGACGATTCTTTTGAATCTCGTCTATTACGTTCTGCTCCTTAGACCAATCGAGGAGGACAGGCACGCACGTGTAGAAACCAACGAGGTCACGATTCAACTCAGCGACTCTGATGCCAAATATCTCCATTCTGTTGGCAAGTATGTGGTGAGGCGCTTGAAGTTCAGGAGGGTAACTTCGCTTCTCTATTCTGAAAATTGCAGGCAAATCCTTCTCCTCTGCGCAGCGAATTTTAATATTTACCATCAAATAGTAGTATTTTATGTGCATAAAAGTTTTCACTCTCTATATATTGGAGAGTAAAACGATAATTTTATATAGAATGCAATCAAGAAAATTTCATGGATGAGAAACTGCTTTCAGCTATCGGCTTTACTGTAGGAGAGGCGAATGTCTACCTCTACCTGCTGCAGCAAGGAGTTTCTTCAGCGGGGACGCTTATCAAAAAGACAGGTCTGCAGAGTTCTACTATCTACCACATTACAGATTCGCTTATAGAAAAAGGTGCAATATCGTCTATAACAAAGAACGGACGAAAACAGTTCATTGCTGCAGATCCTGAAACATTAGCAACACTTCTTGAAAAAAAACGGCAGACGATAGAAGAGCAAAAACAAGTGTTGCAGCGACTCATCCCACAACTTAAAGCGCAAAATCTCTTGGCGAAACATCCAGAACAAGAGACATTCATATTTGAAGGGTGGAACGGTGTGCTCTCTGCGTTCAAAGATGCATATACTAAGATTGTGCCTGGAACAACGCTCTATGCCTATACTATTACAAAAGAATTTGGTGGTGCAGATCCAAAGCAGGTGCGCTGGCTCATCAATAAACTACGAGAGATGCGGGCAGTGATGAATAAGAAAACCAAGAGAAAAATTAGGATGCGAATTATCGCAGAGAAAGGGTCATCTATAGGCGAAGATCAGGCGAAAACGAGTTTCACCGAAGTGAAATTCATCGAAAAAAAATTTATCAACCCGGCAGTCATCAATATTTATGGGCAGGTCACAATCATTGCATTATGGCTCAAAAAACCTGTTGCCTTCTATATCGTCAGTAAGGAAGTGGCCGATTCGTTTAGAAACAACTTTCTCATGTTGTGGAAGTTGGTTAGCTGAGCACAGGATAGTACGAAGCACACGTCTTTTATCCCACAACAATCGTGCTCATGATTGTCCCCGCGACGAAGTTGAAGATCAAGGAGACGATGAGCGCAAGCACGGTGTAGAGAATGCTGGACATGATCATGTTCTGGCCAAGCATGTACTTCTCTGAGAGCGGATCAGCACCATTCTGGATGCCATTGATGAGAATAGTCAATAAATAGACGATCTGCACCACGTACAAGCCAACAATGATTTGGAAATAGAACATCGGTACGCCATTGCCGAACATGCCCAGCAGGCTGGCGCCCGCAACGTTATCGGACTGCTGTGCGGTCAACAGTTTCATCTTCGTCGACAAATCGCCCAAAATGGTCGTGATCATTGATGTGATGCCCACAACGATGCCTGCAATGGCAGGAGTTAAAAAACTAATTTGGGATTTCATGCTGCTGATGATGTCTGCCATCAAGTCTTTTAAGCGTTCGTCCACGCGGTGCATTTCCTTGATGTACTGACTCACGTTAATGAGCGCCTGCGATGCCACTAACGGTCCTTTCCGTATAGATTCAGTGAGCACTTTCATGCTGCTCTCTATCAGGCTGCTGGGATAGCTCGTGAGGCTGCCGTGCTGCGGGTCAAAGATGGCCTGCTCGATATTATACCCCAAGGTGGTAATGTTATTGGACGTAAGTCTGAAGAAATCCCCAGAAACTGTTCCTTCCATGACCTTCGCCACTTTCGTCACGGCAATCTCCACAGGCATGCCATCTCCCAGTCTGTTGCCGAGCTGAAAGAGCGCAGAGGCAAATTCTTCCTCGAGCCGTTTTGCATTCTCACGAATTTTGATGACGTTCTGGCTACGCAGCTTAAAGTACAAGCCTATGCTGAGGCCTATGCTCAGCGGAACGAACATGCCCAGAATACCCGCACCCAGACCGAACGGACCTATCTCCTGTTCTGTCGCATCATCCAACCGGTAGCCGAGAAAGTAGAACGTCGCTTTCGGATCAGTATACTCGGTAATAACCACTAATTCTCCATCCACCATGGCAAGATCATGCTTCGGATTTGCGGCATGGATGATGAGCGGACTGATGCCTATGGCGAACAGCACGAGAAAGACGATGATGCTGAAGAATAACGGATTGATCCGCAACTCAATATCGCCAAGCTTGACGCCCACATTCCTGTACTTTTTCAGCTCTGGGTTGTCCTCGGAAATGTCCGACTCACCGTATCCCGTGGGTCGCGTGGAGAGGATGACCTTGGCAAGGTAGAACACGCCGATAGGCAAGAGGATGTTGTACAGTGTGAAGATATGATACCAGGCAACTCCCTCCATGAACGAGACGAGCAAGGGCAGCACAACTAACCCGAGAATGGGGAGGATGATGCCCATCATATGCAGTGTCGTCAATGGACCCTTGAGGTTGTGCGCGTAGTGCAGCATGCGCTCGTACGTCTCGTCGAGAATAACGCTTAAGCTCTTGTCCAGTGCATTGAGGCGCCTGCCTTCCTCTGGCTCGTACAGGGAACTCTCGATGAGGTGCATGCTTTCAATGAACTCCATGTTCCACTTCTTCCAGGAATCCAGATAGGTGTCGAGGCTCTCCTTGACGGAATCGAACTTCTCTGTCTCCACATTCCACAGCACTTTTTTCATGTCCAGACTCATGGGCGGGGCGAGATGCTCTGCGGCAAAACCAATAGCGTTTTCTAGATTTGAGGAATGTCGCATGTACGTGACCACGTAAAAGACGCAGAGCACCATCTGGTTGCTTGCTTTCATCCGCCAATTGTTAGCGAGAAAGTACGCCATCTTGGAGAGCGGCATGATCATGATGAGCCCCACCAAAACGCCAAAGCCGACGAAGAACATGCTGCTGAACTCACCTTGCGTCAAAACGTAGGGGATGGCATAGCCGAAGAGCACGCTCAGCATGATGAACAGTGTCGGGAAGAGGATGGCGAAGCTTTTCACACCCGTGGGCGTGATGTTGAGATGGCAAATACCTATAGCTTCCTCCAGCTCGGGAAGTTCTTTCTTGTCCGGCTGGATGGGCATGATCTTCTCGGCGATATTGCACCATTTTTCGTAGAGGGAATGATGCAGCGGTGCATAGGTCTTCCTGAACTCCTCATATTCTCTGGATATTGCCTCGTCTTCGTGCGTCTTGCCCAGTTCCTGCTCGAGCTTCTTTTTTACACGTGCCTTGAATGCCTTGATGCTGGCATCCTCTACTTTGCGTTCTTTTTCAGCCATTCATTCCACGCGAAGAATATTCTTTTGGTATCCATACTGCCGACATCTTCCTTGACCTGATTGCTGATCTTGTGGAAGGCATCATTCGCCTGTATCACAAATTCTGCCTCGAGCAGCTCGGGATTGTTCAGCCGCTTGCTCGTACTCAGCAGTTCTTCCTTCGTCTTCGCACGAAGGAGGATGTTCTGCCACACGGCATCCCAGTTGCCCGCCCATTCCTTGACATTGCCCGCTATGCTCTTGATGATCTCAGAATCGCCGTTGATGAGTGCATCAGTCGGTTCGAGGCTGTCTTTCTTCGCATCATACTTCATCAAGTCAACAAAGCCACCTTCTGCCAACGGATTATCTTCCCATTTCTTGCGTACTTCCGTAATCTGCGTCACACGCCTCCAGCGGTGCAGGCCATCTGCGCTCTTCACAGGATTAGCCACGATGATAATGTCCGTTGCCTTGAAACTCGTCTTGGGTACCTCAAGATCATTCACCACCCTATCATACACGCCGTACGGCGAGTCACCGTGAATAGTGCCTGCAACGACATTCGCCAATGCGCCCACACGCATGGCCTCGTACAACGCTTTTGCTTCCGTGCTTCGCACTTCGCCGATGATCAGGCAGCTGTCTCCCAGTCGCAGCGTCGTCCGGATGCCCACGTCGGCAGGCACTTCGCTCGTGCCCTTGCTCAATGCTCCCGCTACTTTCATCTGCTGAATGTTATAGCCCAGCTTTTGCAATGCCTCGCTCGGCAATTCCAACGTGTCTTCAATGGTGAGAATCCTGTACTTGCGCATAATCTCCACCATGACGCTGCCCAGCAATGACGACTTGCCTGCGCTTCTCGTCCCTGCAATGAGCAACGTCCTGCTGCCATCGACGAGGAAACTGATGAGGCCCGCACCGAGCGGCGTAAGCATGTTCTGCTTGATGAACAATGGCAGCGTCCACGGCTTGTTCCTGTGCCTCCTGAACGCGTACGCAATACCTGTCGGATTGAGGGGATCGGAGATGACGCCCACTCTTGCGTTCGCAACGCCAGGAATGACGACTTCCGTGTCCAATATGGGATTTGCCTCGTCTAATGGTCTGCCGGAAATGAGTCTAAGCTTGCTCGCCCAACTCTCCGCATCCTTCGTCGTCGAAAAAATGTTCGTCCGGCAATCATCATAATCGGCATGGACGATGAAGATAGGGCTGCTGCCAGAAGGGCTATTGATGGTGATGTCCTGCACCTTCTCGTCAGCCAACAGAACCTCAATCAACCCGAAGCCCACCGTGTACCTGATGAGAATGTCTGTGAGTTCTTCCAATTCGCGCTCGCTGAGCTGCACCTTCTTGTAGTCGGCAAGCTCCTCGAGCAAATCCCTGCCCACATTGCTGAAGACTTCCCGCATGCGCTTGGGATCGATGAACTCCTGCTTGTCCGGCTTGTGCTCTGACAGGATCTTCCTTGCCGTGTCGAGGATCTCATATTTTTCCTCGCTCAGCTTGAACTCAGGAGGCATGATGTGATAGAGCAGCTGTACACTGTCCGGCAGCTTGAAGATAACGACCTCAGTGGATCCTATCATGTAATTATCAATTTCCTCTCCTTTCTTGGGATACTGGGCCATGAGTCGAGTAAACATGAAATCTGGCTTGATGCTCGGCGTGAAAATATTCCTGTACACATCCCTGTCCCCCAGCTTATGCCCTGCAAGATACGGGGCCGCGAGCTGGATGATCTTCGTCTTCTCCAGCAACTGCGTGGTGTAGTCCAGCATGCTCATGTACTTGTGGATGAAACCAGCATAGTCCTGGTCTACCGTGCGTTCCATCTCTATCTTTTCACGACGGAGAATCCTGCGCAGTTCCACATAGCAGTCGAGCGGACTGCGCTTCAGCACCACGTATAGCAGGTTCTGCAATTCTGTATACCTTTGCGCAGCCAACGTCGCAAATCGTGCACTGGCAATGTTCTGGTAGCTGAAAATCTGCTTCTGCTTCAGCAGCGTGTTGAGCAGGCGAGCGATCTCGATGAGCAATGATGTCTGCGCATAATCGTACTCGTACTCGCGCTTCTGCGTGAAGATGATACGGGTAACGCTGAGATTCTGTGCAAGATACTCCACCGTCCTGCTCATCAGCTCAGGGCTATCCTCGAGGCTCGGCGCAGAAGGGTATTTCTCGCAATCGACGAGCAGCGTGCTGTCTTCCCCCTCACGTACAATCTCATATGATGTATCCCTGGAAAACAAGCCCATATCCTACACCCTCTTTTGGTGAAATCTCGTGGGCGGCGTATTTAAATTTTTGCAAACGTTTATAAACAAAAAGTCCTCACGCACTGCATGGGTGGGAAGGTGATGCACAAGCGGCAGCATACACGACGAACAGCAGTATCCCTCACTGCAGATCATGAAAAACGCCTGCATGCGGCAAAGCACGGGCATGCGCACGTTCCTCGGGAGCATCATCTGCCGCTTGGCAGATACGTCTCATTTATCCTGTTGTTCGGTGCAGTACTCGTCGTATTTCTTCTCCTGATTCTTCCCGTGGCCATTTCTCCTGCTGATCAGTTCGGCTGCGAAGTGAGTCAAACCTGCAACACGTACTGCAAGCAACTCGGTCTCAGCACGGGCAATTGTAAAGTCGTCGATGAGCGAGACCAGTACGACTGGCTCGTCTGCGCCTGTGTGACGTGATGCGCGTGGCCGATGATCCTTTTGTAGCAATCATTGCCAGCGTCAATGAACTAGACCGTAGGCTGAAAGGGCTCGAGAACAAGTACTTCGGGCTGCGCAAACGAACAGAGGCGACCGAAGAGAACATGGTCGAGCTGGAGAAGACGATGTACAAGGACGTGCGCAGCGTCAACGATGACGTCCTGGACATCAAGACGCAGCTCCAGGAGCTCAAGGAGAAGATCGAGCTCTTCACCGCAGAATTCAAGACCGTCGCCAACAAGTACGACCTCAAAGAAACAGAGGCATACCTGCACTTGTGGCAACCGATCGATTTCGTGAGAAAGGACGAGCTCAGGGCCGCGCTCAACCAATTGCGCATGCGCCTCGAATCAAAACAGAGCTGAACACTATGGCAACCATAACCCGATACGTGGCAATGGACAAGAAAAACAATCTCTACTACCTCTCGCACCATCACGGCTGGTTCACACACAACCGATGGACAGTAGGCGTGCATGAAGTTTCTTCAACGATCATAGGCGTAGGGCACGATATGCCCAATAAAGATATCAAGGTGCTGCATGAGAGCACGTTCAATGGATTCCATCTCTTCATCAAAAAGAAGGGCGAACCGCACAAGATAACCCACGACATCATCATCTCGCTCTGGAAGCTGCACAAGTGGACGCTGCACAAACTCTACTGATGAGGAAACCATATTAAGCAATTGTTGCAGGAGTAACTCTATGGAAAGAGGACAGGATGTCGCATTCCACCTCAAGAAAGTAGAGCAGTCCGTACGCACATTCTCCACGTTGTGGAATCAACGCATAGACCTTCTCACCGACTATTTTCGCAAGAAGAAAGGATTCCATTTTCTCATTTTTAACAAGCTTCCCGCAGTGCAGGGCCGGCTCGACCAGGCATACAACATCATGGCGGTGCGCCTCAAGCTCATCAACCACAGAGAGACCACTGTTTTTGGCCTCATCATGAGGGGAATGACTGAAACGCTGGACACGCTCAAGGCAGCGCAAAACGATCTCATCCGCTTGGAAGCTGGTGCCCATGGACCTGTTCGGTGTTCTGAGGCCCTGCGCGACCAGGTAACGGCAATCGTTTCCCTCATAGAGCATTATCAGCATGTCAATGCACAGCACAAGAAATTCCTTGATGCGGAAAAAACCCTCCTGGACAATCCCGATGATGCAGGTTGGAAGGACTATTTCGAACGCTTGCGGCATCTCTCCTATGAATTTTCTGAGATGATCCGTATGAGCGCGCAGCTTATAGAAAAAAAAGAAGAAGTGCAGGCATTGCAGCAGGACATCCAAAAACTCTATGAGGTTTCAACTCGTGCGCATCCGAACGAGCACTTGCTCCCCAGCTTCGTCTCCTCCTTTTTCAGGGTGGTCCTCGCACTAGGCATGTCCCAGATCATGGCGGATAAGAACGCTCCCCATTATTTCACGCAGCTCATGGTGTTTTCCATCCTTTTCTCATCATTGCTCAATTTTGTCGACTACTATTTTGGCGTCTTCCCCAAGATAACCAAAAAAACAGTAGCCCTCCTTAAGTTAGCCACGGGATAATAGCCGTTCCGTTTGCCTCAACACCACTCTCCATCGCCCAATAATAACAAAAATTTATAAATCGTCTTCTCGCACAGTGCACGGAGAGGTGGGGTATGGATAAGAGCAAAGAGTTCATTCTCTGGTTTGACCAATTAGGCATAGACGACATTCCTTTCGTCGGCGGCAAGAACGCCAGCCTAGGCGAGATGTACAGAAATCTGAGCGGCAAGGGTGTGCGCGTGCCCAATGGCTTCGCCATTACTGCATTTGCCTACAGATACTTCCTCGACAAGGCAGGACTGGCACAGAAGATACGTGATGAACTGCAGACACTCGATGCCAACGACCTGCACCTGCTCGAGCAGAAAGGCCATGTCGTGCGGCAACTCCTCCTCAACGCAACCTTCCCTCACGAACTGCAAACCGTCATCCTCGAGGCGTACAGGAACCTATGCGGTGCCTACAGCAAAGAACGGCACGACGTCGATGTCGCTGTGCGCAGCTCAGCAACGGCAGAAGACCTTCCTGACGCGAGCTTTGCAGGACAGCAGGAAACGTATCTTAACATCAAAGGCGACTACCAGATCCTTGATGCGGTCAAGCGATGCTTTGCCAGCCTCTTCACCAACAGGGCCATCAGCTACCGGCAGAACAAGGGCTTCGATCACTTCTCCATTGCCTTAAGTTGTGGCGTCCAGAAAATGGTGCGTTCTGACAAGGCATGCAGCGGCGTCATGTTCACGCTCGACACCGAATCGGGATTCGGCGACGTCGTGCTCATCACGGCAGCATACGGCCTCGGCGAGAACGTCGTGCAAGGCGCCGTCAACCCTGACGAATATTACGTGTTCAAGCCGACGCTCAAGAAAGGGTTCAAGGCAATCATCAGCAAGCAGATAGGCACGAAAGAGCAGAAAATGGTCTACACGCACGGCGGGCCAAAGCCAACGAAGAACGTCAAGGTCGCCTTCGAGGACAGGAAGAAATTCTCTCTGGCTGATGACGAAGTGCTCCAGCTCGCAACGTGGGGCTGCATCATCGAAGACCATTACAGCCAGAATGCGGGCAAGTGGAAACCCATGGACATCGAATGGGCGAAAGACGGCGAGAGCAACGAGCTCTTCATCGTCCAGGCACGGCCAGAAACCGTGCAGAGCAGGAAGAACAGGAACGTCTACGAGAATTACGAGCTCAAGCAGCGCGGAACAGTCATTGCAGAAGGCAAGAGCGTAGGAAACAAGATAGGCCAGGGCCCTGCACACATTATCAAGGACGTCCACGAAATCGAGCAGTTCAAGAAAGGAGAAGTTTTAGTTACGGAAATGACCGATCCTGATTGGGAGCCCATCATGAAGATAGCCTCTGCCATCGTCACGAACAAGGGAGGCAGAACCTGCCACGCAGCCATTGTCTCCCGAGAACTCGGCATACCCTGCGTCGTCGGCACCATCACGGGAACGGGACACATTAAGGACAAGCAGGACATCACCGTTAGTTGTGCGGAAGGGGATATCGGCTACGTCTATGATGGGAAGCTTCCGTTCGAGATAAAACAAACAAACCTCGACCACATCCCCAAGACAAAAACAAAAATCATGATGAACGTTGGCAATCCCGAGGAAGCGTTCAACTTCAGCTTCATCCCCTGCGAGGGAGTTGGGCTTGCCAGAGAGGAGTTCATTATCAACTCCTACATAAAAATCCATCCTAAAGCACTCATGCACTTTGACACGCTCAAGGACCCGCACGTGAAACACATAATCAACATACTCACGCACGGCTACGCGAACAAGGCAGACTACTTTGTTGACAAGCTCGCCTACGGCGTCGCACTCATCGGCGCAGCATTCTACCCCAAAGATGTCATCGTGCGCATGTCAGACTTCAAGAGCAATGAGTACGCGAACCTTATCGGCGGCAGAGAGTTCGAGCCCGTCGAGGACAATCCCATGATCGGCTGGCGAGGCGCCTCCCGCTACTACAGCGACTACAAGGACGCCTTCGCATTGGAATGCAAGGCCATGAAGAAAGTCAGGGATGAACTGGGATTGACAAATGTCAAGCTCATGGTGCCCTTCTGCAGGACGCTGGACGAGGCGAGGAAGGTCATCGCGGAAATGGAACATGCAGGACTGAAGCAAGGCCAGAACGGCCTGCAGATCGTGTGCATGTGCGAAATCCCCAGCAACGTTATCCTCGCCGACGAATTCCTCAGCCTCTACGACGGATTCTCCATCGGCAGCAATGACTTAACACAGCTCACGCTAGGATTGGACAGGGACTCTGCACTCGTCGCAGACATCTACGACGAACGAAACCCCGCCGTACAGAAACTCATCAAGCAAGTCATCGACGTCGCCAACAGGCGAGGCAAGTACATCGGCATTTGCGGGCAAGGACCATCAGACCATGAGGACTTCGCGCAGTTTTTAGTTGAGTGCGGCATCACATCCATAAGCCTGAACCCGGACACGGTCATCAAGACAACACTGAAGATCGCGGAGAAGGAGAAGGCGCTCGGTATTGCACCATAATTTATTTTTTCTTCTTTACGGATTTCTTTTTTGTAGTTGCCTTCCTGACCTTTTTTTTCTTCTCAATTTTTTGCTCTTCCTTCTTCTCTTCAGGAGGCGCTTCCAACGCCTTGGGATTCTGCTTGTTAAGAATATCCCTTAAGTCCTCGAGATTTCGTTTTATTGCGCGGTAGTAGGAGTCGTTCTTGATCTTGCCCGATGATGCGAGCACGACCATCTCATACACGTCCTGCATGAGCGCCCAGTCATACTTTTCGATCAAGGTGAAGCAGCGCATAAGCTCGTCACGAGAGAGTTTCTGCTGCTCGTGCAAGCCAAAGAGCTGCAATAGTTCCTCAACGACCAGCATGTTGAACTTCGTCTTGTGCAGCTCAAGCTCCTTGAAGGTGTCTGCCGTCTGAATGACTTTTGAAACGTCCATGAACGTTACGTACAGAAGTGGCTTTTTATAGCTATTGCTTTTTTCGCAACAATCATTTGTTATTCATAAGTTAGATAAGGAAACAATCCCTGTCGAGTGACCGAAACGCCTTTATACTCATTTGCATTCTCCTTTTCCATGACGAACTATCTGATCGGCATTGCAGGCAGAAGCTGCTCAGGAAAGACAGAGATAATCAAGGCATGCATGCGTGTTTATCCTGAAGCAATGCATATCAATCAGGATTTGTTCTTCAAACAAGAGGCAGACCATTGGGAGCGGCCAGAAAGTGTCCGCTTCGACCTTCTGGAACATGTCCTCGTTGACGTAAAGCAAGGACGTACAGCATTGCTGCCCAGCACGGGCTGGACGGAAATCTGTGATAGGCTCGTAACTCCAGCACCGCTCGTGTTCGTCGAAGGATTCCTGCTCTACACGCAACCACGCATCACTGCCCTTTTCGAAAAGAAAATTTACTTGAACGTTTCGAATAAAAACCTTCTCCAACGGCGTCTGCAGAGGAACGGAGAACGCGAGCACGGCTACATTCAACGTAAGGTCATTCCAGATTCTCTCCTGTATGAACGCATGCAACGACAAGCGGCAGACGTTGTCATCGATGCCAATCGCAATCTTTCTGTGGTGACGCAGTACGTTCTCGGCTATCTGGACGGAATACTGCGCTAGCACAAAGTATATAAACTCCTTTTCGAAGAAGTATGTCGTGGCAAAAAAGAGCGAGCTTAGCGATCAGCTATCTTTGGCACAAGTCAAGGAACTATTGCTCATAACCCAGTACAAGCTCGCATTTACTCGGGCGCAGCTCGAGGCTGTCTGTGACGTGCTCGTCAAGCACAAGCTCACGACGCAAGAAGAATTGTGGAAGAAGACAAACGAACACTTCAAGAACATCTGAAATTTTTTTTGTAAGGGGTGAGTGGCATGAGAGTTGCTATCAACGGTTTCGGCAGAATAGGAAGGATGGTTCTGCGCGCAGGCATTTATGACAAGAACATAGACTTCGTCGCCATCAATGACCTGGGCGATACACACATGCTTTCCCATCTGCTCCATTATGATTCTGCGCACGGCCCGTTCGAGGGCGCTGTCGAAACAGTCACTGATGGACTCATCATCAACGGCAAGCATATCAGGACGTTTTCTGAGAAAGACGTCACCAAGCTCCCGTGGGGTGAGTTGCATGTCGACGTCGTGGTAGAAGCGACAGGCATATTCCTCGACAAGACCAGCTGCCAGAAGCACATCGATGCAGGCGCCAAAAAAGTACTCATTACTGCCCCTGCCAAGGATCCTGACTTTTTCTTCGTAAAAGGAGTCAACGAACACCTGTACGACAGAGCAAAGCACCACATCGTCACGAACGAATCATGCACGACAAACTGCTTCGCGCCCATGGCGAAAGTCATCAACGACAATTATGGCATCATCAACGGTTTCATGCTGACCGTGCATGCCTATACTGCAGACCAGAACCTCGTCGACGGCCCTCACCGGAAAGGGGATTTGCGGAGGGCGAGGGCTGCAGGGCTGAACATCGTCCCGACGTCGAGCGGGGCAGCAAAGGCTCTCGGTAGGGTCATTCCTGAACTCAACGGGAAAGTGCACGCGGAAGCGTTCAGAGTGCCTATTTCCTGTGGCTCCGTTACCTACTTCACGTGCAAAATAAAAAAGCAAACCACTGCTGCTGACGTGAATACGTTGTTCAGGAACGTGGCAAACTTCCACCTCAAAGGCATCCTACAGTATTCGGAAGAAGACCTCGTCGTGCAGGACATCGTCGGCAGGCCATACTCTTGCATCTTCGACAGCAAACTCACCGAAGTCAACGGGGATCTCCTCAAGGTCGTCGGCTGGTACGACAACGAGTGGGGCTACTCCTGCAGGGTCGTGGACGTCATCAAACTGCTCTAAGGTATTGCTGGTATAAGATTAATGACGTGGGCGTTCTTTCGTTGCACGGTGCATTTTGCTTTCAAAAGTACATTCAAATTCAGATGTAGAAAGAATTAAAAACTAAGAAAGATGTTCATCCGTTATGAGTCCGTACAAGCTGTCAAAAAACATTTATCGACTGCCATTTACTGGAGCGGTTGATGTTCGGCCTGCCCCGTATCATTTTGAAAAGATTTGGCAAAGGAATGCTGTTGATTTTGCTTTGGCTGTTGGCAAGCCTATTTTTGCTGTAAAAGATGGTCGCGTATTCGAAGTTGTTGACGGGCGCGGAATAGGCAAACCAAATAAGAAATGCGCAAATCTGGCCAATCTAGTAATAATCGAACACCAAGGGGATGAATATTCGGAATATGTGCATTTAAGGAAGGGAATTCTCGTTAAGGAAGGTCAACAAGTAAACTCAGGTCAAATCATTGGTTATTCGGGGGTATCAGGATATACGACGTATCCTCATTTGCACTTTGGAACATTAGTTATAGATTCTGCTGGCGATTGGATGACCATTCCGACACGATTTAGAATGAACGGAAGAGTGAAAGTGTTAATTTCTCCTAAGGACTAAAGTATTACTTCAGTCAAAATGAGGAATCATAATTGGTGCAACAACATAGTGATTTTTTTCTTCTTGTATTTTTTCACAAAACTATTTAAACAATCGCTGTCTGTCTCTCGTGTATGAAACTCCTCCAACACGTCGACCTTATGAACAAGCGCGTGCTCATGCGCGTTGACTTCAACGTGCCTATCGACGAGAAAGGCATGATTACTGATGACACGAGGATTAGAGAAACCCTGCCTACAATCCAGCACGTGCTCAAGGACTGCTCACAAT
>JAZDHK010000042.1:0-36360 GCA_043806035.1 archaeon
ATGGCGTAGTCGTCATCGACGACCGACAACAAAAACTGAAAGTCTTTACCGCCGACGTGGATGCGACAAGCCCTCCGCAGAGGGCTTGACGAGGAAGGAGGCGGAACGGGGTCATAGGGGGTCGCAACCCCCTATCTCACAGACGGTGTTTTGGAGTATTTAAATGATGCTCTTTCAAAAGCGAAAGATTAATATATCACGTATATTTGATATATGCCATATACATTGACTGGGTGCGTGATGAAAAAACCACTTGTACTTAAAGAAGAGCCGACTACCATCCGGCTGAAGAAGGGAACGAAGCAGCTGTTGGAATCTCTTGGAGATAGAAATGATAGTTTTGATGACATTATCAGGAAGCTCATTCGCCAAGTACAACACCAAACAAACAACGAAGCGCCAGAGATAGAGAATAGGCTAAAAATAAGTCATAAAGACACGACGTCCTCATCCCTACTCATCGATGGAGGCAGAATAGACTTCGCATACAGCGTGCCACGACCACCTCTTGACCCGGATTTCAGACTTAGGGTAACCTGCACGAAACTTGTATACAAAGGAAAGGAACGGAAGATATATGAAGAATATACGGACAGGAAAATCATGGCAGAACATTACTTGCGCATCATTGAGCAGATCATACATCAGCACATTGATCCTCTGTTCAAGATTGATGAGAAACACGTGCTCGATCTTGACTGGTGGAAGAGACAATTCAAGAATTTAGGCTTTCCCGACCGAGCCTACGAGACTGATGTTGAGTTCGAGCTCATCAAGCTTGGGGTGCACCCATGACCAAAAGGATAAACCTGAATGAGTTCATCAAGTACTTCAATCGAAAGTCTCTACAAGAGGCAACACAAGATGCTGCTAGAATCACAATCACAAGGAAAGATTTCACGGCTATCCTGCTCATGCTTTCCCAGCAGGACTACAAACAAGAATACACAATCCAGTTCCTGCTCAAATTCGAACACAGGAAGACGAAAGAAGAAGGGATCTTTCAGCGAGAATTCAGCATAGAACATCATCCCACACCCAGCAAACACTCCAAGCCTCACGTGCAAGTGCACATCCACGGCCCAGATCCCACTGACAAAGTCGGTGAACTCTGGATTACCCTGCCGCTCAAGAAAGATGCTGCATACAAGACGTGCATCGAAGGTTTCTTCAGCATCCTAGAAAATATCATACGGCAATGCGAGCCAGGATTAGAGGAGGTCATGCTTGACATCACGGAAGTGCAAAAACTCACTCAGCAAAAAACATTCCTACACGAGAGCATCCAGGAAAGCCTCAGAACGAAAGACATACTCTATCAACAGCCTGACGGCACAAAAATACTGCTCACACCAAAAAACATAACGGGCCTGCTGAACAAGGACCAGGCACTCCTGCCATTCTTTCAATGACGCGGCTCTGCTTCGGGCAAGCATCGCGAAGCTGCTTCTCGACCTGCCTTGTTGTCTTCATGTTGTATAGCGACGATGCGAACGAATATTTAAATGATGCTCAATTGTGCTAAAATATCGTTGCGCGTGTAACATAGGAACACTCATACTTTTCGTACTCCTGCATTTCGCGGATCATCGTCCATAGACTTGCATAAAAGACGATCGGAATGTTCTTGTTGTCCAGTTTTTGCCATCTGCTCTGCAGATTTGCTTCCCTTCTGACCACCTGGCACAATGACGCTGCTGGCCGTATGAAGCCACGAATGAGTGGGCTCGTGATTCGTTGATCAGGAGGATCGTATCTGATTTCAGGGAAAGAGTGGCGTATCTTTGTCGGGTGAAGTTGTGTTAGGACGCTAAGGAGCGTATCGCCTGCAGGAAATTTTATATAAGGTTTTTTTATTTCAGGTTTAATATCGAAATATATATTACCCGTGCGATAGCGGCCATAGTCCTCGGCGAATGGACTAGCAAAGAAGTTTCTTCTCGCTGCATAGGACATATCTATCGCAGAAAATGCGCGCTCTGCTCCTCGAGAAACGACACGTTCAAGTGCGTCAATAGGAAAACGGTTCTGTTTATAGAACGCTCGAGCAATGGAGGTCAACTTCTCTTTATCTATCCACGGTTGACTGCCTATAGCGCGCTGTCGTCTTGTTTCTTCGTCTGCATGGTCGACTTCGTGGAACCGTGCATTCATATTTCGACGAATCATGAAATCTGTAGGATACTTGCCACCGCTCAGGTAGGTGAGAAACGCTAATACTTCTCTTTCATGCAACTTATGATAATGATACCCATCTTCATCATATTCGTTCTCGAGTAGACTTCGTAGGTAGTTGGGGTGCTGTGACAGCCTATCAAATAGATCGGTATGTATCTTCTTTATTTTCTGTTCGTGTCTTTGGATATTTTCTTGATCGACTTTATTTGTGTTTTCCATTTTAATCACCTCATAGTAGTATGTGTTGGTTTTTATTAATAAATGTTTGTAATAATGTATATTACGACAAAATTTAAATAGCAATTCATCTTTCGCAGGAATGATGGATACGAAACCGCTTGAAAACATAGGCCTCACTGCCTTTGAGTCAAAAGTGTACGTGGCATTGGTTGAGCTAGGTTCAGCGTCAGCAAGCCAAATCATCCAGAAGACTGGCCTGCATCGTGCCGTCGTGTACGATCTGCTCGAACGCCTCATCGAGAAAGGGCTTGTGGGCCACGTCATCAAGACGAGGAAAAAGTTCTTTGAGGCGAGCGATCCTCGTCGACTGATGGAGATAGTCAAGGAAAAGGAGCAAGGTATCTCGGTACTCATGCCGCAGCTCCTGGAGCTATCGAAGTTCGGTTCTGCGCTCGAAGTTCGTATCTACAAAGGGAAGGAGGGTATGAAAACTGTTTTCGAAGATATACTGCGTGGCAAACCTCGGGAGTGGCTGGTCATGGGGTCAGGAGGTGAGACGTTTCAGTTGATACCTGCCTATCTCGCGCAGTTTCAGGAGCGACGTGCGAAACTAGGTATTCATCTGCGTGGATTGATGCTTGACAGCGATAAGGCGAAAAAGCGAGGTAAAGAATTAGTGCAGCAACAGCACACGCAAATACGTTTTCTTCCCAAGCAGTTCAAAACACCGTCGGTAATCAATATCTACAATGATCGGGTAACATTGTTTTCTGTGACGGGCGAGAACATACCTTTTATTATACTGATTGAGAACAGAGAGTTGATGAAATCATTCAAAGAATATTTCGAATGGTTGTGGAGCATTTCTTCCTAGAGGTACGGCGTCGCACTGATAGTCTAACGCCGCAGCTCGGATTTGAACCGAGAAGCCCTTTCGGGCACCGGTTAGCTTTATGTGGGCTTGAGCGTGAGCGAAACCCACGCGTATCAAATGAGCCCATTTGTTCAAGACCGGCGCAATACCAGATTATGCGACTGCGGCACAGTATGCAGAGGTAAATGCCCGTTTATAAATCATGCGACATTTTTCGGGTCGAGGAACGAAATTTTTATATAATACTGCCCTCAGGAAGACGGCTAGGTGATGCCATGGCTGAAGAAGAAATTGATGATGAACTTGAAGAAGATGCGGCAGACAGGCTAGAAGACGACGAAATCTCTGACAGCGAAGAAGCGTTCGAGAAGGGGTATGACGACGCCTTCAACGAGGAAGAGGAACCGAAAGAGGAAGAGACGGAAGAAACCTAAACTTTTTTGCTGATTTCTTCACGTAATTTTTTTATAATGTCCTCGACGGGCATGCTGCCCAGGATTTTCTCTTCGCGCGTCCGCACGTTGACGTTCTTTGCTTCGACTTCCTTGTCGCCTATCACGAGCATGTAGTTGATTTTTTGCAGTTGCGCCTCACGGATTTTCTTGTTTACGGACTCTGCCCGTGAGTCGAGCTCTGCGCGGATGTCTGCGTCGAGCAAGTGCTTGAGTACCTCTTGGGCGAACGGCTCGTGCCTGTCCGCAATCGTTAATATTTTCACTTGTACGGGGCTTAGCCAGAGCGGGAACTTGCCTGCGTAGTGCTCGATGAGCAGTCCATAGAAACGTTCTACGGCACCGTAGATAACTCTGTGAATCATGATAGGTCGGTGTTTTCTTCCATCGGGGCCGTCATAGGTGAGGTCGAAGCGTTCAGGAAACGCCATGTCGAACTGGATGGTGCCGCACTGCCACGTCCTACCGATAGCATCCTTGATGTGGATGTCAATCTTGGGGCCGTAGAACGCGCCGTCTCCCTCATTGATCTTATACGGTTTGCCGTAGCTTTCGAGAGCCTCGCGCAGGCTGTTGGTAGCAATTTCCCATTGCTCGTCGGTACCGATGCTCTTTTCTGGACGGGTACTGAGCTCGAGATGATACGTCAGTCCGAAGGTAGCATATATTTCCTCTGCAAGTTTGAGCACGCCAAGAATCTCGTCTTTCGCCTGATCTGCGCTCATGAAGATGTGCGCGTCGTCTTGGTTGAAGCATCGTACTCTGAACAGTCCATTCAGGACTCCGCTCAGTTCGTGCCTGTGCACCAACCCTATCTCTGCCTGACGAATGGGTAATTCTTTGTAGCTATGCACCTTTTCTTTGTAGAGCAGCATGCCTCCTGGACAGTTCATGGGCTTAATGGCAAAATCCTGCCCGTCGATGTTTGTCGTGTACATGTTCTCTCTGTAGTTCATCCAGTGCCCTGATGTCTCCCAGAGTTTGCGATTGAGGATGAGCGGTGTCTTGACCTGGACGTAGCCTGCGCGCTTGTGGACTTCATGCCAGTATTTCATGAGTTCGTCCCAGATGCTCATGCCTTTAGGATGGAAAAATGGCATTCCGGGACCTTCCTCGTGAATGCTGAACAGATCGAGTTCACGTCCGAGCTTCTTGTGATCTCTTTTCGCTGCCTCCTCGATCTTGAACAGGTACTCCTTGAGCTGCTTCCTGTCAGGGAAGGAAATGCCATAAATTCTTTGTAGCTGCTTGTTCTCTGCCTTTCCTCTCCAGTACGCGCCCGCTATCTTCGTTATCTTGAACGCCTTGATCATGCCCGTCCGGGGCAGGTGAGGGCCTCTGCACAAATCAGAGAATTCTCCCTGCGTGTAGACGCTGATGTTGCCTTCCAGTTCTTTGATCATCTCTTCCTTGTACTCGTTTCCCTTGAATCGTTCCAACGCTTCTGCCTTGGAAAGCTCTTCTCTTGTTATGGGCAGGTTTTCCTTGACAATTTTTTCCATCTCCTCCTCTATCTTCTTGGCGTCTTCGGGAGTGAGTGGCTGCATATCGATGTCGTAGTAGAAGCCTTCCTCGACGACAGGACCAATGGTGAGCTTGGCTTGAGGATAGAGGTGCATGATGGCCTGTGCCAGCACGTGCGCCGATGAGTGCCTGAACACGTCCATGCCCTCCTTATCATCGGTGGTGAGCAGTTTCAGCTCTCCGTCTTCCTCGAGCTTCCGCTTCAGATCAAGAGGGGTGTTGTTGAAAAGAACAGCGACGGCAAGATGCATCCTGCCCTTGTCCAGCTCCTCGAGAACGTGCTCTGCAGTGACTCCTTTCCTGAACTCGTGCTTCTGCCCTTTATAGGTGAGATTAATCATGGCATGGACGGTTGAGGAGAATGTTTAAAAAGTTTATCACACTTTGTACTTGAACGTGTTCCGCTTGCCTGTATTCTTGTACTGGACGATGTTCGTCTTCCTGAGCTTTTTCAGGGACATCGTCACTGAACCTATGGACACTTTGAGTTTCTCAGAAATCTCTCGAGAGGTAAACCATTTGCCTTTATGCTTGCACAAAAAATCATACACTTCCTGTTGTCCCATGCTCTTACCCCGAACGTACACCTCAAGGACGAGAGGAGCTATATAAGCTTTTGGTTTTCACCCTCAGATAGAAACGGGTCATTGACCAGTTTGTCCACCGAGCGAAGTCTTCAGAGAGAACAGCTGTTGCGATTGTCCTCGAGGCGTGCAGCTGTTTTCCTTGCTGTACGGAGCGCAATGGCACACGTCACTACCAAAGAAATATTGCCACGATGACCAGAACGAAACCTGCGGCGATGGCGATGTGCGCGATTAGCTTGTCCGTCGAAAGACTTGTGACGTACTTCTGGACGGTATCAAGAACTTCCTGAACGTTTGCCTGAATGTCCATGCAACAATCGAAGAATGAAGGTATTTAAAGATTGTGAAAAAAAAGAAAAAAAAGTTTTACTTGTAGTCTGCCTTGGGTGCAGGTTCGGTGTATTTCTTCCAACCCTGCAGCTGTTCCTGTGCATTCTGTGCCTGCTTGTAGCCGTTTCTGGCACGAGCTGTGCTGAATGCGTAGTTTGCCATTCTGTCATCTTCGGGAACCCAGCCAGTCTTGTCTTTTGCTCCTTTTAGGAACATTGCAGCAACGTCGGTCTCGCCGTACTTAAGCACTGCTTCTTGGACTGCCAAATCTCCTGGTTTCTCGGCAATGCCTTGCTTGGCGACTTCTGCAGCTCTCTTGATTGCTGCTCTGTATTGCCTTTTCTTTCCAGACGAGATTCCGGTGAAGAGTCGTTGGTATTCCTCCTCTTCTATGCCTATCTCTTTAGCGAGTCCTTGCAGGACGCTTAATGCTTGCTGGTCACTGGTGAACTTTCCGCCTTCTGCCCATTCTTTGTACGTCTTGGCGAATTTCTTCGCTTTGTCGTCGCCTTCTGCAGCTAGGGCCAAGAGTGCGTCTTCGAGTGCGGCTCTGACTCGTGCATCATCTTGCTTGTATTTCTTGGGATCTTTGACCATGAATCCGTTCGCTTCAGCAGTCACGAGATGTTTGCCGTAGGCATCGTTGACTCTGGTGTCGATGTTCTTGCCTTTCGTCACTTTGCCGTCTTTTCCTTTTGTTTCGGGCTGCTTGTAGATTTGGTCGTCAGTATAGTCCAAGTCGGATAGTTGCAGGAGATTCTTTGTGTCTTCTTTGCTCACATTTCCTGCAGATTTCCAGACGATGTCCGTCAATTCCTGCGGTTTCTTTTTTTCTGCCATTGTGTATCCCCTCTTTCCTCTTTTTTGAATATCGTATGTATATTACTAGTATATAGTAGAGCTTATTTATATACTTTTCGGTTTTTTCATCACTTTTTAGTGGTAAAATTCTCTTTTTTGGGGGTGTGGCGTGGTGTGGGGAAGTACCGCAGCATGAAGGGATAGGGGATGACGGTGCCTTTGTCGTCGAGAGTCATGTCCTTTGCCGTATTCCAGCCCAAATAGTCGAGAGTGAGCACATGCGTCCGCATGGTAACTATCGCTTCCAGCTTGCCCAATTCCTTATCGTGCTCGTCGAAGAACAGGCAGTTTCGCTCACGTGCGCTCTCTTCCCTGCCCCGGATGGAGAATCCGAGCCAGAATGGTTTTTTGACGATGTATAGCTTGTCTTGGCACTCGATGACCTTCCCTGCTCTTGCCGTCCGAGAAACGTAATCTTCAGCAGGCTCGTCTTTATTCCTGTAGGCATTTCTTGCGTTGAACATTTCTGCAAGGATGTTCCGTTCTGGCGGCAGGTTGCTGGTCGTGAGTTGGTGGATATCTAAGATGTAGTCGTCTATTCCCTCTGCTACAGCTCGCTCATATGCTTTTTTTGCTTTTCGGTAGGCGGGCATGACAGCAACATCTCCTGACGCTATGCGTTTGAGTCTCCCCAGCAGAGTCATGTACTGTTAATTCTCCGTTGCTTTTTAAATATTTCTTTTTTGTAACTATCAATTAGTGAGTATATTTTAGAATTTCTTGGAGGGTTTCTTCGCCGTTTCTTCTCCCCAATAGCGTTTTGGTGCATGATATTTGATGAGGAGTGAACGGATGGCAGTCCTCGTCTGATCCATGACCTTCCGCGTTATTGCAGGATCATTTTCTTTTCCATACAGTCCGGAGAAGTACAACGGTTTTCCGACGATGACCTTCACTTTCTTTTTCTTGGGTATGGTGTAGATGATCTTCATGCCCTGATGGACCATGCCATAACTGCCGATGATGGCAACAGGGATGATGGGGACGTGGGCGGTGAGCGCCACTCGTGCCGCTCCCGTGTAGAACCATCGCAGGCGTGGAGCTCCTCTGCACGTTCCTTCAGGGAATATGCCGAACGCTCCCCCTTTCTTGATGATGGCGACCGCTTTGGCGATTGCGGGTCCTGACTTGCCCTTGCCTCTGTCGATGGCGATGTGACCGAACAAGGACAGCGGGATCCTGTAGATGGTGTCGAACAATTCCTGCTTGGCGAGGAAGATTATTTCTCGTTTGAAATGGCAGTACAGCAGGAATCCATCAGGTCTTCCTGAATGGTTGAAGGCGAGCACGCAGCCTCCTTTCGGGATGCGGTCCTCGTGCAGCATTTCATAGCGGTAATACCACGTGAATGGTGCCTTGAGGACTGTTGCAATGGCGTATCGTAAACCCATGAGCGGAGCAAGATTGGCCGTTTTATTTAAAGCTACTGACTCTGTTGAATATCTCGTCCGAGCCTCGCTTCAACGATGCCATCTGCGCAAGAACCTTCTCAGGAAGCTTTTTTTTTGCTTCGGCCGGATTTTCGTCCTCAGGTGATGCATTTCCTTGCCCAGCTGTACTTTGATATCCTCTGATTTTCCCGTCGCAAGCACCTGTGATGGGTAAATGCTCCTATGCCCTGAGACGAGGAAACTCACCACGCAGGCAAGCGCGGCATACGGAGCTACCGCTGGGCCGAATAATTCAACAGACATAATACTTGCTGCGATGGGCGTGTTTGCTGCGCCGGCGAGCACACTCACTATGCCTATGGCGGCGAATGTCGCAACGTCCACCCTCAACAGCTGGGCGAAGAACACGCCGGCCGTCGCCCCGATGAAGAATATCGGGGTGACTACTCCTCCGCTTCCTCCGAACGCGAGGGTGATGCTCGTGAATGCCATCTTCAGCAGGAATGCGTACCAGACAATCGTGTTTCCTTGCAGCGTCCCCTCGATGGTGCTTAATCCTAAGCCAAGAAACTGCGTCGAGAAGATCAGCGTGAGCCCGACGATGATCCCTCCGCCGATGAGCCCTTTCCATGGACTCCACACTCGTATGTTGTTTGCGGTCTTCTCAATGTACTTGAAGAGTTCGATGAAGAGGAATGCGCATAACCCGAAGAACACGCCCGCGAGGATGACCTTAACCAGGAACAATTGGCTGAAGACAGGAACAAAACTCAGTGCGTGTGAAAAATAGGTTATGCCGAGCGATGCGGCGACGTGATACCCTATTATTCCCGCAATGAATGAGGGAAGCAGAACGTCATACATGATGCTGCCGACGTAGAGCACCTCAACACCAAATATTGCTCCCGCGATGGGCGTCCCGAAGACAGCAGCAAAGCCTGCGCTGATGCCGCAGATGACGAGCTTTTTCCTGTCATGCCTGTTGAACCTGAGCAGATCAGAGAACGTAGAAGAGAGTCCAGCCCCTATCTGTGCGCACGGCCCTTCTTTTCCTGCAGAGCCTCCGCTGGCGAGAGTGATGATGGTGGCGATGAGCTTGATGGGGACGACGGCAGCCTTTATCTTGCCTGCACGCTTGTGCACGGCTTCTATGACTTTCTCCGTGCCGTGCCCTTTGGCGTCAGGAGCAAGGTACTTGATGAGCACTGCGCTCAGGAAGAATGCTACGGGTATGAGAAAATAATAGTACGGGATGGTATTGACAGAATTGGTGCTGATGTTTAGTGCCTTAAGAAAGAGCGTGGTTGCCGTTCCTACGATGAGACCTATGCCTGCGGCGAGGACGCACCACTTGACGATGTTCAGAAAGATGACGGTTACTTCGCTAATCCTTTTATCCGTATGAAAATTCATTTTCTATGGGGCGAACCAGACCAGGTAATATAAATGTATTTGGTTTACTGGCTTCATCCTGAGAGTCTCGTGCATCCCCTTGCGAACAATCAACAAACAATTCTATTGCGTGAAGACTCGTATGCGTGCATCTGTTTACAATGCTATGCGGAGCGGGATGCGAAAGAGATTCAGAATGAAGCCAGCTCTGCGGTATGTGCCGCATCAAGGGTAGATGCCTCTGAGCTCTGTGGTCTTTGCAACTCTGCTTATGGCGATCATGTACGCTGCCGTCCTCATATCCGTGTGCTCTTTCTTGGCAAGCTCCCTGACTGCATGATAGGCAGGCACGAGCTTGTGCTTCAACTTCTGATTTACTTCTTCATGGCTCCAGGACTCGCGCTGCTGGTTCTGTACCCATTCAAAATAACTGACAATGACGCCGCCTGCGTTGGCCAGGATGTCTGGAATGACGAGCATGCCTTTCTTGTAAAAGATTTCGTTCGCGGCAGGCGTTGTGGGACCGTTTGCTCCTTCGGCGATGATTCTTGCGCTAATGCGTTCTGCGTTGCTTTGCGTGAGCTGGTTCTCTAATGCTGCAGGGACGAGAATATCGCACGGCATCTCCAGGATTCTTTCTTTTGGCAGGATTTCTTCTGCGGGAAATCCCTTGAGCGTTTTTTTCTCGGTAACGTGCTGCAGCAGTTTTGGCATGTCCAATCCGTTTTTGTCGTAGAGTGCCGTGTTGATGTCGCTGACCCCGATGATGGTTATGCCTTGCTCTGCCAAAAGCCTGGCTGCGTGGCTACCCACGTTGCCGAAACCTTGGACGATGCACGTCAGTTTTTGAGGTTGCAGGCCAAGGTCCTTGATGGCTTCCATGGTGCAGAGCATGACTCCCCTTCCTGTCGCCTCTTCCCTGCCGAGGCTGCCACCTAAGTCTATCGGTTTTCCGGTGACGACTGCTTTCGAGACGCCTCCGGGTTTCTGCATCATGTACGTGTCTGCCATCCATGCCATGGTCTGAGCATTGGTGTTGACGTCAGGAGCGGGAATGTCGATGTCGGGCCCTATGTTGTCGATGAGCGCGTACGTGAATCGTCTCGTGAGTCGTTCCAGCTCTGCCTTGCTGAGCTTTGTGGGATTGCACGTTACTCCTCCCTTCGCTCCTCCGAAGGGAATATCCACAACTGCCGTCTTCCAGGTCATCCAGCTTGCCAGGGCTTTGACTTCGTCGAGGTCTACTTGCGGGGCAAACCGGATTCCTCCTTTGTACGGGCCTCGGACGTTGTTGTGCTGCACTCTGTATCCTTCGAATTTCTGCACCGTTCCATCATCCATTTTGACGGGGAAGGGGACGGTGATTTCCTTGTCTGGTTCTTTCAGGTAGGCACGCATCCAGGGCTGCAGTTTCAGCCTGTCGGCGGCCCTGTCGAAGTAGTGCTGTGCTATCTTAAAGGGGTTGAGTGTTTCTGCCATTGCTTTCACCTGTTGCTCTGGTGTGGTTTTCTGTATTTAAACCTTAGTATAAGATATTGTAAGAATGACACTATTTGTCATCGTATCGCACATATATTCTTCGCGTGCACAATACTATCTATTGGCAAAACCTATTGATTTCACTGTTTTGTTGACGATGCTAACAAATATTTAAATGATGCTCTTCTCCAATATAACGCTGTTCATTTCGTCTGTTGCAAGGATCGCTTCACGATGTAGGTGACGAAGATATGCTCTTGATGCCGTGTCTGGCTGCGCTCAAGGGCGGTGTAGTAGGCGTTCCTGTTCGTGTATTCTATGTTCAGCATCGGATAGCCCTGGCTGTGGAGAGTGTGATTCATGAGCAGCCGTGATATTCTTCCGTTGCCGTCGCTGAACGGGTGGATGCTGACGAATTTGAGGTGGACGAGGGCTGCCAGGATGACGGGATTGAGTTTTTTAAAGTTCTTGTTGTACCAGATGAAGAATTCATCGAGGAGCGTGTTCAGCTCTGCAGGGAGAGGCAGTTCAGTCTTGCTTCGCGCTATCGCTACTGCATGCTTTCTAATGATTCCTGCTATTTCGGGATCCGCGTCCTTGAAGAGTTCCCTATGCCAGTGTAGCACGACGTTCAGGTTCAGCCTCTTGTTGTAGGCGAGCATGTCATAGAACATTTTTTTGTGCGCCTCCGCCTCCTTGACATCCTTTATTTTCTTGTTCGCAGGAGTGATCTGCTCTTGCAAGAGGTCTGCGGTCTCCTTGAGCGTCAGCGTCCCTCCCTCTATCCTGTTCGTGTTGTACGTGAATCGTATCATGAACGACTCAAGGTATTTCTCCTTGTACGAGTCAGGGTAGCTTGCGAAGTCTTTCTCGAATTTCACTTTTCTTTTAAGCAGTTCCTCTCCATAGGTCTCTTCAAGAAGCTCGTAGACGAAATGCTCTTTCAGTTCCTCAACGTTTTTCGGAATGCTGTCTCCCAGGTATTTTCTTCTGTTCTGGAATCCCTCCTTTGTGCGCAGTGTGTGTTCTAGGTAATAGTATTTCTTTTTTCCCTGCTGGAGCGTCCTGAGTCTTGCCATGCTTTGAGTATACGTCACAAATATATAAATATTGTCATTTTAGCTGATATGTGACGTATATTGGCCCTGCGGGGTTTACCCTCTACATTGCGAAAATAATTTGTAGAGGATAAGACGTGATGTTCAGCGACGGTGCTAATTTGCATCTGTTGTATTGGTACACTTGTATAGAGAAAAAGGCGCCGTGGCCCTAGCCAAGATAATGTTCGCGATGCCGACACTCGACCACGTCTATTGAAATCATTGTTTTATCGACGGTGCAATAGATTATTTAAATGATGCTATTCCTGTGGTTTAAGATGCGTAATTGCGTATTGATCAAGACGCGATAGACCATAATATGTTGAAAATCTCGCGTTGTTGCTTGACCACATCCTCATTTTTGACGATGATGCCGACGAGGTTTTCTCCTGATGTCATGAACGCGACCTTATCGCCGTACATGAAAACGTTGGTTGTCATGTTATTTAATTTCTTCAAGAATTTCAGCGAAGACAGTGCGTATATTTTTTTGTCATTGTAAGCCGGATCTCCTCTGTCTTCTTCTGCTAGGACTGCCCTTAATGGAATTCCGTGTTCTGCTCGTTTCTGGATAAAGTTCTCTGGATAGTGTTGCAGTGCATGGAGCGCTTTTTTTCTCGATCCGTAGAACCAGAGTTCTTTTTTCTCGTCTATGATGTCATTGAGTACAGTTATGACTCCTTTTTTTCCTTCAAAGAATGTTACGCCTGTCGTCTCCCTGACGGTTCCTTTCAAAGTCTGTAACTCTGGAATAATTTTCTTTATGCGTTCTCGCCTGTCCTCAAGGAGTCTGATAATCTTCTGCGGATCCGCGGCGATGTAGAAATTTACTTTTCCTTTCATGACTGTTGATACTATTCCTTTATTCATTAGTAGTGCAAGGTTATCGTATGTTGTCGTTCGCTTGATGCCTGTTATTTTCGCTGTTCTATTAGCTGTTGAGCTGCCCGTTTTGAGCAAGGTTGTGTAGATACTAATTTCTGTGTCAGAAAGCCCGAAATCCTTTAGCTCGTCATACATGTTCTGGTTTCATCTTCTTTCGTATTTAAATTTTATCATTAAGTCGTCGCTTGCCGACAACTAAAATTGATATAGGTAAACTGACACTACTAATGCATGGTAAAAATAAATGAGGTTGCGGAATTTGACGGGATCAGGGCAGAAATGTATGAACAGGCAATAAGCAAGTTTCCTGATGCGAGAACCATGGATATCGAGGCAATGAGCAGATTGCTTGATCCACGATCTGGAGAGAAAATACTGGGATTTGGAGAAGGAAATGGCTATTTCTGCACGGCCATAGCGCAAGCAGTGGGTGAACAGGGGCATTATCTTGTCACGGACCCATCTGAGGATCAATTGAATAATCTTAAAAAGAATTGTCAAGCGCATCAGGTAGAGGTTCAAGCTAATGGTGTTGAAAATCTGATCGTGCAAAATAACTATTTTGACAAAGCATGGAGCTTTGGAGCATATCACCATTGCCCTGAGCAAATAGAAGGCATGAAAAGAGTGTACGATTCATTAAAGTCAGGTGGGACGTTGGTTCTCTGCGACGTATTCCAAGGAAGCGAGCTTGCACGGCACTTTGACGAGACGGTTGCTAGATACTGCATTACAGGTCATGAAGTAAAATTTCTATCGAATGAGTTCGCACGAACATTGTGTCATCTAGCAGGATTTGCCGATGATAAAGTCGAGCTGATTTCATTGCCGCAGAAATGGAGATTTGACTCAAAAAAAGACTTAGGAGAGTTCATCTACAAGTTGCATGCAATGACCTTATATGATGGACATGAAGAGGAGAAAATAAATCGAACAATCGAGTCATGTGAACGTTTGCTCGGCGTCAGTTACAAAAATGGAAAATACGAATTGAACTGGCCAATGCAAGCAATCATAGCGACAAAATGATTGCTTCGTCAGTATATAAATAGAACTAGGTCCTAGTTAGGGCCTGTATCGCTCGAATTCGAGAGTTTCAAGCTTTTTAAGGTCCTGTAGACTCAGGAGAGATTATTTCTTGCAAAATGATTTTAGCAGGACCTGGAGGAAAATTGTTACGGGTTGCTTAGCGAAAGAACAGCTCGTACATGTTTCTCAAAAGTGGTTTTATTGACGCTGCCGTACACGCCTTGCAGGTCATTCCTGAATGAGGGGCTAGTCACTTTCTTCTTGATGAGCTCGAAGCGTTTCTTGAAGTCAGTCCTCGCGTGCACCTCTTGTTTGATCCACGCTGTGTTCTTGGCGCTCGGCAGGAGCATGAACACGTCCCTGATGTCGGTGCTTCGTGCGCTCACGAATTTCATGACGATGAGCGCGTCGAGATTGATGATGTGTAGGGTCACGTCATCGTAGATGGTCTTTCCTTTGAGCTTTCGCTTGGAGGCGTGGTCGAAGATCCACTCTGCTGTGAAGGACGAGCCCGATTGTCGGTCGTGCACGCTTCCTGTCAGAAGATCCATGCTGACCTTGAAGTTATTCTGGAGTGTTTTCTCGAAGCGAGAGAACGTTCCACCGTATGAGGCACGTGCTTGCGTGTCTACTTGGTCGTATCCTTCGTCTTTCATCATCTTCGCGATGTGAGCCGTCGCTTTTTGGTCAAGGACGACGATGTCGCAGTCGACGCTGAATCTGGGCAGCGTGTACGTGTTGACAGCGTAGCCGCCGATGAGAACAAAAGACGCGTTCTCCAGCTTTTTTAGTGTCTCGAAGATGGCTTTTTCCCTAAGCTGCAAGTCCATATTTTTTCCTCATATATTCGTATGCGTAGCTGTACAGCTCGTTGTCCCTCGCAATCTGCACGGTGTCTGCCAACGGTTCGACGTGCAATCCTTCCTTTTGTGTCGGTTTCATCGCAGTCACCGGAATCAAAATGACGTATTCTCCTATAGTGGAGCCCGTCTTCATATAGTTTGGGATGTTTTTTCCGTTAAAAAATGACTTCCAATAATTGACATCTTTCTTCAACACCTTGATGAAGTACGGCGACCGTTCCCGGCTCCTTTGCACATACGAGTAGTCTGACCATATTTCGACAGCGGATAATCCTGTAAAACAATACGGTCTGGTGGTCTCTTTTATTATGTCAGGGACTTTGAAATCCAACAAACTGTGCATGATTTTATCAGGTTTGTTGCAGGCGTACGTCGTCCTCGACTTTTTTGCAATCCACTGTGACCTGACCAAATGCGCAAATATCTTCTTCTTCATGCTCGAACCCACAATCCAGTCTAATACTGATTGGCTGAACAATTCTTGCGTACCATATTTCGAGAACAACATAGCGTACGCCCTCAAGCAGTAGGCGGGTATTTCGGCAGTCATAGTTACCTATTAAGTAACTTATATTTAAATAGTTATCGAAAAATAGGGCAAACAAGGACTGCCAACTATCAATTCGTTAGATATTGGTAGATTCTAATATGTGGTCTAAGAAGAGACGGCGTCGCATAGAGAGTATAACGCCGTGGCCCGGATTTGAACCGGGAAACCCTTGCGGGAACAAGCTCTCCTGATATTCTGGACATTCCAGGCTTACGCTCAAAGTATTTTTTGATTTGCGCAGTACCAGGTTGTGCCACCACGGCATGCAGGGTAGGTTTTTAGCAATATTTATAAACGTTTCCGCTCTCCTGGGAACATGGGCAGAATTAAGACACAGCTGATCAAGAGAACATCGAAAGAGATCGTGCAGAAGAACAAGAACAGCCTCACCGGTGACTACGCGCAGAACCGAGCGAAGATCAGCAGCATGGCCACGATACGCAGTAAGAAATTGAAGAACGTCATCTCGGGATATGTCACGAGATTGATGAAAGCAGACAAGCAGTGAACACTGTACGGGGGTGCGGTGCCATGGACCAGGACAACGCCATATTTATCGGCCCAAAGCCATTCATGAACTATGTAACTTCTGTGGTTATGCAGTTCACGACGAAAGACGCCGAAGAAGTGCTCGTCAAGGCGAGAGGGAAGTTCATTTCTCGAGCCGTAGACATTGTTGAAGTGGCAACGAAGCGTTTCTTGAAGGACAAGATAAAAGTCAAGAACATCATCATCGACAGCGAGGAATTCCGCAATTCTGAAGGGAAAGATGTCAGAGTCTCGACGATAGAGCTCGTGCTCGTGCGGGCATAGTAATAACCTTTTTATAGTGCTGTTTTATTCCCTGCTGTACGGGCGCGTAGCTTAGTTTGGATAGAGCAACCGGCTTCGGACCGGTAGATCGGGGGTTCAAATCCTCCCGCGCTCACTTCATCGTTCCAGAAATGTGCAATCCTAGCGTCAGAGGAGCGGTGATGTCTATCTCCGCCTTTCCCGTCGAGTCGTACTTCCCAGAAATGTTCCAGTCCCAGCCAAACCAGCGCGTGTACTCTCCGATGATGATGCCGTCAGCGACGTGTAATTTGAGTGTGTTGTTTGGCTTTGGTCCCCAGCGTCTGATTTCGTACTCGTCTTTTCCTGTCTGCTGTACGTTCCAGTTGAATTCTGACTTCTCGACTTTTCCCTGCAGCAGGTTCTCGTTGCTTGCGTGGAAGTCTGCGTCGGTGAGTGCGAGATCGAGATGCGTGTGTATGCTTGTTGGTGTTGTGCTTCCCGTGAGTTTTGCATCAGGATAGAATGTTTTGCCGACGTTCATGTCTATTCGGGAATTCCCATACGCTTGTTGTGCTGCTATTCCCGTGACGATTGTTGCGATGCTGTTTTTCGTCCTGCCTTGCTGGACTTTTTGCGAAAATCCGGGAAGGTCAAGGTATGAGCTAGACACGTACAGGCAGCCGATGATTGCTGCTGCGGTTGCTATGGTGAGGATTGTTTTCAGGCTTTTCATGCACGTGAATAAGGTTTTGTCGTATTTAGAGATATCGTTTTGCCAATGCCCGTATGGGGCAAATGTCGTGCAGGAATTCGGGCAAATGCTCGAACTGGATGGTGAATTGCAGCGCGTGCGTGATGTCTGCGTACTGGGGGTCGGAAAGCACGTAGTTGAGATGCCATTTCTCGATGTTGATGCTGAAGTATGGTGTGGAGAGAATGCCTTGGCTGTAGCCGAGTTTCTGGCCTATGTCGAATCGGATGTGTGGTAGAGGCTCTGTCGTCCAGTGCAGGTTTAGGTCTTTCTTTCCCGCCTGTGCATGGATGATGCATTGGTCAGTGAGATAGAATGTTGTCGGCGGCGTCCAGGCATCATTGGCATACGCTAGTCCAGTAAGTGCAAGGATGGCGAGTGCTGTTCTCATGAGCGTACTGCGGGAGATGCAAAGAGTGCGTTCGTGTCCAGCCGCCTATTGTCAACAACCCAGCGGTAGAGCAATGGGCTGATGATGGCAGCGCCGATGACATTACCGAGAAGATGCATGAGCGTGAACGGAATCTGACCTATAAGCGCTGTGCTGAAAGGCATGTTGAAGATCATGCTGCTCATGATCGGTCCAGTAAGGAAGTCGTACACGAGCGTTGCAATGACGGCAAACCCCGTATAGCGGAGGATGGTGCCTTCTCTCTTTTTGAGGTAGAGTCCTGCTGCAACGCCCACAAGCCCGTACAGGACGGCAGTGACGAGCGTCCAGATCCCGAATCTTGGAAATCCAGGCGTGGGATGGATGAGATCGAAAAGCACTATCGAGAGCATGCCGAACAGCGCTCCTGCCGCCCACCCCCACTTCTTGCTGAATGGCAGCGTCGTGGTCATGATGGGTTCCATGTTTGCGGGCCTGAAGGGAAGGAGTCGGATGAGGAAGCACACGGCTAGTCCGATGATGTACTTTATGGTCCCTTGCTTGAACGTGTTGTTTTTTTTCATGTTCAGAAGTTGACGTGCAGGCGTATTCTGTGCTGCATGTCCTTGACGTGTTCGGTAGGAATAATCTGATATTCGATGCCCAGCTTGCCGTTGTACCCTACAGAGAAGTACGGCGCTACCCAGGAGGGGTGTTCGTGCCAGGCGATGCCTTTGCCCGTGTAGAGCTTGTTGTTGTCTATGCCATACTCCCTGAATCCAATGCTGAACAAGTTGGGATAGGGTTTGTTGTTTGCATCGACCGTTCCCTCGAGGGAGAAGTCCTTGTTCAAAGGAAGGACTGCCTGCACGTTGGCAAAACCCACGTGGTTGGTGGTGTCTCGTGCAATGTGTCCTGTTGTGTTGAGCCCGTCTCCATACGCGATGCCTGCGAGCGCAAGCGTCGCCAATAGCAGTTTCATGAAGTCACCTGCTGCATCTTTTGTGCAGCTCCTATATATGTTTTGTCCCAAACCTTTTTAAAAGACGCGTTTGTTCCTGCTTGCATGATTACTTGCAAAGAATGTACGGGCCATTGCTGCACGTACATCGTCATCCCGCTTCCCACGCCAGAAACGGAAGAGGATTACTTGGACATCTTCTGGTACATTTTCCATAAAGGAGTGTACGTGTTTATTGACGAGGAAGGTGCGTGGTGCGTCAAGGTCGCCAGCCCCTGCAAGCACCTGCGGAGCGATCATAGCTGCGTCATTTACGAAGACAGGCCCCCTGTCTGCAGATATTACACTATTGAGGAGTGCGACCGCAACGATCCTGCCGAGCACGTGGGATTTCCCACTGCAAAGGAATACGCGCATTGGCTGCTGGAAAAAAAGATTCTTCCAAAAGAAAAAATTCCTACGGTGTACACGTGAAAGTTGTCCACATCACGACCAGCTTTGCAGAAAAAGTCATGCTTCCCCAGGCATGCATTGCAGCACTTCCAGAAACGGTTGCGTTGTTCACGACGGCGCAGTTCATCACGCAGTTGGACAGCATGCAAGCGCAACTCAAGAAACTGGGGAAAAGGGTTGTTGTTCTCAAGACGAAGAACACGCGCCATCCCGGGCAATTGTACGGGTGCAACATCGACACATTCACAAGAGCATTCGATGCATTCCTGTACGTCGGCGATGGTCTCTTCCATCCTCAAGCGTTGCTTTTACGAAATGACCAGCCAGTCTTCTTCTACAATCCCTTAACAAAAAAACACGGCAAGCTCGATGCGAGCATTGTTGAGATGTTGCGCAAGCAGCAAAAAGGGGCGTTGCTGAAATTTCTCAGCAGCACTCATGTCGGTGTTCTCGTCTCGACGAAGCCAGGACAGAATCACTATAGGGAAAGTTTGAAGCTGCAGGAAAAATATCCAGACAAGACGTTCTACTACCTTGTTGCGAACACGATTGATTTTTCATCGCTCGAGGACTTCTCGTTCATCGAATGCTTCGTCAATACTGCCTGCCCGCGCATAGGCTTTGATGATGGAAGCAAGTTCACCAAGCCAGTCGTTAATTTGTTCGATGTGCTCGAAAGATAAAGTTTTTAAATCTGCTTTATTGTGGCATGCGCATGGTGAGTTGGTGGAAGACATTTTTGCTTGTGCTGTTTGCATTCTCATTGTTGCCTGCAGTGCATGCTAATGTCATGGGCTGTAACTGTGTTCTTGGCCAGAACCTGTATAATGGATTTAATGCGGAATGTTTTAATGCTAATCCTGACGCACCATATTGCCAGTTCAGAGGAGCGTACCAAAGCGTGTATAGTTGTGATTATCCCATCACGGGAGGGAATTGTATTTTCTATCCGGATTGGCACATGTACATATGTAATGATTATTTTCCGTACTATTGTGACATTGTCCAAATTCCTTGCGGGACTTGCGTAGGGACTTCTTGTGAGTACACTTGTCCAATAGTTAGGAGTTGTGCAGATGGCAACACCATCCGCATTACTCATCAGCACACGGGTGAGGAGTGCGGCCAGTGTGTTTCTGGTTATGTGGAGGACATCGATTGTGCCCCCGGCTCGTATTGCAGCGGAGGTACGTGTGTTGCCGGTTCACCTGTGTCCTGTCCCCAGCCGGGTGACTGCCTCATGATGTTCGTCAGCAATATGAAGACGAGAGGGAACATCAGTGAGCCAGGATATGCGATGGGTCTGGATAGTGCTGACGCAATTTGTCAGGGGGATGCAGAAGCGGCAGGGCTTCCTGGGGAATGGATTGCTTTCCTGAGTAGCAGTACACGCAATATTGCTTCGTTGTTAGGAGATGCGACGTACAAGACTGTCGCGGGAAATAACATTGCAGACTCAAAGGCAGACTTGCTCGATGGCGACATCAACACGGCCATTCAAGGGCCGTGGGGAAACGAGTATTACAGTTACTACGGCAACGATGTCTGGTCGGGAACTACCTATCAGGGAATGAATACGGGATACAATTGCCAGAACTGGAACAATGGGCTATACTCTGCCTCTGGAACCGAGGGGTATGTCTCGTTTGCAGGCGAGGGTGGTGGTTGGTGGGTCAATCTCGGTGAGAGTGGGTGCGATTATCTTCTTCCGTTGTATTGTGTCCAGGTCTGCCCGGACAATGATGGAGATGGGGAGCATTCTGAATTGTGTGGTGGCGATGACTGCAATGATGACAATCCCGCGATTAATCCTGCTGTTTCGGAGCAGTGTGGGAATGACATCGATGATGATTGTGATGGCTTGACGGATTGCGTCGATGATGACTGCTGGGGAGACAGGGTGTACTGCAAATGGGTCTTTTTATCAACGGATACCTCGCTCACGGGCAGTCTTTCAGGAATGGCTTTGGCAGATCAAGTTTGCCAGAACGAAGCGAACGCGGCAGGCATAGGCATATCAAATAATAGGCAGTATGTTGCCTGGCTGAGCAAGTCAGGTGTTAATGCAAAAGACAGAATACCTGATGCGGAGTACATACTAAGAGATGGAACGCTCATAGCGTACAACAAGAGCGATCTGATTGATGGATCAATAAGGAACCCTTTAATGAAGAATGCTACGGGTGCGGCGCGTTCTGATACGGTCTGGACGGGAACGGTATCCAGCGGAGTCGGGACGGGAGGTTCAGACTGTACGAGTTGGACCAGTGGCGGCAGTACAGTATCTGCGTACAGAGGGTCCAGTACTTCGACAAGTGGAAGCTGGACATATGCAGGCACAAGCTACTGCAATAATCAGAATGCCGTGTACTGTTTTGAGACGGGTTCCTGCTCTGCGGAAGTCTGCACTGGCGGATTGGATGAGGACTGTGATGGACAGTCAGATTGTGCAGATACGGATTGCTGTCTCAACACTGCATGTAAGGATGATCTCAATTGCCGTATGGTGTTCGTGAGTAATGCAACGACCATGGGATTCATGATCACTGATGATGTGTCTAAGGGTATTTTGCTTGGCACTTCTGCAGCGAACGCAATCTGCACGAGTGAAGCAAACGCTGTAGGAGGAATCATGGCGAACAGGGCATGGAAGGCATACCTCAGCACCTCGAGCGGCGCTCCGTCAGTGAGCGGCAACAAGTTTATTCGTCCGGACAATGTGATTGTGTCCACGAGCAACACCAACTTTCGTACTGGAACCCATGCTGCTCCCATCAGCAAGAATGCGGCAGGACAAACCGTTACAGGGGATGTGTGGACGGGGACGACGAGTTCGGGAACTGCCTCAGCATATAGGTGTACTGAATGGTTCGGTATAAGTCAGGGATTGTATGGGCAGAGCAGTGCGAGTGATGCGTACTGGACTCAGTACTCATCTTCTCCGTACAATTGCATAAATACAAAGCACGTGTATTGTGTTCAGACTGCCTGTGGTGGGAGCGAAATTTGTGGCAATGGCATCGATGACAATTGTGATGGCAGCACGGATTGCGAGGATGTCAGCTGCTGCAACACTGCCTACTGTTCGAGGAGCAGGCAGTGCAGGATTGCGTTCGTGACCAGTACGCAAACCACAGGACTGATTCAGGAGCCAGGCTATGCGAGTGGTGTTGCAAGCGCCAATGCTATCTGCCAGCGCGAGGCGAAAGCAGCGGGAAGCCTCATCCAAGGATACAGGGCGTTTGGTGCCTATTTGGTGAATGTAAGCCAGCATCCGGGTATTAGCCTGAACTTGCAGACGAGAAGATACGTGCGGGTTGATGGTTCTATCATAACGACGAACGATATTCCTTGGCGGAATACTGCCAATTCCATTAACGTTGCCATCCAGCGTCGTGCGGATAACACTGCATTGTCAACAACGGTCTGGACGGGCATGAGAAGTGGCAATATTGTGTCAAGCAATCCGTGCAGCAATTGGAAGAACACCTCGGGAAACACGTATTATGGAACGAGCAGCAGCAGCACTGCGAATGTTTGGGGAAGCAGTGCCTCAGCTTCGGCATGTAGCGGCGCGAAGTCATTATATTGCGTCCAGCTCGAATGCACGTCGAGCGAGAGTTGTTCCGATGGCATTGATAATGACTGTGATGGATTTATTGATTGTGAGGACAGCGACTGTTCTGGCTCTGCAGACTGCTATTATGCATTCACCACTTCTACACTGACAACTGGAAGAATCCAATTCCCGGGAACACAGACGGGCATTGCTTCAGCAAATGCTCTCTGCCAGTACGAAGCGAACTTATCTTCAACAACAAGAGGCAAGGCGTTCGTTGCCTGGATAAGCACATCCGGTGCTGCAGGACCTGTGCAGAACGCCAGAAGTGTCATCGCCAACACCTCGTATTTCTTGGTGAACAGGACAAGGATTGCAAACAATACAGAAGACTTGACAGATGGCACTATTGCAACAACCATCAACCTCAACTCCTCAGGGGAAAGTCAGACAGGCACATCGTATGTGCGGACGGGAACGAACAGGTCTGGCCAAGTGACATCAGGATACACGTGTGTTGATTGGACAGATAACACCTCGGCTTCAGGAGAGGCAGGGATACGCATTTCTTCAGGCTACCAATGGACTGAATTCACCACTCGCCCATGCTCTGAACTGCAACGACTATACTGCTTCCAAATTGCATGTGATGCTGATGGCGTCGAAGATGGCGGCCAATGCGCTGACGGCATTGACAATGACTGTGATGGCCTGATTGACTGCCAGGACACTGCCAACTGCAACGGCGCAGGCAACTGCAACGAACGCTTGGCAGTGAACGGCTGCGCGAACAACATCGATGATGACAACGACGGGTATGCGGACTGCGTTGATTATGATTGTTTCTTTAGTCCTTCAGCAACGACTTGTGTGAATTCATCAGTTAGTGGGCAGGGTCAGAACGCGGTTCCGGGAACTAATTATTACTGTTCCAACGTCACCGCGAACGGTTCTGCACAGGTAGGGCATTGTTGCCAGGTGAATAACGCGTGGAATGTGAGTGCGAATCAATGCACGCAGACTCAAGGTTGTTATACCTTCTCCGGGCCTTGTAAAATTGAACCCAATAATCCTTTCAACCCAGCATCATCTCTCTATTGGTTTCAGATTCCAGACATCAGCGGATTTTGTATTGCTCCTGCTGGTCCTCCGTATTCGTTAGCGTGTACTCCTGTGTATTGGTTTGGGAATTGGTCGTACCAGTACACGCCAGTTGTCGTCGTCTAGGCTGCTGTGAGCGTGGGGATTTGTTGGCGTTCGGTCATTTTTTCTCGCATCGAAATATTTAAATAGTTATGATTGCTAGTTGGTTCACATGAACGTATTTACAATCAATGGGTGTTATGAGATTATCTTGTTGCTCCTCAAAAGGCCGATGCATGGGCGCGGTCTGGCGGACTATCTGAGACTCCCGCTCACGACCGTGCAGAACAGACTGCATGTGCTCACGCGCGAAGGGGTCGTAGACTATCACACTGAAGGAAAAAATAAGATATTCGCGCTGAAAAAGAACCCTGTGGCGAAAGCGAACATCATCATGGCAGAGCAGTATAAACTATTAAAACTGTATCATTCCTATCCTGAACTCCAAGTAATCCTTGATGAAGTGGCGAAACAGTTCAAAGGCATGACTATCCTATTCGGGAGCTACGCAAAATTCCTCGCGAAGAAAGACAGCGATATTGACCTGTATATTGCATCAAATGAAAGAAAAGTAAAAGAGCGCGTCCAGCAGGTCAATAGCAGGTTAAGCGTGCAGATGGGGATGTTGTCAAAAACAGATGCCCTTTCCCAAGAGATTCTACAGGATCACGTCATCGTAAGCGGGGTGGAGGAGTACTATGCAGCATTTCCTCACTAAACTGAAAACGGAAGGAAAACTCGAGCTAGTGGAGCCGTCGAAGAACATAAGCGAGGCGTATGGCGCAAAAGCGAATGATTGCCTTCGTGCAGCAAAAGTCCTGCATGATGCGAGACTCTATGAGAACTCGATAGCGCAGAGCTACTATGCGATGTACAATGCCATCCAATCTTGCCTGTTCAGAACGGGTATAAAATGCGAAAACCACACTGCGGCCATATTCTTGATACGCTATCTTTTCGAGAAGCCCTTGCTTGAGAAAAAAATTCTTGCAGCGAAGAAAGAACGGATTGACAGACAATACTATGTGACTGGAGAGCAGAATGAGCCGGTGACTAAGGAAAGTTCTCTTATGATGATTAAGGATGCAGAATCAAGTCTCATAGAACTACAGCTCTTGCAACAACGCCTCTTTGAGAAGGATATCAAACTGATGAGGGCTAAAATCAGCATGCTTACCTGAATCGGAAGCACATGCGCATATCTTGTTATGCTCGCCTGCACACAGGTATCTGGTTCGGCAATTGGACATATCAGTACATGCCTGTTGTCGTCGTCTAGCGCGCCGTGATTCTTCTGCTTGTTTCGGATGGAACACTGGGACAGGTACGCGCATGATTTATGCCACTTTTGTTCCTCTGCGTGATGCGCTGATTGTCTTTCAGGACAAGAAAAGTGTGGCATCGCGTGTGAGCGCGGGCACGATTTGTACGTACCTTTCCGTGACTGCGATACGCACTGAGCACGTGTAACGACGTAAAAACCGAAAAACTTATATAAATAAATGATATTATAGTATCATAAGATGGAAAATTTAATAAACGCATCTGTGCTGGTGCGAAACGAACCGCTGCTCAGGGAGAGACTGTTTACGGACATCCAGTTCGCAATCCTCAAGAAACGACTGGGACACAAACCCTTGAACAGCACAGAGCGTACGTACTACTACAAATTCATCAAACCAAAGATAAAAGCGATGATGGCCTTCTTCAACATCACCGACCTGAACATCCAAGGAGAGGAACATATCGTGCAAGGCAGAAAGGAAGAAGCAATAACAATACTCAAGAGGCTGGAAAAGAAACACAAGAACAAGAAGATACTGATTTCGGGGTCGTTCCTCTTCAACAAGGAATATGCTGATATCGATGCGTTCGTCATCACCACGTATACCAAGGAGGATTACGTCATGGGCAGGCTGCACGTGACGTTTCTGCCAGAATCCTCGCTAGATTCTCTGTTCTTTCAGTCCATTGCTCAAATTAGCGTGAGCAATTTCATCCATGCACGAATAGCTGCGCCAAGAATGAAGCTTGAGCATCTGTTGCAGGTGTATGAGCTGCTCATCAATGCCGTGCTGAATACGGAGGAGCACGAGAAGGAATTGCGGGAGTTCATTCTGCAAACAGAATATTACTCGCGAGGCGTTGTTCTCAATCCAAAGCAGCTGTACGCGCTCAAGGAAAAACTTGCCCGGAAAAACACGCGTGCATTGGCCAATACGCTTATTAATGCACTACTCCTCGAGTACACGAACGATGTGGAACGCAAGCTCAAACAGCACATCGCTGATTACAAAAAGCTGCTACGTCAGTACAAGACGGCAAAGAACTTGCCTATCTACATCGACACGTATGAACAGGTGATGTCCCTTGCGACCTGAAGACGCCAAATCCCTTATCAAAAACGTGCTCGGATCACCCATCACGTTCGACGGGCATTTTGGCAAGTGTTTTGAGCATCTCAAGGAGACGCAGCAGCAAGAACTCCTTGCCTGGATTCAGGACTGCAAAGCACGCAAAACAAATCCTCTACAATCAAAAACGAACAGGGAACTCATAGGATTTGTCCGCAGGATAGGCAGCAACTTGCGGGCCATTCTGACAAAAAAGAAACGAGGTTATTTTCTCGTCTTGTTCCTGGACAAACACAAATACTATGAAACAGAGATGCAGAAGCTCGGTTTCTGACGGCTCGGGTGTTTTCTTAATCCTGTACGATCTCTTGGATGATGTCTTTGATGAGCGCGTCGACCTTGAACCTGCGTATGCGCCGTGTCGCTGTAAAGATGACAGTATGGTATCCTGATACTCTTCAAGCACGTACATGGATTCTCTGAGTTTCATGAGATCTCCTTGAACGATAGATCAGGGTGTGGTCTGACGATGATTTTCCCTTCACCGTCGACTGGTCCGATGCAGGTTGCGTGCAGTTTCCATGCTTTGTTAAGAAAACGTTCTTGCTTATAACTTTTCGAAAGGAAGTCCAGTCACTCCCTGTGCTTTTCTTAAATCTGTCCGAAAATCTTCCGGAAAATTCTGCGCAAGAATAATGAAGACAATCATGTTGCTACCACAAAATGATTATTGGAGGGAAGAACATGCAAAGACTGGAACAACTGATAAAATACGACCTGATACGACCAAGCCTCGGGCTAGTCATGTATTCGATAACGCCCGAACTGCCTAAATCGTTGACCATTATTGATTTGCCGCAGTCCCGTCTTCAAGTGCACATCCACGGGAGTGCTGATGATAATTGCCTGTTTGGCAGCGTCAAACCGTATGGGTCTGAAAAAGAGTGCATTCCTTTGGACTCGTACCAGTTGGCAATGGCAGACTATTATGCAGATCAGCTTAACTTGAGCAAGATTGATAAATGATGGTTGCAAGGATGGCAATATGAATTTGTCAACTCTGAAAAAAGAAGTAGTGGACGTTTATGAAGAATATCTCAGCGGCGGGAAAACTCCCGAGTTGTGTCTTCGTGCTCGTGAATTGCATGTCAAGTACTGCACTGCTTCGCCGATACTTCCATCCGACATGTTTGCTGCGATAATGCGTCTGATTGATATTGCAGTAGACACGCACGTCCCACCTCCTGACGCGGATGAAGTGAAACGTATCCTTCACGAATTGCGAACACTATCACCGAACGAGATCTCGCGGAGAGAATGTGCGTGATGTAAACAGTCTCATCTTAGAGGGGAAAGAAGCGCTATCTTTCCTGAACTGCCCTGAAGCGTCAACATATGCGCTTCATACCTCTTCTGAATGGACTGGATTCCTGGACGTATTTGGTCTGATATGATACGCCCTGTCCAGCTCTTCTGCATGAGCTGGGTTTGTGGCTTCGTTGAGCGGGTGGTTCTCAAAAAGCAGATGTTATGTGATATAACCAGAAGATATAAATACTCATTCTTTGTTATTGTAGATAACATGAATGAAAAGAACCACGTGTTGATGTTCAAGGCATCTGCGGATACGCTGTTCCGGATGAAGGACTATACGTCAGCAACTATACTCTACTTCAAAACGTGGTTCGCGCTGCATGATTACTTGCTCTTGAAGAAGCTCGGCATCACGCCAAAGGATCACGCGGAGCGTTTTCGTCTTCTTGAACGTGCGTTTCCTGATGAGTATCTCGCGCTCGACAAGGAGTACACGACATATAGAGACACGTATTCTCGCATCATCTCAGCAGAGGATTGCAGAAGGGTGCGCGAGGTGGTGGTGCATGCCCTTGAACATCACGGCATTGTCTAAACGATGCAGGGCTTTCGTGAAAGAGTATCCTGCCGTGCAGGACATCATTCTCTACGGGTCCGTGCGCAAAGGGAAGGGCGCGCCTGCAGATACTGATATTCTCTTGCTCTTTGATGGAAGGATAGACAAGGATGTCGAATACGCATTCCGAAAAGCGGTCGTGGTGCCCAATTTGGCTGTCGTTTCAAAGACGAGTATGGATGACACGTTCCCTGCCCGAGAAGGAATTTTGTTCGAAGGGTATAGTCTGGTGTATCGGCAGGCAATTTGTTCCAGGTATGGTTTCAGTCCGTTCGGTTTTTTTCTCTATGATACGGGACAGCTCTCCAACACGATGAGGACGCGGTTCTATTATGCGCTGAATGGACGATCGAGAGAAGGTGTCGCGAAGCGGCTGCGCATGATGAAGCTTTCGGCAAACGTTCTCGCCGTTCCTCTACCTCATCTGGAGGAGGCGAAAGCATTTCTCGTAGCATGGAAGTTGCCGTTCGTGTTCGTGCCGATGCTCATTCCAGAACGGCTTGCACGAAAAGACTTGTTAGTTATACCTAATAACAAGAAATAATATTTCATCTTTATTTGTTATCAGAAATAACACATGCACTTCTCTGTTCGTCTCACTGCCTGATATGATACGCCCTGTCCAATTCTTCCGCGTCAGACAGGTTGATCGCTTCGTTTGTCGCTTTGATGCCATGTGTGGCAAAGGTACGATTTTGTCGTACGTTTCTTCTCTCTACAGATAGTCCTTGGCCACTGGCCAGGTATGCGCATGATTTATAAGCATGAACATCTGCTTTTCTCGGGAGGTTGAACATGCGTGAGGATACTGCACTGGTCGTCTTCCAGGATAAGAGAATAAGGAGAAGGTGGTATAGTGGTGAATGGTTCTATTCAGTGGTTGATATCGTCGGAGTCCTCACCGATAGTCCTACCCCTAGGCAGTATTGGGGGAAGGTCAAGGACAGAGAATTCATGGCTCTCGAACTGTCCCCAATTTGGGTACAGTTGAAGCTGCCTGCAGAGGATGGAAAACTGAGGTTCACGGATTGTGTGCATACGAAAAATGCTTTCAGACTCATTCAGTCTATACCCTCAAAGAAAGCCGAACCATTCAAGCAATGGCTGGCACAGCTGGCTCAGGATCGCATACGGGAGATAGAGAATCCCGAGCTTGCGCAAGACCGGATCAAAGAGTATTACGAACTCAAAGGCTATCCGAAAGAATGGATTGACAAGCGCCTGAGAGGAATAGCCATCAGACAAGAACTGACGGGTGAGTGGAAAAATAGAGGTGTTGTCGAAGAAAAAGAGTTTGCAATACTCACCAATGAAATCAGCAAAGCAACCTTTGGAAAAACAGTTGTGAGTACAAAGAATTTAAGCGACTGCAGAAGAAGAACCAGAATTTACGAGACCACATGACCGATTGGGAACTCATCTTGACGATGGTTGGAGAAAAAGCCACGACCGACATCACTATCGCAAAAGACTCTCGCGGATTAGGTCAGTGCAAGGATTCCGCTCAAGAAGGGGGAAAAATCGCGCACAACACGAGAAAGGAACTCGAGCAAAAGATAGGAACCCCCTTGGTCTCCGCAGATAATTTTCTTGGGAAAACACTGCAGAAAAAGAAACGCGCACCTTAAGAAATACTACTCCCTGATATGATACGCCCTGTCCAGCGCTTCCGCGTTCGGCAAACGTATGATTTTATCCTACGGGTTTCCTCTGTCTGAAAAGGATTTCCTGAAAATTCGTGGATGTTTGGTGCAAAACGTTATTACTGGGTATGTTGTCAAAGTGACGTTGCAGATGATCGTGTGAAAACAACAGCTAGTGTTCGGGAGAGAGGTGGAGCCAAAACATTTATAAATATAAGTAATTATTCTTACCCTATGGTAAGATTTTATACCTATTTGGAAATGTTCCTTGATGCGGTGGACAAACAAGTGAGTCTTGGTGATTTCGAACGCAGGTTCAAGACCCCTCACCAGACGGTACGCAAGCATCTTGAGCGTTTTGTCCGTGCAAAGGTACTTAGGGAAGAAAGAAGAGGGAGGTTTCTCTTCTACTCGCTGAACAGGGAATTGCCTCTGACTCGAGAGTATCTTGTCCTTTGCGAGAAGGAACGCCTGCTCAGTTTCTTGGAGAAGAGCCAGCTGTTCTCGAGATTGTATGCTGCGCTTTCAGGATTCTTTCCAGGTGCAACGATTGTCTTGTTTGGCTCTGCGGTGACGCAGAATGAATTCTCTGACATTGACCTGCTGATACTCTCCGGAAGCAAAGAACTCAGGAAGGCACTGACGAATTTTTCCATGACGTATTCCGTGAAGATACATCCTGTGCAGACGACAAAGGAATACTTGACTCCGACATTCATCAAAGAAGTGAGAAAGAAACACGTCATATTCAATAATCACGACAAGGCGATGGTGGTGCTGTATGGGTATTGAGTGGTGCAAGAAGCAGGGAATGAAGCTTGTCGAACCCAATGATGATCTGGCAGAAGAATACTACTTGAGTGCGGAAGAGACGCTGCGAGTGACGAACCTCATCAAGAATTCAGGCTCGAACATGTGGCTGGCTACCCAGAAATACTATGTGGAATACTTGGCAGCATATGCGCTGCTCATGAAGCTAGGTGTCAAGGCTGAAATCCACTCCTGCACGATTGATATCATCCGCCTCCTTGAGGAAGAAGGCATCATCACTTTCCGCTTTGCCGACCAACTCATTCACGATAAAGAACTAAGGATTGACAACCAGTACTATCTCAAGAACAGGCCAGTCGACCTTAATCCCAAGGCGCTTGCCGAACTGCTGTTGCACACGCGCAAGCTGCTCGATACCCTGACTGAGAAACAAGTGCAGCATATAAGAAAAAAGATAGCTACTGCCTGATATGATACGCCCTGTCCAATTCTTCCGCGTTGGGCAGGTTGATCGCTTCGTTCAATGCTTTGATATTTGCGTGAATTAGTTCAGAGTCGCGGGAGCCTCTTTCTTTTCTCCCTTTCAGGCTCTGCCAAATAATTTTCTTCAGAAATGATGGTTTTGCCTATTCTTTTTTCAGCGTCCTTTCTTGCGCTTCCTGCGACTTCTCCGCCTGATTTGGCGGCGCGCTTGCAGTCTTTGAACTGCTTTGCGTCTTTGTTTCTTGTAATCTCTGTTGTTACTCTTTCTCCGAGCATGTTGAAGATGAGTTCAAGGTCAGTCATGTGATCCCTGAGATTCTGCTGTTTCAGGCCTTTGTGTTTCTTGTACTCCTCGATCGTTTTCCCGAAGGTTGCCTTGCTTATCTCATTGGTGAGGATGGCATATTCCCTGTCTTCTTCAACGCCTCTCTTCTTCCATTCGTCGGTGAGTTCCTGCCTGACAGCGATGCCTCTGACTCTTTTCTCTATTCAATCATCAGAATACCCTTTTTCCCTGTACAACTCCTTCATTCTCGCTTGCGCAAGCTCGGGGTTCTGTATTTCCTCAACACGTTCATGGCCGACTCTGGCCAGCCACAACTTAAATGGCTCTGCATTCTTTGAAGGTATTGCTTGCACTATCCTGAAAAGCACCTCGGTATTGGCGCAGTCAGTGAAGTACTGCTTGCCATCCGAAGAGGGCAGTTTGAGCTGGTTACATTTTGTAACCACCTCGCTTCCCTCCTTGCCCAGTCTGTGCTTGAGGACTTTCCAATAATTACGGGCATCTTCGCTCCTGCTAAGAGCGCCAACAATGTCAACCACTGAAAACCACCAGGCATCTTTGTGCCAGACTCTCCTGATCTTCTTATCTTGGAAGACGACAAGCGCAGTTTCTTTATCCATGCTACGTCAAGAAAACTTTCTCGCTTATAAATTTCTCGCCAAGAAGTCCCGTCACTGCCTGATATGATACGCCCTGTCCAGCGCTTCCGCGTCCGGCAGGTTGATCGCTTCGTTCAACGCCTTGATGTCCGCGCGGGACATGGTGGACCTCTGGCTCTGTTGGTGGAGTACTGTTTCATAGGGTGTGAGTGTTGAGTCTACAGTGCCGACTTCGTTAGGGAATGCAAGTGCGCTTAAATTTTCTGCAATTATGTGATTTTGTGGCAAGTATTGTACTATTTCCATATATGCTGATTCAAGAATACCGTCGAAATTTCTATCGTACGTGGCGATGAATGACATGGTTAGTGATTTGTAGCTAGGTAGTAATCCATCGTGGGTTGTTCCGTATCCTTCGATGTAATAGCTGCTGTCCTGCAGTGTCGCTCTGTGCGAAGTTGGCCTGGCCCAGGGATGGATGATGTTGCTGTTTATTTCGTTGAGGACGAGATTTTCTTGCAGTATTTGTTCTTGGTCAGTCCATTGCAGGCCATTGTTTGGGTTCGTCTTCCCGATCCACCACGTGTACCCGCCGTTCTCGAAGCCCTGGTTTGCGTTGGAGAAATTTATCTTTGCAAGACCAAACCAAGATGGATTAGATGGGATTGGCACGTTTCTTGCTTCTGCAATAAATCGCCAATATCTAAATGGAGATATGTTTTGCTCTTGCAGCGCATCATATGTTGATACGAGGATGGTCGTGTCACGATCAGAAGCGGTATTGATGTCTGCGGTTCTTTCGAAGCTCTGCACGTTGTTGTTGAGCGTGTGCACTGCCCTGACGGGAATGATGCCGCCTGGCAATACTTGCGTGTGCAGCATATCGCCAAAAAGGTAATCCTGCCCGTTGATAGTAACGATGCCATTGGATAGAGGTTCGAGTGTCTCGAGGTCGGCGATGCTGATGCGTAAATCCGTCATTGGCAAGACGTTATAGTTGAGCGTTCTGTCTGTGAACGCGCCGTGCGGGTCAGTGACGCGTAAAGAAACATTGCCTGGCCCTGAAGCGTCTGGCTGCAGTGCAAAGCGCAGCACGTGATTGTCTAGTGATGCCGTTGCGGGTCCGTTCTGTGACTGTATTGCGAAGGTGAGCAGGGAGTCGGGTGATTGCGCATCTGATGTGACTGCATCGAGGTCAACGCTTTGCATGCTGCTGTCCTCGTACGCTGTCCTTGTGGGCAGGGTCATTTGTGGAGGGGTGTTTCTTGACTGTATGGGCTGTTCGAGGATGATGAGGGAGTCCTTGCCTTGGATGCTCGCGCTGGCAAGGAAGTTGCCGATGTCGTACGTTGCGGGAATGAGGATGTTTGCTGGCGTCACCAAACAAAACGAGGTGTCCGGTCCGAAGCCTTTGTTGTAGAGTATGGAGAGGGTGTCTGGTCGTGAGCTTTGTACTTGGATGTTTGCGTTCGTGACGAGGGGAGCATTCCCTATGTTGGGGGTGACGGTGAGGCTTGCGTTGTACGTAATGGGGGGGATGGTGCTGACGTGGAGTGGCTGTTCCTGCGTGATGATGGTGTCTCTCGCGGTGAGGATTGCGCGCAGGAGATATTCTCCGTTCATGTATGTTCTGTTGATGCTGAACGGGCTCTGCGGATTGTTAATAGTGGTGTCTGTGCCGTCGCTAAAGTCAACGTTCAGCCGTTGGATGAGGGAATCATGGCCTAGTGTTGTGCCGAAGCTGGCGAGTATGTTTGCAAGTAAGGGTTCTGTGCCTTCAGCAGGGTCAACGAGGAAGTTGAGGTAGTGCTGTGCATTCACTGCCTGCACGGGCTGTGTCAGGATGATGCTTGAGTCCTGTCCGACGATGGTTGCTCGTGCAAGGTATTCTCCCCTGCTGCCGTACAGGAGGGGAATGATGGTGAGGCTGTCCGGGTGTACGATGACGGTGTCAGGGCCTTCTCCTTTGTTGAATCGCAATGATGCAATGAGATTTTGCGGGTAGGCAATGATTCTTGCTTCTGTCTGCAATGGCCAGACCCCTGTTGAGGGATTGATGTCGAGCGATCCCCTTATTTCTCCAGGCTGAACAATAGGATAGACGTGGATTGGCCTTTGCACGATGATTTCTCTGCTGCACAAGCGGAATCTTGCGCGGGCTTGGACGGTATAGTCTCCTGCCGTTGCATACTGGTGAGGGACTTGCAGGGTGAACGTTAATTGATGCTGGGGAACGTTGACTGTAGTGTCAAGTCCTTCTGTCGTGAGCCGTAGCGTCCTGAAGAATGCTGCGGGAATGACCGTTGCTGAGAGCAGGGCTTCTAGGCCTTCACCCACTGAGTCAGGAGCGTCTACGCGGAGGAAGAAGCAGCGTGCTCGTGTCGTATCCCTGGCGCGTATGAACAAGTCTCCGTTGAGGTAACCGTCTGCAGTAACCAATGTTGGTCGGGTCGTGTCCGTGAACTGGTATTCGAGAGTGAAGTCCTCGGTTTCCTGCTCTGGTTTGAGGACGCCGTCAGGCAGTTCCTGATACGTGAGGTTGATGGAGTCAAGGACTACATTGCCGTCGACGTGCAGGTAGTGTTCGACGGGGATGTCGTAGGGCACTTCGTCTTCGAGGGTGAGCTGCATGTTCACGGTGGGAGTTGGTTCTTCTGGTTTTGTGGGCGTTTTGTCGCAGCCGATGATGATGCTGCCAGCTACCGCTGTGGCGAGTGCCGTTTTGAGCAGGTTTTTCGCGCGCATACTCAAAATATACACAACTCCTCTTTATAAATTTTGTTATTACTCAATAGTGAATATGTTGTTTGGGGTGGTGTTATCGTACGTACACGCGCTGGAAGTCGATGACGAGCGCTCCCATGTTCAGCTCTCCTCGCGCCTCGACGTACGCATAGCCTGCAGCAGGGAAGGTGTGCGTTACTCTCGCAATGTACTCTTGCGTTGCGGGCAGAGCAATCGTCGTATCAAGACCATCTGTTGACAAGCGCAGATTGCTGAATAGCCGTGCAGGACTGATACGTGCTTCAAGCACTGCTGTCCTGTCGAGCGTGTCAGGCAGCTGCAGGGTAACGTACACTTCTCGTGCTCTCGTCAACACCTCATCAAGGACAACACCGTTTCCGGGAAGATATGCTTCTGCCTTCACGTGTGTCACTATGCCCGTATCATAGAATGCGTAATTGTATGAAAGATCCTGCACTTCCTGCTCAGGATACAGGCTATGCACATACTCATTCTGCACGTACATCCTGATGCTGTCAGACACGAGCTCTCCTTCCACATGCACGTTGATGGGAACGTCGATGCCTGCAGGGACTTCTTCCGCAACGCTTACGGCGACATGAGCATCAATGCCCGGAGATTTCATCACTTTCTCTGAACAGGAAATGATGAGACAGGTGCCAAGGGCAAGGACGAGTGCTGATTTCACACATACGCCTCCAGCAGACCGTGCTGCCACGCCGAAATGAAGCACTAAGTATTTAAATATACTTCGCACGAGCAGGCCATGCTCCTCACCATACTCCTGTTCTGCTTTTCCATGTTCTGCCTCTATGTCGGCGCTAATTATCTTGTTGACAACAGCGCCTCTCTCGCGAGGAAGCTCGGCATTTCCGCACTCGTGGTTGGGTTGACGTTTGTTGCCATTGGCACGAGCATCCCTGAATTGTTCATCGGCATTGTCTCAGAGATAAATCACGTTCCCAATCTTAGTCTGGGCAATCTGTTGGGTGCGAGCATAGCCGTGCTTTCGTTGGTGTTGGGCATTGCCGCCTGCATAGCACCCATCAAGATTCACATCAGCACGTTGCAGAACGAGATTCCCTTCCTCATCTTGGGCATCATGCTGGTCTTTCTCCTCAGCATGGATGGTATTCTGGGAGGGCTGGACGGGGTACTCTTGCTCGTCTTTCTCATCGTGTACCTCGCCAACACGTTCATCGTCTCGAAACAAAACCGTTACGACGACCAAAGAATAGTGGACATTGAACTTACGGAATTGCTCATCATCAGAGGAAAGAAGAACCGCCATTATGTGTTTTTCATCCTTGTGGGAGCGATCATCGTTGCTGTTGGCGCGCACTTTATGGTGGAGACGGCGCTCGCCTTCGCGCATGCCCTGCATGTGCCTGAACTGCTCATCGGCATGACTTTAGTGAGTATAGGCACCACTCTTCCTGAACTCGTTACGGGCATTGTGTCTGCATTGAAGCATCATGAGGATCTCGAGCTGGGGACGTTGTTAGGGAGTGCCATGTTCAATATGCTCGGCATTCTGGGGATTATCTGCCTGCTTTCTCCCATTGCCGTTCCCCGAACGGTGCTATTCATAGATTTGCCTGTGCTTTTCGCAATAGCCGTCATCCTCTATCCGTTGATGCGGAGAAATTTTGTCATCCATCGTTATGAGGGAGTCATTCTCATCATACTCTATTGTGTGTACGTGGCACAGATGGTGTTCTAGCAGTATCTCCGTAACTGATTAACTTCTCGTGAGTAGTTTTGTGAAAACCGAAAAATATTTATACTTAGTATATACTGGGTATATACTGTGGCACGTTCAGTTAAGATTAAGATAGAGACAGAGCTGCACTTGAAACACTT